>JAAYMA010000028.1 GCA_012521615.1 Clostridiaceae bacterium | reverse complement strand
TTTTGAATAACTAAATTCCAGCACAAACTTTTATCTGATTTGCAAAAGTAATTTCCACACCAACCTTCTGAGGGGTGGAATTTACTTTTTCGAATGAGGAATATTATCGACGTTTCAAAAAAAACGAATAAAGAATAAGACTTCCTTGACACATCAAATATCAATATCGTATAATAATTTTTGCATTCATGCGCCCGTAGCTCAGCAGGATAGAGCACAAGTTTCCTAAACTTGGTGTCACGCGTTCGAATCGTGTCGGGCGCACCAAAGAAAAAGGTTCAGATTTTAAAATCTGAACCTTTTTCTTATAATTCTGAGTTTATTAAAAAATAAAATCACTAAACCCAAAACTTTAAGAGTATCAAAACTTGATTATCCTGCCGCCTCAATATTATTAAGAATACCCGATGAAAAAACAAAAAAGGTCATTCCGAAAACCAGACTCCATCCACCCAGACCGCAAATAGCCAAAAGCCAGCTTTCAGCAATTAAGCCTAAAATTACAGCAGCTATAATACCCGGCAGTACGAAAATTATTGAGAAGATTATTTTGACGAAAAATATCAGGTTTCTGCTTTGGACTGAACCAAACATCCTCCTTGTCAGAACACCGGTATAAACATAGACAGAACCTATGGCAACATAGCCTATTATGCAGGCCAGAACAGATATTATATCAGCTTTAAACAATATTCCTGACAGTGTAAAAAGAAGCAATCCATCAAAAAGGTTTTTAATATGCTCCGGCATTGTTGCATAAAACAGTTTTTTTGCCGGCGAATCGGGAATAAGATATATGAAAGGTTTTTCTATCTCCGCATTAAGTCTTCCCTGTCCCTGGATCAGCAAATGCATATAAGAGGCAAAACCGAGGATGGAAAATAAAGTTGCGCTGGTGCTCATATTCTCTGCCGGTGTAACCAATCTGTAAAAAATAGCTGAAAGAATGACAATAACAGAAGATATATCAAAAAGGAAAAAATGTGATGTTTTCCGATATTCCAGAAGCTGTTTTGAAAAAATGGCCTGCGCACCCTTCCCAAAAAGCCTGTTACTGGTCTTGTTTTTGATATTTGCATTAAATGTCATGGTGTTTCCGCTGCGCTTGGCTTTTAAAACAGCTTCAACGTATTCTGTTCCTTCAAGAACATCCTCGTAATAATCAAGGCTCATACGATAAATAGCTGCAGAAACGCCTGTAATCAGTAAAACCATTCCAACAGCGCCCACATACACCTCTGTTGTAACTCCTGAAACTGCTGCAGCAGCAATTGATCCCGTCCACCCTATTATCGGGAAATATCTGGCTATGGGGCTATTAAAGACGTTCTCCAGCGTTGCACCTATACTTTTTGTTCTTATAAGATCCAGCAAAGTTATAACAGCTATAATTGCCGCAAATGCATATAAAATATAATATACGAGTTTTTTTCTCTTATTGTCCTTTGAAATCCAGGAATAAAGCAGCATGCTGATTAAAGGGTAAGCAAGCGCAAATAAAACTACAGCAGCCAGAATCATCCAGACACCATAGGGCTGGAACTCAAAATTATTCCTCAAATTCGGGATTTGACAGAAGGTCAGAAACAGCAGCACAACAATACCGCCTATTTGCTTAATAAACCCATAGACCAGTATACTTCTGGGTTCTATGGGTGCAGTGAATACAAGATTTACATCTGCCATCCTGAAATACGTGCTGCCTTTTTCCATGCCAATAGTTAAATAACTGAAATAAAGAACGGCGAAAACCGCCACAACAATCCCATTGTAAAGTTCGGGCGAGGCAGTCCTTATTAAACCGCTGGGCATTAAAAAACTGGCAACTATAATAAATACTACAAACGCAAAAACAAAAATAAAGCCTATTAGTGCAGAGGGCTTTTTAACTATGCCCTTTATCAAGTTTTTCAATGACTTTTTTATCAAAAATAAAAGAGCTTTCATTGACCTATCTCCTCCTTGCCGGTAACCGAGAAAAATATCTCTTCCAGGGACTCTCCCCTGGCAATAAGCTCGTTCCGAGTCAGGTCAGCTGCAATTTCACCTTTATTCATAATTAAGACTTTATCCCAATATCCTTCAATTGAATCAATGATATGGGTACTGATCAGAATGGCGCACCCTGAATTTTTCAGCTCCACAAAGATATCCTTCAGCTCTTTTATAGCCTTGGGATCAAGACCAATCATAGGCTCATCGAACATAATCATGGCAGGATTAATAATCAGTGCACATATAAGGCTCACTTTCTGCTGCATACCCTTTGAAAGTTCTTTACCCAGCTTATCCTTTTTGTCATCCATTTCAAACCTGATAAGAAGGGCTCTGGCCGTCTCCTCCCAGTCTTCAAGGTTATATGCCCGTGCTATAAACTCAATATGTTCCCATACAGTAAGTGTTTCATAAAGCGCTGGGGTCTCTGGTACATATCCAAATACCTTTTTTGCTTCAATACTTTTATTGTCTTTGCCTTCAATGGTAATTCTGCCATCAAAACGGAGCAATCCTGCTATACATTTGATAGTAGTACTTTTTCCGGCTCCATTGGGTCCCAGCAGCACAGCAATTTCCCCCGGATTAACCTCAAAACTTACATTATTGACTGCCAATACCTTCTTGAAACTCTTTGTTAATTTTTTAACCTTTAGCATGTTAACCTCCTAAAAACCAAGGCTTTGCCTGTAATTCAATGCTCTAAAGGGGAAAAACACGTTTCTTTTTATATTAAAAAAGTCTCTTTTGAACTTATTTTAAATGTTCAGCAGAGACTTGTCTTTAAAAGTCATATACTACGGTGCACACATATAGGTTTAACCAGCCCCGCAACACTTCTTATATTTTTTGCCGCTGCCGCAGGGACAGGGATGATTTCTCCCTACCTTATTGCTGACAGCACGGTGATCCTCATTATATCTTTTTCTTATAGCGGCGCGTTCCTCAGCCGTCAATATATCGTCCCACTCTTTAAGTTCATGAAGCCATGTCGCTTTGGCAGCCAACATATTGTAATAAAGCTTGTCAAAGACAATGTTTAATTTAATTTCAGAATCTTCTGTCAATTCATCCAGTTCAATCTGGTTTTCCAGACTGGTGTTAATACCGTCCAAAAAGCCTATAAACGTAACTTCATCCATATCGTACTCTTTTGCAAGGTCATTTAAACGCCCTTCAATGACCTGTGTTTTGGAACCGAGTATTTTCTTATAGGCTTCGGTTTCTTTTTCAAGATAATTCTTGAAAAAGATCTGATTCTGCTGGTTATCTGACTGATTTTGAACAGCATGCTGCCATTTTTCAAAAAGGCTCATAAGTATTTCCTCCTAATTATAGCAAAGTGTTCCTTTAAATTCTATTAGAAACAATATAAATTTTCATTGGATTTTACATTTTTTCAGGTGCACTTATACTAATAAGTTCCAGAACATTCTTAATCACAATCCTGGTGCAGTCAACAAGCATCAGGCGTGCCATCATCAGTTCCTCTTCTTCTCCCTTGACTCTGCAGGCATTATAGAAAGTATGGAAGCTTGAAGCCACCTCCATGACATATCTGGTTATCCTGCTGGGCTCAAGAGTTTTCGCCGCCAGAGTTATTTCCTCAGGATATTCAGCAAGCTTTCTCATTAATTCAATCTCTTCATCTTCATTGAGAAGCGTAAGATCCACTTCCTCCACCGGCCTGAGAGAAATTCCCTCCTCGGCAAGTTTTCTGAGAATGCTGCATATACGTGCATGAGCATATTGAACATAGAAAACCGGATTTTCGTTGGATTGCTTGACGGCAAGGTCCAGATCAAAGTCCAGGTGACTGCCTGCAGTTTTCATATTGAAAAAGAACCTTGCTGCATCCCGGCCTACTTCCTCCAGAAGATCGTTTAAAGAAATAGTCTTCCCTGTCCTTTTTGACATACGGGCAATTTCCCCGTTCCTATAAAGCCGGACCAACTGAAAAAGCACAACTTCAAGCCGGTCACTGTCTATCCCAAATGGTTCCATGGCAGCCTTCATACGTGCCACATGCCCATGATGATCAGCACCCCACAGATTAATAGCCCAGTCAAAGCCGCGGGTAACGAATTTATTCCTGTGATAAGCTATATCGGCAGCCATGTAGGTAGGCACTCCATTATTTCTTACCAGAACTTCGTCTTTTTCAAGACCTAATTTCTCTCCATTAAGCCATATGGCTCCTTCTTTCTCGATTGTGTAGCCTTTTTCTTTAAGGAAGTCTACGGTTTCCTTAACAGCTCCGCTGTCATGCAGAGATTTTTCAGAAAACCATACATCATACTCTATACCATAGTCTGAAAGAGCATCCCTAATTCTCTGTATGTTAATTGGAAGCGCATAATCAACAAGGATTTGACGCCTTTCTTCAGGAGTTTTGGAAAGCAGTGCATCGCCATGTACTTCTATATATGATTTTACATGATCTATAATATCTTCACCATGGTAGCCGTCTTCAGGAAACGCTACCTTGTCTTCTCCCAAAAAATGCTGAAGATAGCGTGCTTCCAATGATAGGCCAAAGCGTTCAATCTGGTTCCCCGCATCATTAATATAGAATTCCCGGGTGACATCATAACCGGCCTTTTCAAGAACACTTGCAATGCAATCGCCCAGAGCGCCTCCACGGGCATTCCCCATATGAAGAGGACCTGTTGGATTGGCACTTACAAATTCCACATTTACCTTGATTCCTTTTCCTATATCGACCTCTCCATACTTTTCTTTTTTATCTTGAATCAGGCGCAGGGTATCGTAAAGCCAGCCACTGTTTAAATAGAAGTTTATAAATCCGGGACCGGCTACTTCTGCTTTATTTATATAAGTATTGTCGGTTTTTATTTCACTGACCAGGAGTTCAGCAATTTTCCGGGGAGGCATTTTGGCCTGTTTTGCAACCTGCATAGCTATATTTGTTGAAAAATCCCCGAACTCCCTCTGCTTAGGAACTTCTGTAAATATTTCAGGCAAATCAATTGCAGGAAGCAGTCCTTTCCCTTCACAGATGCTGAAAGCATCTTTCATAACCTGTATAATTTGCTCGCGAATTTTTTCAAAAATATTGTTCATTGCTATTGCTCCATTTCTTGTTCATTTGATGATTTTATCTCACTTACAACAACATTGAGTTTGTTTCTCCCGCCAAAACTGCGGTTATATTCAAGGATGTAATCCACCTGGATATTGCCGCCCGACTGGTCAAAGTTGATATCCAGTTTTTTGGCAGTAACACCAAGCATTATATTTCCGTATTGGGTCTCATAGCCTGAAAGATGAGTTTTTCCTACTTCAAAAAGTAACATTGAATCGACATAACCCTGACGAATCAATGTCACATTATCCTTACCTATTCTTAATATGGTTTTTGTGCCAGCCAGTCCCGTAACTTCTGTCTCATCATAGCTTACTACATATTCACCATTCTCTACGACAAGTTTGCCTTCCGTTACAAAACTTATGCTGTCGCCTTCGCCATCGTGCCCTTCGATGTGGCTGTTAACAGTAATTAAAACCTTCTTCTCCAACGCTTACTTCCTTTCATATGAACGAGCAGTTTTTTCGTACCTTTCAAAAGCCAGCTCAATAAGTTCAGTTATAAGTTCTTTATAAGATATTCCACTTGCTTCCCAAAGTTTTGAATACATACTTATATCGGTAAAACCCGGCATAGTATTTATCTCATTTAAAATAATCCTGTCAGTACCCTTCTCCAAAAAGAAATCCACCCGGGAAAGACCTGAACATCCTAAAGCTTTAAACGCCCTTACTGCATATTCCCTTATTCTCTCCATGATCCGGGGCTCAATATCAGCAGGTATTATTGTTATTGATTTCCCGTCAAGGTATTTGGCATTATAATCATAAAACTCATTGCTGGGAACTATTTCACCTACTGTTGAAGCTTTAGGATTATCATTACCCAAAACAGCACATTCCAGTTCCCTTCCGTCAATATATTCTTCAATTAATATTTTTGTATCATATAAAGCTGCATTGTCAAGTGCTTTTTCAAGATCCTCGGGTTTTTTTACCTTACTCACCCCTACCGAAGATCCTGCATTTGCAGGCTTCACGAAACAGGGCCATCCTATTTTTTCAGTAACCTGCTCTATTATAAAATTGAGTAAGTTTTTAATATCATATCTCATCACTTTTATGTATTCAGCCTGAGGTATGCCTGCATTGTTGAACACCAGTTTCGAAAACTCCTTGTCCATACCTGCCGCTGAAGAAAGAATATCACAGCCTACATAAGGAACTCCGGCAAGCTGAAGCAGCCCCTGTACCGAACCGTCTTCACCATTAGGACCGTGTAAAACAGGAAAAACTACGTCAACTCCACATAATTGATTTTCTGAATCTATGAAGCTCACCAGATCCTTGCAGGAAGGGGCTTCATAATTAAATCCTTTGTAAGAGGAATCTGCCAGCTTTCGCCTTGCGAATTCTTCCCATTCACCTGTACCTATAAGACTTATGTCACCATCGAATCTGAGCCACTCGCCTTTTTTTGTTATACCAATCATTTGAATATCAAAACGTTGTCTGTCGATATTTTCAAGCACGCATTGGGCAGATAGTCTCGACACTTCATGCTCTGAAGACTGTCCGCCAAAAAGAACTGTTACCCTTATTTTATCCTGTTTCATAAAGCCATAACCTCCAGAATGGTGTTAAGGGGAGCTTTTCATGCTCCCCCCTTTAAGGCATCTATATACAATTTAGCAGTGAATTATACCCTATTTATATTAGAGTTAATTATACATTAAATAACTATATTTATTCAAGCCTATTCAAGCGGATCTTCCCCGTAATATTCCGAGGCATCCTCTGAATCATAATCGCCGGTGCCAACAACAGGAACTAAACCTGCTTCTTCAGGAACGGCAAGACCGACTTCCTTGTCGACAATGGCCTCATTCCTGGGGAAATCTGCATCCAGTTTTATCTTTCCTGCAAAGTTTTTAGTTTCTTTACCATTAATGATAATCTTTACCCGTTCAATATCTTTCAGCTCAGTCAAAGTATTTACTATAGAATATATTGTTAATTCTGCAAGCGTGTCTCCACCGGGATGTTTTTCAATAAATTCTTTTGTTAAGTCAACAGTTGCGACCCTGTCTTCAATTTTGACGGGTCCCCGCAGATTTGTACCTTCAGGAATAAGACGCTTTACCTTGTCGGTCTTTGGTCCCGCTATAAGTTCCTTGACCATAATTGAAGCCAGTACCTCAGCTCCTTTTTTTGCTTCTGAAATGTCCACATACCGGATTTCTTTTACCAGTTTAGCCTCTTGTTCATCCGCAAAGTATAGAATAACAGGAACTTTCTCATTCAGAACCGCAGCCGTTTCTTCGTCAATGGTTAAGCTGCTGGTAGGAGTCAGATCCTCCTCAGGTTCTTCGTCTACGTTTTTATTCTTGCCGCACGAACATAAAAGCATTACCAAAATCATGCCTATGGCAATTAGTTTCAAATACTTTTTCATATTGCACACCTCTTGTCTGAATCCATTTTTATTTCTATGACGGAGCTTAACCATTTATTCTTTTTTTGAATAACTACTTTTCATATGGTATGGAATTTCATCCAATGGATATTTCTCCATTAAAACAATTCTAAAATGTTGGTACAAAATTTCTTCAGAGGGATTTGTTCATAATAATGTACTATTAAAAAAACATATGAGCATGAAAATTTGTTGGATTTAATACTTATAATAGAGGTCACATTCGGATAAAATTAGTATGTAAGCAGCAAGAAACACTGAATTATCCTTCTACTAATTAGTTTAATTCTGATATCAAAAATTTGAGCATCAGAATTAAGAAACAATGGACGCAGAAATATACGCAGTAATAAAAGCAGTAAAAATTGTCCCCTTTCGCCCCTTTCACGCTCCTGTCCGGAGCGGCAAACTTATAAAATTTATATAGATTCCTCCTTTAAAATAAGAAAAGACGGGGTTACCCGTCTTTTCTTATTTCTCTCACTGTTTCTATCATTGAACGGGCTGCTATGGCCCCCTGACCAACCGCTACAGAAATCTGTTTAAATACTCCCGTACAATCCCCTGCCGCAAAAAGACCTGGAATATTTGTCTCCATTTTCTCATTAACATATATGGATTTTCCATCAGTTGCAATCCCCATCTTAAGTGCAAAACTAACCGAAGATGCACTCCCGTATGCCACAAAAAGACCGTTTAGCTCATCTCTGCTTCCGTCTTCGAGTATCAGACCTTCTATGACATCATTGCCATAAGGTTCTTTAATTTGTTTCTCATTAATTCTAAACTGGGAAAGAACATCCTTGTATTTGTCCGAAATCTTAAGAGGTGCACCGTTTGTAAATATGGTGATGTCTTTAGTGAAAGGAACAAGTTCCCGGGCTTCATGTACGGCATAATCTGTATATCCCAAAACACCAACTTTTTTATTTCTGTAGAAAAATCCGTCGCAAGTGGTGCAATAGCTTACACCCCTGCCTTCATATTTATTCAGATTTTTAACCGGAGCTTTTATAACAGGGGAGCCTGTTGCCAGAAGTACAGTCCGTGCCTCATAGCTGTCATTTACGCAGTGTACCTTAAAATTAACATCCTTTTCAATACTGACAACTTCGTCATCTATAATCCTGGCACCCAGCCTTTCAGCCTGTTTTTTCCCGGCTAAAAGCAGCTCTTTTCCCGATACAGGCTGTTCAAACCCGTAATAATTTTCTACTTTGTCAGCTTTTAAAAGAACGCTGTCAAACCTTCCTATAATCAAAGTAGACAGATTTGCCCGGGTGGTATAAACAGCGCCGGAAATTCCTGCAGGACCCCTTCCGATAATAATCGCATCATAAACCATAAGTTCAACTCCCTGTAACTTATCTTATGTATCTTTCACATGACAATATCAATTCTACCACTTTTATACACAAATAATAAGTAATAATGTTACGGTCGGCAATATGGACAGGGGTAATAACCGTTTTTGGCCGCTTCAACCGAATGGGTGAAATATATTGTATTCCCGCTATCTTCACCAATTATATCACTGTAAAAATTGCAGCTGGTTCTGCAGTAATATGGCTGGTCATAATATTTGTACCCCACAATCGGCGCCTTCCTTATCACCCGGGCACCACCGAGGGCATAATGTTCATATTTTTGTCCGTATAAAACCGGGAAACCCTGAGCAAACACCAAAAGTCCCACATCATTCAAAGCCCTTACCCAGTCTTCATCATCAATGACTGGAAACTGAAGTTCCAGGGCAAAATTACTTTTATGTCTCAAATTGTTATATTTTCTAATATATAATGCAAATTCCCTCTCTATGGATTGTCTGATGGCGTTGTTTCTTAATACTTCAAAGCTTTCCCTGCTTGCAAAAAATGAAATGTCATCCTTAAATTCTGTATACTCACCTTCCATAAATAGAGAAGTTACCGTATCAAAAACATATACCCGGTTACCCAGGGTATAGCGGACAGAATATCTTTCTTCCAGCAGTTCACCTATATAATGTTTTTTGGGAAACCAGCAGTGTTTCATGACTGTATAATTTTTCTCATTCAAATATGAATTTATGGCATATAAAGAAAAACCGTCCTCCTCGATAAATATCAATACAGGGGCACAAAACTGAACACGGGTCATAGAGGCAGGGTTTTCATGGACATTGAAGGAATGGTAAAGGGAGTCAAAAAAAGTTTGAACCGCCAGCTCCTTAACAGCCGATGTATCGCTTTTACTTCCATAGGAAAAATTCTTTGCGTTTTGACTTATTACAAATGCCGCATCCTGAACTGCATTGTCAATGACAGAATCATAATATGCCCGCAGCATTGTATCTTCATTTATTATTGTCAATTGGTGACCGGTAATGAACAGAAATGGCAGTATAATAACAATAAATAATATTGCAAAGCTAGTAAGCTTCATTCCTTACCATGCCCCCTGCCCTTACAAATATGCTGGGCGTTTGAGTATCGGAAAAAAGAATCATATCCCGTACGGCTGTAGCCATGGTCTTACCCCGGTTTTTAACCTCCACAAAGAAAAAATCACCCATTTTAAATTCATACCTGTTTAATTCTTCTAAATGGTCTTCACCGGGGAAAAGTGTATCCAGTATTTCTTTTTCGTCTATTAATATATGACTTACTTCATATTCTCCTGTAAATGTCAGCCCACCCTCTGTCTGAGTATATACAGGAATAACCGTACGGTTTATATGAAACAGTTTGATTTCATAAGTATTTCCGGTAGAGTTTATACGCTCTACAAACTCCTGATACATATTTGGTGTTATATACCCGGTATCACGGCATGCATCTGCAAACCGGTTACATTCTGCAAAGACCACATTATACGCAATGTCATCCTGTCTTTCCAAAATATTTAAAAGAGGAGCGAGAAATAACAAAGTAGCGCAGAGTATTAATGCAAATACTTTCCACCATAAATTTTCCATAATAACTCCTTTTTAGCCACGCTTCAAAGATTCATGAATTTATATGATATGTGGTACACTAATCTTCGCCAAATAAAGATACTATTCAAAAGTCTTTATTGAGCTAAATCATAGCAAACAGCCCTTAGCCTGCCAGTTTGATCAAATTCATACCTGACCGAGTATAAATCCTCCGGACGAATATCTGATATGTCTGTCTGGTTTGCTTCCACTCCATTGATAAAGATTTCTGCTTCCTGTGCGGGCAGTGTATGGTTATAATAAGTACTTCCTATCTTATATAACTTTGTCTGCTCCTTCATTTGAGCAACCTGATGCAATACTTCACTGCCCTTTATTTCTGTGAATATTTCATGGTTATTCAAAATTACCGGACTGTTATTTTCAAGTTTCCTGTTTACCAGACTTATATATTCTTCAAGTTTTATGTAGCTTGAAAAAAACACAGAAAAAGCAAGCACAAGAAGCATGACAGATACTCCCAAAGAAAGGGCTTTTTCAATATTACTGCTCATTTTTTATTGCTGCTGGGCAAAAACTATACCTCTTATGACCATATTCTCATCATAAACCAACTGGGAAGCAAACCTGCCTGAAGGGTTTATGTAATTTGCTGTCAGGTTCGGGTTTTCGGCATCTCTTCTTTGTGCATCCCGGACGGTCTTGCGTATGGTTGTAAGCAGCTCACCATCTGATGATTTAAGTATCAGGCAACGTTCCTGACCTTCTATAGTACCCTCTGTTCCAGAAATATACTGTTCAAACTGATTTTCATTATATGAGAATTTTTGGGGATCTATGGACACAGCTTCCCCGCCATTTTTGCCCAGGGTTGCAACAAATATAATAATCTCACCGCTTCTGTCTGAGAAGTTGGACAAAGCTGAAATAACATCGCTGCCGCTGACTTCCTTGCCATCATATGGCCTTACTTCTGCTTCGGCCATACCCTGGTATATGGAACCAATTTTATCATTTGCAAGGGCACTTACATCCCTCATACCTGAAAAAATACTGATACCTATAGTTACTACTGCTATAAAAAGCAGTATAGATACCCCTATCCAAAGGGCCTTTGTTAAATTTCCATCCATCCTGATCTCACCTCTTAATTTTTGTTTTTTAAGCAAAGATAAAATTTGTTTTTTATATAAATAAAAAATATTCCTATATTTGTGATAACTGTTTATAGAAAGCCGAGATACTTTCCATACCGGATACAATCATTGGAACTATCAGGTATAAAATTAACATTGTATAAACTGGAATAAAGCCTATGATACTTCCAAGATTCTTCTTTCTTTCCACAATCCTTTCACTGTTTTCTTTCCGTGTTTCCCTGTTGAAAGCCATTTCATTTTCGAGTTCTTCAAAAGCTTTTTCCACCCCCAGATCTTCACAGGCCAACTGAAGATTCCCTATTATTCTTATAAAAGGCGGAAAAGCCACGTCTTCCTTAAGCTCTTCCAGAGCTTCGTAAGGACCGGATGAAAAATTGGACAGACATTTTTGAAGCGGCTCCTTGAAATAAATTGAGAAAGCCTCCATCCATTCCAGAATCTCTTCCACATGCACACGGTTCATATGCATGAGCATCAAAATTATGGTATGGAATTGTGAGACCTCCTCTTCCATATCCACCTTCCTGACTTTGGCCATAAAACTCAGGTTAATTACAGGAAAATAATATCCTCCAATGAAGAAGAAAATACATATCAGAAACTGCCACCACCAGAAAAAGTTTAACGAAAGTCGCTTTATCTTGTCTTCAATTCTCTGGGCTGCAATCCCGGCTTCGGATTCACTCAATAATTTGTTTTCTGTGATATATTCCTTGATAGCAGAAAAATCTGCCTTTCCATCAACCGCCAAAATTATACTTCTGTCAAAATCAGTAATCTCCTTAAGTTTTACAAGCTCTTCATCTGAAAGTTTGCCGCCCAGATACCCTTCCGGCATCTGGGGTTCGTACAAGATTGTATACCGGGTATAATAATTAAGCCCTAAGAATAATGAAACTCCTGCTACAAATGCTATAAACCCTGTAACAATCCTCCGGGTATAAAGTGTGTGTAAGTTCATAGGTACCATAGCACTTTTTATGAGTTTGATAAGCTGGTTGCCTTTCACAGAATATCTGGGTGGTACAATTTTATCGACAAGCCGAAACAAGCCTGCATCGTACAATTTCTGGTCAAGAGATTTACTCATTGAATCTGTCGCTTCATACCGGTCCCGTTGTATCCTTCTTAGAGTCATATAACATATAATAGTAGTTACAACAGTTATGATGCCCAGTATTATTCCTGCCTTGCTGTAATAGAAATTCTTAAGAGGCGCAAAACTTCCGGACGCCCAGGTTCTAAGTGGCTTGAAAAAGAACAGGGGCAAAACAGATATCAGATTTATACCTTTTAAAGCATATTTCAATTTTTCTCTCTTAAATATGTCTGTTTTTATTTCACTGCTTAGATATGAAATGCAGCTTACAAAAGTTGATTTTCCGTTATTCTTTGAATCACCGTACTCTTTCGTAATATATAAAATGCCTGCAAGCATTTTCAGATATTTATTTGGTGCAGTTTGGTAATATTTTTCAAGCTCGGTCTCACTATCAGCAGATGTCAGAATATCATTGATCCTTTCAGCCTGACCATAAATCTCAAAGTACCCTTCCTGGTTCAGAATATCACACACTTCATGGTTTGCATCTTCCACCGAATTATGCTCGTAATATTTATGCCGCAGAAGTTCAAGATAGTAAATCTGCTGTTTTAAAAGCTTATTGTGAAGTTCTGTAATGAAAAGCTCCACAACTGTATCACTGATATAGGTCAGAAGCACCATAAACAACAACAGCATGAATATATCTTTTGTTACAAACCAGAACAGCAGAACAAGTCCCACATATAACGAAATGGTCGTAAACAGAAGGATTATTGAGCGCTTTCTGAGTGCCGCCTCCCCTGATTGATTATAAATTTCCAGCCTTCTGCGAATATTAATGAGGAAGTTTTTAAGAAACCGGATACCTTTTAACTTTTCATACAGATTAATAAAAAATACAGTGTTCCTTTTACTCTGTAATTGCAATTTATCCGTTTTCTGTTTTCGGGAAACAATTATTGCATATAAAGCCAATATAGCAGATAAGGCAATACAAACAAAAACTATTATACTGTATATGTTCATATACCTCTCCATTCCCTGCGGCTGTTAATAGCATACAGCTGCCGCATATTATATGTGAAAGTATGTGTATAAATATTTTTCAAACTCAGCTGCATCCTCTTCTGTCATTTTACTTTTCATTTCCTTAATCTTTTCTTGGCTTACAGGTTGTATTGCAACATATTTACCATCCCTGAATTCAATAATATTTCTGATCTCAAAAGTTTTTCTGTCAGTCATTCTCCTGTAATACTCCTCAGTTGTCTCCAAAAACGCTCCTTTTTTTGCATCCAAATTGCCTTTCTGTCGATATTCCTGAGGATATGGGGTATCAGGAGTCTCAATTATTTCAGTTATTCTTTCTATATAGCGCCTTCCCTTATAATCCCTGGCCAAATGAATATCAAAGTCCAGGACCGAAACAACCTGCTGTTCTGCTATCTTTTCGTTGTTAAACATCTCACATTTTAAGAGGGAATTTCTCAACGAATATACCAGGTCTTTGGTAGTCTTGGCATGGTGGGTAAAGAGAGTAAAAAGCGATGCTACTTGCGCCATCTGGATCATCCATGCAGCAACCGGATCTGTAGCGACTTCGCCCAAAATATTGACGCTTCCATCGGTCTTTTTTTGTATATCCAGACCTTCCTGACCTGATATATTCTCAGTTTCCCTGAAAGTCAGGATATTCCGGTCAGGGTAAAGTTTTCGTAAATTTAATTCAAAAGCCTTTTCCTGAATACGTAGTGTCAAGGAACCATAAATATGGCGGACCATGGCCATTAAAAGTGTTGTTTTACCACTTCCCTGCTGGCCGGTTATTGCTGTGATCATCCCGCCTTTTGCAAGAAATTTGATAAGGTTTACTGGCAGTTCTGAGTTAGGGTCAGTAATAAGATTTTCCAGAGTCACATTTTTTATATGAAACTTTCGCACGAAAAAAGCCCAGGATTCAGAAAATGGGGGTCTTACCACCAGCACACGGCTGCCATCCTTCATTTCATTTACCCTGTATCCATTTGCCTCGGAGAGCTGACCACCCCTGTTGTATCTATAGATTAACTGGCATACTCTTCTTAATTCTTTTTCACTTTCAAAACCAAGAAAGTCAAGCCTAATAGTTTTGCCTTTGTAAAATATCCAGATACTCTCATAATTTCTTTGAACTTGTTTCTCATCTTCATCATGATTGGCATTGAGGGTTATTAAGTCATGCGTTATTCCCGATACTCCTGCGGACACGCCATCAATGTTCATATCCCTTATCTCGTCAATAACGCCAAGACCTTTATACCGCTCATAAACAAACTGGGTGATTATTTCAAGCTTGTCCTCCCTGGTAAGCACAGGCCCTAAATCCTCATAGATATTTTCTATTTCCTCTTTGGAAATATAGTACATTAGCTCACCATATTTATTAGTTTTGAGTTCATCAAGTCTGTATGTATCTATTAACCAGGACAATGCATCCAAGCCATGCTCTTTTTTCAATGAATATAAGATTATTGCAAACTTTTCCCGGGGAGATAAAAGCCATCGATTATTGAATGGTATTATATTATTTATTTCTTCTTCGGGAATATAGTCCCAGAGAATATCGTAAATCAATGATTTAATAAATTGTTTGTCTTCCAGCGAGCCATGCATGCATTGTTTAAGCGCTTTATTCAATTCAGCCCTTTTATTGGATTGTTTTTTGAACTCTACTTCATTAAGACCAAGCTCGAAGAGGTTTGTTCTGGTAATTTCGTTTATACATTCCTTTACATAGTCAATAAGTGCATCGATGTTATAGTGCTGATTATCAAAACTTTCATCACCAATAGAAGCCCGCCTGGATGACCTGAAAAAAAAGCAGAGAAAAACAACCATTCCACCTGATATTAATATTATTAATATTAAATTCAGTGTTTCCGTCACTACTTTGAGCACCCCTTAATTATATGGTCAAGCAATTTTACCAGAGAATCCACGAAGGCTTTTTCTTCCCCGTCCCTGCTGTTTTGAGCATAGGCTATGAACTCAAATACTCTTCCATTATTGAGTGCATCAAGAAAAGCTGAATTTTCAGGAATAGCAAAAATCGCCCTCTTATCGAGTTTAAAACGCCTTGCAATATTACCAACGGTCATTGAAGAACTTTTTTCGTAGCGCGAAATGACATAAACAGCATTTTTTGTTTTCAAAACTGGATTTCTGGCAAGTGTCTCTTTAAAATCTTCCAATAAAAAACCATTCTGATTCAAACAGAAAATTATTATGTCTGACCCTTCAAGTATCTTATAACTGGTAGCTTTGTTAAGACCGCTATGTACATCTAAGAGTACGAAATCATAATATTTTTTTGCATATTCGACAATTTTCATATAGATGCTGTCATCTTTAGAACATTTCTTTTTAGCAGAACCCAAAAGGATATCAAGCCGGTTGTTTCTGAGCAGTGAATAGGTATAATCAGCTATCATCTCAGGGCTCAGTCTTCCATTTTGTATAAGCCTTATCAATGCATCAATACCCTGGTTAGAAAGTCCTGAAAAATTAAAGGCATCTGCTTCCGGCATTTTAAAAAAGTAACTTTCAAGGGCGCTTCTTTCTATATGATTATGGGATACCAAAACTTTATAGGACGTTTTTTGGGAGATCAAGGATGCAAAAGCTGCAGTTGTTGCACTTGTCGCCCCTTGTCCGTGCATATTGGACCAGAAAGAAATCTGCAACCTATTTCACCCTCTCTGCCTTCCTGAATATTTTTCTTATCTCTTTCAGCTCCAAATCCAATAGAACTTTTGCCATTTCCATCAATGATGATTTAAAAGATTTTGTCATACTTTTAAGGGACAACCTCTCATTGAACTGGGTTTCAACCATGATAATCCTGTCTGTTTCATCAAAGATAAATATGCATTTTTGTAATATATTTGCAAAACTCAAAAGTTCCTTTTCCCAATAAAGATCCAGATATTTTTCATTGATTTTGCAGTATTCAAGAATGTTGAGATAAACAAGAACAATGTCCAGAGACTGATCTTTCCAGGCAAATTCATTTACGAGTTTCAGAGTACGCTCAAGTTTACTTCTGGATATTTCACAAATTGCCACCGCCTTAAATGAAATATCAAAGGAAATATATTCTTCAACATCAATCAAGTTTATGGTATCTTCTTTAAGTAGTGGTTCGATTGCTGCATCCTTATCAATCAGATATATTTCCACACCGCAGTAATCATATTCTTTTTCATTTGTACAGCCATAAGGCGTGGTTGAATATATGACAACGTTTTTGTAGCAGGATATAATCTTTGCAAGACAGAGAATAACGAACTTTTTGTCCTCCGAAGAAACTCCCAGAAAGACAATATTCATGTCAGAGCCTCCCATCCAGATCATTGTCGGTATCTTCCGTGTTGTTTTCAGTAAGTTGGAAACTATGGCCTGTTTCTATGGAATTTTCAAAGAAAATAGCCTTCTTTCCTGAATTTTGTTGCATATTGTTGATAATATTTTCAAACAGCTCCCTGTTCCTGCTTTCAAGCTCTGTAATGGCCTTAGTCACGATATTTGGATTTTCTGCTATCAGATCATAAACTTCTGAATTAACGGGATAGGTTTTATAAGCAGCTTCCTGGATATCAGGAGCCACATAGGGTACAGCGTACAGAAATGCTCCCTGAACTATACTTGCATCAACTATGGCACTCGACATCCTTAATATTTCTTCCTCAACTGAATAAAGCCATACCTTACCGATATTCCCATCCCCAGTATGTGCAAGATCTATCACCCGTTTCTTTGAAAGGACAATATAATCCAGTCCGTTGGGGAACATTATCCGGATATCTATGAACTGTCCCGGCTCCAGTTTTTCGGGAAGATTTATGACTGTATACTCAGTCAGCCTCATGTCATCAGGATACTCATCTTCACTGTAAATAAGTGATGATGTTATACAGGTATTTGCCTTGACATCACACCTTACAACTTTCCCCAAAGCATGGCTTATATCTGAAATGGCATCAGACGGCATATAATCAATCCCGATTTCTGCAGCAATAAAATCTGTATCCCTTAATACCTCTCCTGCTTTTTTATCAGATGCCAGAATATAGATAAGACCTGTAGGATTATTTTCTATGTATTCATTTACTGCCTCTGTTCTTACACTTTCCAGCTTTTCCCGCGAAAGCATTCCTTCGTTTGTAAGATACCAGTAAAAGCCTAATCCCGATACCACAAGGCACAAGAGAAATCCTAAAGTGAAACCTAAAATTACCCTGTATCGTCTTGATCTTAAAATCATTTTAGACTTCCCTTCCAATATCTTTTTCTTTTATTGTTGGATCAGTCTATCTATAACACGTCTGAATTTTTTCTCTTCTTCTCCTGAAAAATTAAAAATATTATGTACATATGGAAATGTAATGATATTATCTATTCCATATTTTTTCCTGATTGCTTGCTCTATGGTCTTATCTCCTGAATTTACAACATAAATCCAGTCTTTATTAATATAACTCTCAGCACTTCTTTCAAAATTCTCAATGAGCCAAAACTTCCAAAAAACTGACGGGCATATTATAAGTTTAATGTCAGCTCTTCCAAATTCCCGGATAACACGCTCATTTTTTAATGCCCCCATATCCTGAACAATGATATCCACCCCTTTTCTGCTGAGATGGCTGCTGTCTTTGATATTTGGATAGAAAATGAGTCCCTCAGCTTCAAATGTGCTGTCATTACAATAATCCAATCTGAATAATCTATTAAATTCACATCTGAGCTTTTCAAAATCCCCGCTGCCGCCGTACTCAGCCAGCGCTGTGCGATATCCCTGCCTTTTGAAATAAACACCCAGCATTATACAAAAAGATGTCACCCCGCTGTTTGGGATTAGTGAAGATACCGCTATTGTAGCCTTTAAAGTTTTAGGGGCAATCCTGTTATATTGAAAGAATAGAGTTTTATTATTTTGAGCGGCATACTCAAAAAGTTTTATCAATTCGTCAGAGTTATATGGTCTCTTATCCGGATCAGGGTTAATAAGTTTAAGCATAAAGTCTAAAAATTTTTTTGAGATTCCAGATTTCTTTAAAGCATCTTTAATGTTACCTCCCACAAGGTTGGCAGGATGAACTCCGGTGGCCATATGAACCAAAGTCATTCCTAAATTATAATAATCAGTCCTTTCATCGCTCAATCCGGTGCCATATTGTTCAGGTGCGGCATATCCCTGTGTTCCTATGTAAATAGTATCTTCAATTTTCTCCTCTCTTTTGTAACGGACAGTACCAAGATCAATTAATCTTAATCTGTTGTCAGAACCGACAATAATGTTTCCGGGCTTCATATCCCTGTAAATAATGGCAGGCTGCTGACTGTGCAAATAATTAAGCACATCAATAAGCTCACCCGTCCATTGTATAAGCTGGTTTTGAGGTATCGATCCCTTATCCCTGATATAATCCAAAAGATTTACACCAGGGAAATAATCCATTACTATATAACTTGCATTCTCATCTTCAATATAGTCGGCAATTCGCGGCAGCATGGGATGGCTGAGATGCTTCAGCGCCTGTATTTCATTCATCCCATCCAGATACCAGGAGCTGTTTTTAGGCACTGCCTTTATTGCCCACATATTTCCCAGCACAATATTTTCTGCAAGATAGACCTTTGATGTTCCACCATATCCTATTACTTCTATTATTTTATATTTATTGTCTAATATTTGACTCGTATCCATTTTTAATTATTTTCCTACAATTATTAACTGTAAATTATTGTAACACTAAATATTGTCGAATTCAATACCAATGTCGAAATTTGTAAAAAATATTAATAATAGTTTTTTGTAAATCTGCTTTTTTGTAAAAAAAATCCCCGCAATTTGCGGGGAAAACGTAAGGTATAAACCTTGAAATGGTAAAGGGGGGAATACACACTAATAATATATGAAAATATCTTATTGGCTTGTTAAATAGCAGAGTCGCCTATACTGAAACACATGAGATGCTATAGTTTTTATATGAAAAATTATATCTCAGATATAAAGTATTACAGTCAGGTTGAAATCTTACTCGTACCATAACGATCTGCTGGTATAGTTGACTTCCTCTACCATCTTTCCGCCTATATATACTCTTCCGGTTGAAACCATGCGATAACCATATTTTTTGGGGACATACCACTTGCCTACCACTACACAAATTGGAGCTGAGTCGCTTCCCTTCCAGGTTTTTATAGTTACCCAGGATCCATTTTTAAATTGTTGAAGCTCGACTTCAACCTCTATGAGGTCAACATCGTAAGCTACTAATTCACTTTGAATATCAGCTCTTCCTGAAGATGTGATGTCGAACCAATGATTAAATTGAAATACTTCCTTCCAACAGGGTTCAATTATAAATTCTTCTGTTTTTACTGGGGCATTTGCACTTACAGGCAAAATTCCTAAACAAAGGACAGATAAAATCAAAAGGATTTGAATTATTCGTTTCATAAATAAAATAACTCCTTTTTTTGCTTTCTATATATAGAAACAAAAAAGGAGGCGTTTTGTTACACTTTTCGTCAAAAAATTTTTTAATTCTTAAAATTTAAGCTTTCGCAAAATTTTAATATTTCCTCTTTATCCAATCGGCTATGGACATTAAATACTATTCCATTTTTTTGCCATAATACTGCAGTTGTTTCTTCTTTTTGAATAAGTTTCGCTTCCAGTCCCTGGATTGATATTGTTTCAGTATATGCATTTTCGGTATCTACCATGAACTCACTTCTTGATTTTTTGCTCTGTTCAAAAAACAGGTAATTCGAATCCATATCCTTAAAAATAATTGTAATTGAATTTTCTGCATTTATTATTTTTTCTATATCAAAATTTTCAGGTATATAAAAAGGAATATAGCAATTATTAAGATTTTTATCCTCCATCAGAATTTCAACAACATGATTACTGAATTCATCTTTTTCAACAGTTATTGTTGAATAATCCTCCTTCTGTTCTATGAGCATATTCCAGAAAAATATCCTCAGGGCATCAACTGATGACATCAATATTGTTGATACTGTTATTAACGTAATTAAAAATACAGCTGCTATTTTTGACACTTTTTTAAAAGAATTCAGGCGCTTTTGCCTTCTCTGTTTTCTGGCATAATCATTAATTAAACCCTGAATATTTAGATCCATCTCTTTTTGGTCTGGATTAATATTTATATTCTTTTTAATCTGTTCGATTTCATTATTGATATTTTCTATGTGGCAAAGACCAGTATAACTGAATATAGCATCATCCAGCTTATTTTTAAATTTAATATCGGAAATATCCAAACTCAAACTACATCAACCCCTTTATCTTCGCGGAGCAATTTCATAAGGCTTTTTTTAGCTCTGCTTAACCTGACCCTCACATTTTGTTCAGTGATATCGAGTATTTTTGAAATTTCCTTTTCAGAATAATCAAAAATGTATCTCAACGTGATGATGTCAGCATATGGTTCATATAACATATTTATCTTCTCTTTAAGTAACGAAAGCCCCTCAAGGCCAATCAATTCCTCTTCCAGGCAAAATGAATAATCAGGCGTGATCTCATCAAATTTCTCAATAGGTAATACACTACTGCGTTTATGTTTATTATAAATATTTATAGAAATATTCCTACATATAATAACAATGAAGACCTTAGTTTTGTTACAGTCCACATCACCAATTTTAGCTATATTTTCTATAATTTTAACAAATGTCGCCTGGACTGCATCCTGTGCCCATTGATGATTATTTAAAATCCTATATGCAATAGTGTATAAAATCTTATTATATTTTAAATAAAGATCCTCTATCTTCTTTATTGAATAATCATTCATTGACATGCATCCATTCCAACATGTTTCTTTACAGGTTATAATATATATTTTTTCACATTATATACCATACAACTGACAAATTTCAACAATAATACTGATCAGATGACAAACCAACTGCATATTCAATGTGATATTGTTGAAAGAATTGATTAACTTTATGAATCTGAGTCAGTCCATTGACTAAACTGTAATCTGCGCTTCTATTCAAAAGATGAATACTTATAAGAAAGGATGACAAAAATAGAATCTGCTGTTGCCAGAAACTTAAGGAACAAAGACGCACTTTTATATGAAAATTATATTATCAATAAGACAGACAAATACTATCTGCTGAAGAGGTGTTAATATCCGCAATATTAACGCCTCTTGCGCAGCTCCTCACATATGTCATCCCAGGCAAGCCCCTGATTTACCATCAATACTGTGAGGTGATAAATAAGATCGGAGATTTCATACTGCAGCTCTTCGCTGGAATTGTTTTTTGCAGCAATGATTACTTCGGATGCTTCCTCCCCTATTTTCTTACAGATTTTATCTGTTCCCTTTTCAAAAAGATAGTTTGTATAGGACCCTTCTTTTGGGTTTTGTTTCCGGTCAGTGACCACTTGATATATTTCATCAAAAACACTGAAATCTGACATACAATCAGTCCTTCCTGTTTTATCAACTTGTTTAAAAGTTACATATAGAAACTTAATGGTCTTTTATTACATGTGTTCTGTAAAAACATGACCTGTTACCGGTATGGCATGCCGCTCCGGTTTGGATTACCTTTGCCAGCAAAGTATCCCCATCACAATCTACTGACATGGAGATCAGTTTCTGAAAATTTCCCGATGTCTCACCCTTTATCCATAGCTTCTGACGGCTTCTGCTGAAATAGGTGACCTTCCGGGTTTCTAAAGTCAGTTTCAGGGCTTCCTCGTTCATCCAGGCCAACATCAGTACCTCACCGGTTTCAGCATCCTGGGTTATGACAGGTATCAAGCCCTTGTCATTATATTTAACAGTCTTTAATAATGTTACATCATCCATATATATACCCCTATTTTTCGACACGAATAAGACTTTCTACAGAAATTACAGAAGGAGAAGCATTAATTTCCTTCATAGCATTGCTGATCCATTTTTCGCTTGCCTTATGAGTTATAAAAATTATAGTGGCATTATTTTTATCTCTTAATTTTTGTATGACTGTATCCAGACTTACATTATGACGGCCAAAGATTCCTGCGATTTCAGCCAGCACACCCGGCTGATCCTTAACTACAAGGCGCATGTAATATTCACTCAGCCAGTTGTCCTCAAACTTTGGTTCTTCCTGATCAAATTTCACATAATAATGTTTGCCATTCTGACCGGCTGTAATAATATCGGATACAATGGCACTGGCAGTGGGTAAATCCCCCGCTCCCCTGCCGTAAAACATAAGATCTCCGACCATATCACCTTTAATAAAAATTGCATTGTAGGAATCCCTTACAGCATAAAGAGGATGGGAAAGCGGAATAAAAGTCGGATGAACCCTGGCTTCAATTTTATTATTCTCTTTCTTTGCTATTGCCAGAAGCTTTATTCCATAGCCCAACTCTCTGGCATACTTGATATCATCTGCCGAAATTCCTTTTATACCCTGACAATATATTCTGTCAACGGGGACTCTGTTTCTGAAACAAAGGGTCGACAGGATTGATAATTTGTACCGGGCATCATATCCTTCTATATCAGCTGTCGGGTCAGGCTCAGCATATCCCAGTTTTTGTGCTTCTGCCAGTACATCCTCAAAACTTCTTCCTTCCTCAGTCATTTTGGTCAGTATATAGTTGGTGGTGCCATTGATTATACCCATTATTTTAAGTATTCTGTTGGCTTGAAGGGATCTTCTCAAAGGTTTAATTATTGGTATTCCACCAGCGACACTGGCTTCAAAATATAATCCTGCACCTGATAATCTGGCTTCTTCATCAAGCTCTTCCCAATGCTTGGCAATGACTTCCTTATTCGCAGTTATCACTGTTTTGCCTTTCCTCAGCGCATCCCGTATATAGAGAAAGGCAGGATCTTCCCCGCCCATGAACTCGGCAATAATGTCGATACTGTCGTCATTGAGAATATCATCGTAGTTATCAGTCAGAAGACTGGGCTCAATTTCAACACTTCTTTTTTTAGCCTTGTCACGAACTAAAATCTTTCTTACATCAATCTCAATTTCTTCCTGTTTTTTTATAAGCTCACCATTTTCATTCAGGACTTTCATAACTCCACTGCCAATGGTTCCAAGTCCCAGAAGTGCAAGCCCGATTTTCTTCATTCTTTTCCTTACTCCCTTCATTTTCAACCATTATACCAAAAATAACATATAAGGATGATACTAATTAACAAATTTTAAATGTTATAAAATTGTTACCTGTTAACAAAAAATATAATATTATCGAAATCCTGGTAATATTCCATCAAATAATGACTTGTTAACGCTATTAAGTTCTATTATAATACGGTTAACACTTATATAAAAATTTGCCGTTATTTATATAAAATTTTTTTCAGGATTTATCGGAGGCTCAGATGCGAGTATTACTGGTGTCGGATACAGAAAGTGAATATATTTGGGACCATTTTGATCCCGAGCCGTTTGAGGAGGTTGACCTTGTAATCTCCTGCGGCGATTTAAAAAGCGAATATCTGTCATTTATTGCTACCATGATAAAGGCACCGGTTTTCTATGTCCATGGGAACCATGACGCCCAGTATGAAGTAAAGCCTCCGGGAGGCTGTGACAGTATTGAAGACAAAATCGTCACTTATAAAGGTTTTCGTATATTAGGTCTCGGCGGTTCACAAAAGTATAGCAACACCCATAATTCCAGGCCCCCTTATCAATATACCGAACGAGAAATGCAAAGGCGCATATTGAAGTTAAAACCAAAGCTTTTTTTCTCCAAGGGATTTGACATACTTGTAACCCACGCGCCTGCCTTTGGTCTGGGCGACGGCGAAGATTTATGCCATACAGGGTTTAAAGCATTTAATACACTTCTTGACAAATACAAGCCCAAATATATGTTCCATGGACATATGCATATGCATTTTGGTCAGGGCAAGCGCGTATCAGAATATAACGGCACTAAAATTATTGATGCCTTCAATTATTATATAATCGACATCTAAATTCCTTAATGCAAAACTGTTAAATAATTTTACCGGCCGATAAGTCCTGGACAGATCTTCTGGCCATGTTCGGAAGTTCACCTTCTATACCATCTGCCAGCCAGTCCATCGTAAGTATCTGTTCGCGCTGGAGCTCCTCTCCTTCGCTTACAATCAGTTTTCCGCCGTTATCATAAATTGGTCCCGCAAAGACTTTGTAATTCTGCGATATTAACGATGATTTTACAAATTCAATAAACTTACATGTTTCATTGGGCAGATGATTCTTTGCGTAGAAGAAATCCAGAAGTCCCGAATCCAGACCCCACCAATAGTTTCTCACACGGCCATGCACAGCATTGTCAGCACCCAGTTTTGTACTGCCGGCAAGGACACTTCTTACATATTTTTCATAGAATATGCCCCAATTCCATACTGGTACCGCCAGATAAGTATTAGGTACAATATCCCCATTTTCGTCTTTTTTGATAGTATAGACTCCATATTCACGGGAAAATTGACGTTTGGCCAGAGTATTATGGTGCGAAATAATATCTGCACCCTTTGCTGCAAGCTCCCTTGAAAATTCCTGGGTTGCTTCTTTTATATTCTCATTTGGTGCCCATTTTACATATACTTTCACCCTTGGATTTACCATCCGGGCGCCGAGTGTAAAAGCATTCACTCCGCTTAATACATCATTATCCAGAATGGGAGCAATATACCCCAACTTATCAGTGCGGGTCAGCACACCTGCTACCAGGCCGCTTAAAAACCGTGGTTCATGAATCCGTCCAAAGTAGGTATTTACATGTTTAAATGAATGCATAAAGGAACAATTGAGAAAATTACAGTCCTGATTATCCATTGCTACCCTCAAAGTTGCAGTAATGAGTGAAGGAGCTGTACTGAAAATAATCTGGCATCCTTCATCCACCATCTCCTGCAGAACAGGTGCCGCATCATTGCTCTCAGGGACATTTTCTCTCACAATTGTTTTGACGCTGCCTTTCAGAATATTTTTCAAATGCAGTCTTCCAAGCTCATGAGAATATGTCCAGCTGGAAGTTTTGGGATTCGAAGCATGAGCGAAACCTACTTTGATAGTTTCAGGCTTCAATCTCTGGGTTAGCCTGCTTATAAAACCTTTTTCCAGTTTGAAACTGGGAGTTTGCTGTATATCAATACCTTCCGCATCAGAATAAAACTTAAGTTCTGCAAGAAGCCGCCAAATCCTTTGTTTAAGCTCTTCCTCAGTAAAATCTTCGTTTATTCCATGTATTTTTAAGAAGTCAAGAAAAGCATCCCCTGTTGTTATGGGAAGACTGTCACCACCAAGTTTATAAAAGGCCTGTCTGAACACATTATAAACTGAACTGGAAAAATACTTGAATCTGTCTTTTTCTTCAATAAAAGGGCTCTTAGGCCTGTAATCCTTAATTATTTCCCAGAGCTCCGAAAAGTTTTTCTCATTGCTCATCCATATATCAAATATTCCGGTCTTCTTGTTAAATTCCATAAATTCATAATAGATTCGGATATCCTTATTATTTTCGTCATACCTGGGTATCAGACGAGTAACATAACCCGGAAAAGAATAGACATCCATATATTTAAGTACACTGATTCTTTTGTTGCCTTCCACAACATAGAACCAGTTAAGATATTCATAAACCTTGACCGGATCCCTTAATCCTTCGTTATTCTGTATATTACAAACATTTTGCCATTTAACAGCAAATTCCGAATCCACATCCATAAGTGGCATATAATTTCTCGCAAAAGAAATGCTTCTCAGGTATGAATAAGTCCCTTTTATCTTTCGAAGCGGAATGTCCACTATACCCAAGTCAACTTCCGAAACAATATCTATATTTTTGAGGATACCATCCAGAAAAGGCAGATATCCATTTCGTCCCTGTGAAATATAATGTGAATAATCCTTTAATCCAAGTTTCCTGGCACTTATATAATCAGTTAATTCTGCCATTTTCAACACTCCCTGCCTGTAAGTTTTCTTATTATTTCATTTACGTATTCAGGCACATTCTTTTTATATATTAATCTCAGTAATTTGTCAGTCCTCTTTAAAGACTTTAAAATCTGCTCCTTTGTAATAAGTTGTTCTTCATAGGCCTGGGCAAGTTCATCCAAATCCATAATTTCTACTTTATTTTCAGTAATTTTTATATCGGTCAGTAAATCATAAAGATAATAGGCATCTTTTGTTTTATCGTATACTATATCTACTACATCACAATACCAGTAATGTCTATTTCTTATTCTATCCATCATGACACTTATTTTCCAGCCTTCATTCAAAAAAACACAGGAAATTCCATTGGTAATATCATTTCGTGGTCTGATAGGAATCCACTCAGTGATGAGATAATTACTGTCCCTGAAAAGAAGGGTATCAGAGGATAAATCTATTGTTTCAAAAGGGAGGTATCTTATCCTGAATATCCTGGGCATTTTCTCACCCCATACCTTTTTTTCCATTATACCTTAACTTAATCCAAATACAATATCCTATGCTGGAAAACAAAATTAATTCAGGTTGGATACCTAATATCGTAGAGACGTTTAATAAGTTTGTTGTATTGGTACTTTATGGTATAATTTGATTAATAGGTGGTTAAATTGCGTATTCCGGATTATTCGGACAGTATTTCCGGGAGTATCCGGACAATAAAACCGGATACATCCGGACACCTTGTCATGTACTTTGATTTTACATAAAAATTCACTTAGAAACAAATATTT
>JAAYMA010000027.1 GCA_012521615.1 Clostridiaceae bacterium | reverse complement strand
CATGCGAGATGCTACTGATAATAGTAATAATGATTTTATCTTTTTGCAGCTTTTCACAACGTCCAGTGGTTCAATTCCATCTTTTACCGCCTTTATGTCATTTTTAGGGCCACTTACCGGATTGGCCCTCGGTTTTGATGCAATAAACAATGAAGTAAATAGAGGAACATTGTCAAAGTTACTTGCTCAGCCCATTCCAAGAGATGCTGTCATTAACGGAAAATTTCTTGCCGGTGTATCGGTTTTATCAATAATGGTTTTTTCATTGGGGCTTGCTATAAGTTCCATTGGTATAATTGCTTTTGGTATTCCGCCAACCTTTGAAGAGTTAATGCGAATTTTTGTATTTCTGCTTATTACCATACTTTATATGTCACTTTGGCTTGCAGTTTCGCAGATGTTTTCGCTGTTTTTCAGACAATCAGCAACATCTGCTCTTGCATGTATAGCACTTTGGTTGTTCTTAACCGTCTTTGCTGAATTATTGGCGGGAGTTATTGCGGATGCTGTCTATCCGGTAAGCAGCTATTCTGTACTTGATAATGCTTTAAAAAATGCTAATATGAAATTGATGCTTAACAGAATATCTCCTTCTACACTTTATAATGAATGTTCCATATACCTTTTGAAACCTACCGTAAGAACAACCAGCTTTGTTACTGAACGGGATCTTATAGGAGCTGTTGCCGGAGCCTTGCCTCTGACCCAAAGTATATTGCTGCTGTGGCCGCATCTTATCACAATGGCAGCTTTAACCATGATATCCTTTGCTGTTTCATATATTAATTTCATGAGCAAAGAGATAAGAGCATAAAAAGGAGGATTTAAGATAATTCCGGGGAGATAACAGTGGAAAACAGAGCAGGCAAAAAACTGAACTACAGCACAGATATTGAAGAACATCTCAGCTATTTGATGCAGAGATATGGAAAACAGGTATACAGACTTGCATATTACTATGTCCGGGATAAGCACCTTACTGAAGATATATACCAGGAGGTTTTTATCAGGGTTTATAAGAACTATCATAAATTCAGGCATGAAAGCAGTTTTTATACATGGATATACAGGATTACCGTAAATCTCTGCAAGGATTATCTTAAATCCGCCAAGGTCAGAAGAATTATCACAGCCGGATTTTTAAAGGATAACAGTACACCAAGGGAATTCAATAAACTCCTGGAGGAAGCTGAGGGTGGTGGAATTTTCAGTGCAGTTATGGAGCTTCCTGAAAGATACAGACTTCCAATAAGTCTGTATTATCTGGACGGGCTTCCAATATCGGAAATTTCCAGAATCCTTAAAATAAGCGAAAGCAATGTTAAAGTCAGACTTCATAGAGGCAGAAACAAGTTAAAAGAATTATTGATAAAGGAGGGCAGGGTATGAAAAATTTAGATAATTATTTAAACAAAGCAAAGAAAGATTCAAATTCTTTCTTTACAAAAGTCCCTTATGAAAAATTGAACCGGACCGTCCTTCGCAAAATTTCAAACAATGATGTAAATACCCTGCCTGCACGCCATTTTGGATTGAAACTCAGGCCAATTTCCATATTTGCTGTCAGTTTAGTTGTCATTGCAGTAATTTCTATTTTTACTTTTACAAACAGATTTAAAGATCAAAGTTCTGTTTCTATAGGAGAGCCTGTCTCTCAGGAAATGATAGAATTTGACAATAGCGAGAAAAGTCAGTGGCTTTATTATTTCAAGTTCAGGAAGCCGGACCATGCCAATAACAATTTGCTTGCAGTGATATGGGAATATGGAAGAAGTGGTAATTATGAGATAGTTTACAGCTCCGTTTTTGAAAACAGCAATAAGCCCTGTAAGTCTTCGGTTATTTCTTTTCCGGATGATCAGCCGCCGATTTTTGTCATATCATCCTTGAATGATGATGAAGAATATATCCACTACAGAATGTTAGGATTTAAAGAAAATAAAATTTTTACCCTAATGGAGCAAAATTATGTGTCCAACGGAAAGCTTGAAGTAATTGAAGGAGTTTTGAAAGAAACGAGGTTTATACCCACCGCAGATAATGAGATAACAGAAATAATAACCTATTTCATACCCTATCAATTAAATGAGGACGGGGACATTGTATCTTCTGCAGAGAAATTAAGAATCAACCGGGGAGAACATATTGCACTTGTTGGATATGAGAATATGCCTGTAGCACTGATGAATAATACTCTTATCTGGGAAAAGGAAAGCGATATTATGGATATTAATGAAAACATAGTTCTTTATTCTGCAGATAAGGCCGGGAAAGAATATATATACATTTGCCCGTTAAATAATGGCCAACCTAAGAAGATTTTGGTTGAAATAGTTGATAAATAATAAGGTACCAAGTGACGGCGGGTACATATTGGACGGATGTTACGAGCCTATTTTTCAGTTCAATTTTTATCGCGTATTTCTGGTATGGGCTTACGTAAAAGAATATGGGAAAGTGCTTTCCAGTCAAAGGGAATTAAAGGCCATGTGTATTTTTTACCATACTTAAAAGAACCTGTGTTGTAGGTTATTATGAAAATTATAACTAAGGCTGCTATAAATCCATAAGTGTTAAATAAACCTGTCAGAAACAGCAATAATAACCTGAATATCCTGATTGCCAAGGCAAACTCCGAGCTTGGAGTTGCATAAGTTCCAATTCCGGCAAGTGCCATGTAAAGAACAGTTTCGGGTACAAATAATCCAACCTCAACTGCAAATTCACTTAACATCAGACCACCGATTATGCCCAAAGAAGTTGTCATAGCACTCGGCGTATGGATGGATGAAATTCTGAGTAAATCAAGCCCGAATTCCAGCAGAATGAACTGCAGAAATAATGGGATATTACTTT
>JAAYMA010000026.1 GCA_012521615.1 Clostridiaceae bacterium | reverse complement strand
AATGTAAAATACAGAATAGTTATCTAAAATAAAGCCTCCCAATACACTTCCAAATACAATACCAAAGTTAAATGTACTGGATTGTAAAGAGGTTGCAATATCTTTTCCGGTTTCTACTTGTTTTGTTACTGCAGCCTGGAATATGGTGGTAAGTGATCCAAAAGAAACACCCCATAGTAAAAAGCCAATATGAGATATAAACATCATGCCTTGAAAGACTACAAATATCAGCATTGCCCCTAAAGCTAAAGTTAAGTTGAAAATTAACAAAGAGCCCAGATGCGTATCCACAACTTTTCCAGCTATTACTACAGATATTATTGTTCCAATACCAAATAAAGCAGATGCTAATTTTATCCCGCCATATAAGTTAAAATAATTAGCCAGCGGTGCAATATAGGTATATAATCCATAATGTGCCATAATAGTGAGTAAGGTCAGTTTTAAACAAACCATAACACCTTTATTGCGGATAATAAAAAAAGGTGAATTTGATTTTGTGCGTTTTTCTCCTTCTACGGATGGTAAAAATATCTGAACTAAAATTGCAATTATAAAAACAAATGCAGAAAGCACTATAAATACTGTTCTCCACCCGAATTCAGTGCCTATTGCCGTCATTATGGGCATGCCAATTCCCAGTCCTAATGTAGTAGAATATGAGGTTAAGCTTGATTTAGGCGTAGAATATTAATGTATAAGGTTTTATCGTTTGTTGTTAGAATATTAGTCTATATCTGAGTTAGTCTGCTACAAACTGGCGCGGCCCGCGTAAATATAAACTTATAAAATTCTGTGTGAAAGTTTAATAATTTGATTTAGACTGAAAGGCACTTAGGTTATATTATTACAGAGTGCCTTTTTCATTTTAAATCAGTCATCAGATAAGCGATTTTTTGAGTTTGCTTATCGTACAGTAGTCAACTGCTCCAGGGCTGTAACAAATTAAAATCTGTAATTATTTCATCTTGAACTCCGCACATGTGTTCGATATAATAAATTACATTATATTGATAAAGATAAACTATAGAAATTAGAGAGATTGGAAGATATGAGAGACCAAATTTATATAAAAGGTGCAAGTGAACATAATCTTAAAAATATTGATGTGGAGATACCCAGGGATAAAATAGTGGTAATCACCGGACTTAGCGGTTCAGGAAAGTCTTCCCTTGCCTTTGATACAATTTACGCAGAAGGTCAAAGGCGATATATGGAATCTCTTTCATCGTATGCCCGTCAGTTCTTGGGGCTTATGGAAAAGCCGGCTGTAGAATACATTGAGGGATTATCGCCGGCAATATCCATTGATCAGAAAACTACTTCCCGGAATCCCAGATCAACTGTGGGTACTGTAACTGAAATCCATGACTATCTCCGTCTGCTTTATGCAAGGATAGGAAGACCGCATTGTCCTGAATGTGGCAACCCCATTCAGCAGCAGACTGTGGATCAAATGGTGGATGCCATAATGGCTCTTGACGAGGGCAGCAGAATTCAGCTTCTGGCGCCCATTGTCAGAGGACGAAAGGGCGAATATACGAAACTTATCCAGGATGCCAGGAAGAACGGGTATGTCCGGATACGCATAGACGGCGAAATCATGGATATAAATGACGATATAAAACTTGATAAAAATCGCAAACATACCATAGAGATTGTGGTCGACAGGCTTATCATCCGGCCGGGAATAGAAAAACGGCTTACTGATTCCATTGAAACATGTATTAATTTAAGCGGGGGACTGCTTGTTGTTGATGTTATAGGGAAGGAAGAACTGCTTTTTTCTCAGAATTTTGCATGTCCGGATTGTGGTATCAGTATTGAAGAACTCACACCTAGGATGTTCTCCTTCAATAATCCCTTCGGAGCTTGTCCGGACTGTGAAGGTCTTGGTTATCACCTTAGAATTGATCCTGACCTCGTTATTCCCGACAAATCTAAATCACTTGTTGACGGGGCTATTGTTGCCGGAGGATGGAATTTTTCAGATGAGGGAACTTTCAGCAGACTGTATCTGGAAGCCCTGGCAGAGCATTATGGCTTCGATATAAATACTCCTGTTGAGAAGCTTCCCAAGAAAATTCTGAATGTCATTTTATATGGAACAAAAAGGGATAAGATAAGGGTCAGACACCACAAGAACTATGGGGATGGCTACTTTTATACCACCTTTGAAGGTATTATTACAAGTATGGAACGCCGCTATATGGAGACCAAATCTGACAGGCAGAAAGATTATTATGAGTCTTTCATGAGTGATGTACCGTGCCAGAAATGTCAGGGGAAACGTCTCAGAAAAGAGAGCCTGGCTGTTACAGTGGGAGGACTGGATATTTATTCATTGAGTAAGATGCCTGTAATTGACTGTCTCCGGTTCTTTGAAGAACTCCAGCTGACTGACAGGGAGTTAATGATTGCAAAGCAGATTCTAAAAGAGATCAAAGCCCGTCTTAAATTTCTTGTGGACGTAGGTCTTGACTACCTTACCCTGCACCGTGCCGCAGGTACATTGTCAGGCGGTGAAGCCCAGAGAATCCGGCTTGCAACCCAGATTGGGTCAGGGCTTATGGGTGTCTTATATATATTGGACGAACCAAGTATAGGACTGCATCAGAGAGACAATGACAGGCTTTTAGCCACATTGAAACGCCTGAGAGATTTAGGCAATACTTTGATTGTGGTCGAACACGATGTTGATACCATGTTTGCTGCTGACCATATTATTGATATGGGACCGGGGGCCGGAGAACATGGAGGAGAGGTTGTTGCTCAGGGTACTGTGGAAGAAATAATGGCCAACCCTAATTCGATTACCGGTCAGTATTTAAGTGGTGTCAAATGCATTGAAATTCCCAAGGAAAGACGCAGAGGCAATGGTAAGATACTAAGAATTCTTGGGGCCAGAGAGAATAATCTTAAAGATATAGATGTTGATATTCCACTTGGATTATTTACCTGTGTGACAGGTGTTTCAGGCTCAGGTAAGAGCTCTCTTGTAAATGAGATACTTTATAAAAAGCTTGCCAATAAACTCAACAGAGCCAAAACAAAGGCAGGGGAGCACAGGGATATTTTGGGACTTGAACATCTTGATAAGGTCATTAATATAGACCAGTCTCCCATAGGAAGAACGCCGCGATCAAATCCAGCCACTTATACAGGTGTATTTGACTTTATCCGGCAGCTGTATGCCGAGACTACAGATGCAAAAATGAGAGGATACTCTCCGGGACGGTTCAGTTTTAATGTCAGGGGCGGTCGTTGTGAAGCCTGTTCGGGCGACGGGATCATAAAAATTGAAATGCATTTTTTACCCGATATATATGTTCCCTGCGAAGTCTGCAAAGGCAAACGCTATAACAGAGAAACACTCGATGTTAAATATAAAGGCAAAAATATAGCTGATATCCTCGATATGACGGTGGAAGAAGCACTCAAGTTTTTTGAAAACATACCCAGGATACAAAGAAAACTTCAGACTTTATATGATGTGGGATTAGGTTATATCAGACTGGGGCAGCCTGCTACAACTTTATCGGGCGGTGAGGCTCAGAGGATAAAACTTGCCACTGAGCTCTCCAAAAAACCCACTGGGCGGACGCTATATATCCTGGACGAGCCTACCACAGGGCTCCATATGGCTGATGTCCATAAGCTTATTGACGTTCTTCAGAGACTTGCTGACAGCGGCAATACTGTGGTTGTCATTGAGCATAATCTGGATGTCATTAAAACTGCGGATTATATTATTGATTTAGGTCCGGAGGGCGGAAGCAGAGGCGGTGAAATAGTGGCAGTTGGTACTCCGGAGGACGTGGCAAGGGTTGAAAAGTCATATACCGGTAAATATCTGAGAAAGATATTAAATTTTGAATAAGCAATCACAGCAATGAATCCTGTTAATGCCAATAATTGAAAGATAAAATATTATAACAAAAAAAAGATAGACTATATTGATATAGGTACCTTATTATAGGTACCTTATTTATAAGCAAATTTTTCGGGGTGAATAGATATGAAGCAAGTCAAAGATCAGGTGTATTATCTTGGACTTCGGGATTGGGAATTAAGAGCATTTCATGGCCATGAGCTTTCAACATTTCATGGCTCAAGCTATAACTCTTATATTATAAAAGACCAAAAGACCGTTCTGGTGGATACAGCCTGGGATCCCTTTGCTGAGGATTTTATAGGTATGCTGGACAAAGAAGTTGGTATTGACAATATTGATTACATTATAATAAACCATGCCGAACCTGATCACAGCGGAACTTTGACTGGAATAATGGAAAGAAGACCGGATATACCGATTGTGTGTACTAAAAAAGGTGAAGAAATAATTAAAAAGCATTTTCATAAGGACTGGAACTTTATAACTGTAAAGACAGGAGACACTTT
>JAAYMA010000025.1 GCA_012521615.1 Clostridiaceae bacterium | reverse complement strand
GTACATCGATAAAATATATATTGTTATACTTTTCGCACATATAATTGATATTAATAAAAAGATCATCGGGCTTGTAATTGCCAGGGTGTTCCTGGTGAAGACTTATGATATGGTCTGCCATAACGAATTTGCAGCCTGATTTGTAAAGGCGCACCCCCAAATCATAATCCTCATAACCGTATCTGACAATGTTATTATCAAACATTCCCACATCCATGACCTTTTTTCTTTCAACCGAAAGATTATTGGTGATGAAAAATCTCCAGGGCAAATAATAGCCTGTTAGGGCTTTGCCGTGTTTTTTAACAATCTCTTTCAAATCCTCTATAAATCCAAAGTCCAGATCAAAGCTCCATGGCATGAGCTCCTCAGCTGTTACTTTTCCGGGTTTCAATATCTGAGTATCCTCTTTATAGAATTCAGGCATTCCTTTTTCGCTCATTATTCTTTCAAAACTGTAGAGCTGATAAGGGCTGAAAGCTTTATAGAAAAAAGTGAAGATTCTTTTCCAAAAAACACCGCATGCTACAATACCGGACTCTGTATGCATCTCTGTATGATTTTTTATAAAATCTCTGGATGCAATCATATCACTGTCATGAAATATTAAAATATCCCCTTTGGCTTCAAAAATACCTGCATTCCGGCCATAGGCAATACCCCTGTTACCCTCTATACGTATAACTTTCATAGGATATTTAAGCTTGAAATTGTCAAGAAGCTGCATGGTATCATCAGTGGAACCATTGTCTATGACAATGACTTCCACATCTTCTCCATCATAACTTTGCTCGTTAAGGGCACGAAGATTGAGCTCTAACCTTTCTTTTGCGTTATATGAAGGAATAATCACACTTGCTCTCACAAAACCAGCTCCTGATCAAAAAAATCCTTGTACCAGGCTATAGTCTTTTCAAGCCCCTCTTCTATGGTGTAGACAGGCTTCCAGTTAAGAATTTCCCTTGCTTTTTTTGCAGACAGATATTGATGTCTGATTTCATTGGAACCCTGGTTCAATATCACGGGCTCAAGGTTGCTTCCCATGAGTTTAAGTATCTTGTTTACAAGCTCAAGAACAGTGATCTGAATTTCATTACTGAAATTAAAAGCCTCACCTTCAAGGCCCAATTCATTCATCTTCTCAGCCAAAAGCAGATATGCTTTCACCGCATCTTCCACATAAAAATAATCCCTTATAAAAGTGCCGTCACTTCTGATTACAGGCGCTTCTCCATGTATTACACTTCTTATGGTCTGGGGAATTATCCTGTTAAAATTTAAATCCCCGCCGCCATAAAGATTGCCGCAGCGAGTTATACAAACAGGCAGCCCATAAGTCTTATGATAGGCCTGACTTATCAGATCTGCACAGCTTTTGGATACATCGTAGGGATGTTTCCCACAGAGGGGCATGGTCTCATCATAAGGAAGCTGTTTTTGATCGCCATAGGCTTTATCGCTGGATGCCACTACTATTCTCTCTGTTAAAGGACTTCTCCTTGCCGCTTCAAGTACATTCCATGTACCTCTGATATTTGCTTCAAAAGTGGCAAGCGGATTTCTGTTGGCAACTCCAACAATTGCCTGGGCTGCTACGTGGAATATTGTGTCAATCTCATATTCGCCCAGAGCTCTTTCCAGCAAAGCTTCATCCTCAAGCTCACCAAATACAAAATTTATTTTTTTATACTCATCTCCATCATATAGATTTGATTGGGGAATTCTGTCCCGTACGAGTCCCGTTACATTGGCACCTTTATTTACAAGTTCCTTTGCAAGCCAGCTTCCCAAAAAACCAGTACAGCCAGTAATGAAAACATTTTTGTTTTTCCAGAAACTCATTCTGTCTCCCACACTTTCCACAGTTTTTCTCCCCTTTCACATACTTTGTTCAGCTTTAAAATATCATTATATGTATCGCAGGCAGTCCAGAAGCCATCATGCATGTAAACAGCCAATTCTCCTTCTGCTGCGAGCATCTCAAGCGGTTCGCGCTCCAAAATGCAATTGGTATCATCATTCAGGTAATCAAAAATTTGAGGTTCGAAAACAAAGAATCCCCCATTGATAATACCGCTGGAACTCTGCTTTTCCCTGAATGATTTAGCTATACCATTTTCTATGGTCAAAGTTCCATACTGAGTCTTTTTATCTATCCCTGTTACAGTGGCAATCTTCCCCTTTTCCCGGTGATAGGCCAAAAGCTTGTTTAAATCTATATCTGACAGACCGTCCCCATATGTAGCCATGAAGGTTTCATTTCCTATATACTTCCGGGCTCTTTTTATACGGCTGCCCGTCAAGGTTTCCAAACCTGTATCCAGAAAAGTGATATTCCAGTCCTCACTTTCCTCAAGGAGCCTTACATCGTTGGTTTTTGTATTCAGAACAAAACTATGATCCCTCCACTTATAGTCCAAGAAATATTCCTTAATTTTGTGGCCTTTGTACCCTAAAAGCAGGATAAACTCATCAAAACCATAATGTTTATAGATTTTCATGATATGCCACAACATCGGCCTTCCACATACAGAAGCTAAAGGTTTGGGAATATCTTCTGTAATCTCATTCATTCTCAGTCCCCTGCCACCGCAGAGAATCACTACCTTCATAATGTTCCTCCATCTTCTTATGCTTGTACTTATATTAATAGCTTATGTTTTTAAAGTCGAAAGGTGAGGACGGCACGGGAATACTGCATAAAATAACGTTGTTTAACAGGCCTTTCAGGAGGTAATATTATTAGTAAATGTTATATATGAATAAACGGATGCACTTAGTACAGGTCATTTACTTTCATAATACCAAGGGGGTATATCTATGGATAATTTTGTATTTCAAAACCGCACAAAAATCATTTTTGGAAAGGACACCGAAAACCGTGTCGGACAGGAAACAATCAAGTACAGCAACAAGGTGCTCATGGTTTACGGTGGAGGCTCAATCAAAAAGACCGGTCTCTATGACAGAGTTATGAAATCATTGAAAGATGCAGGCGTAGAAGTAATTGAGCTTCCGGGTGTCCAGCCCAACCCGAGGCTTTCGCTGGTCCATGAAGGAATAGATATCTGCAGGAAAAATAATATTAAATTCATCCTCGCCGTAGGTGGCGGCAGTGCTATAGATACTGCAAAAACCATAGGTGTGGGAGTTCCCTATGATGGAGATGTTTGGGACTTCTTTACAGGCAAGGCTGAGCCAAAAGAAACCCTTCCCGTTGGGACTGTACTGACTATCCCGGCGGCAGGCAGTGAAGCCAGTAACAGTGCAGTAATAACAAATGAGGATGGCTGGCATAAATTAGGTCTTACATCTGATATTATGTATCCTGAATTCTCCATATTGAACCCTGAACTTACCTTTACCCTGCCTGATTATCAGACTGCCTGCGGAGCTGCAGATATCATCGCCCACCTCCTGGAGAGGTATTTTACAAAGACCAAAAATGTAGAGCTGACTGACAGACTGATTGAGGCAACCCTTAAAACTGTAATATCAAATATTCCAAAAGCCATAGCCAATCCTGCCGATTACAATGCAAGAGCTGAAATCATGTGGGCGTCCACAATCGCCCATAATAACCTTCTGAATACAGGAAGAATTGGCGACTGGGGTTCTCACAATATTGAGCATGAAATAAGCGCCATTTATGATATCGCCCATGGTGCAGGTCTGGCAATAGTGTTCCCTGCATGGATGAAATATGTTTATAAAGAGGATGTTTCCAGGTTTGCCCAGTTTGCCAAAAGGGTATGGAACGTAGACGACAACTTTTTTGATATGGAAGAAATGGCACTTAAGGGAATCTCTGCTCTTGAGAATTTCTTCAGCTCAATAGGTCTTCCGGTCAGATTGAAGCAGGCCGGCATAGACGATACAAGGCTGGAAGAAATGGCAGATAAGTGTACACAGTCTGACACAGTTACTGTCGGCCAGTTTAAAAAGCTGAACAAGCAGGATGTTATCAACATCTACAAGCTCGCACTATAAGGACGGTAAACCTTGCCTCCGATGTCCTGCCTCCTCGGGCTGCGCTTTTTGCATAACAACTTTTACTGCTGATGTATATAGAATCTGAACATCATATCCAAATGCGGGCGCAAGGATACTCCTGAACATCAGCCCAATGCTTCAAAGGAAGAAGGCTGTTTTGGGAAGGGAAACCTTGCGTCCGCAGTTTCTTTGGTATTGATAATCTGTTACTGAGGCATAATCACCCCGCATGCAAGTCTTTTCCCTGCATTTCCTGCTGGCTGGGATCTGTAATCATCAGGATTCTCATGAATAATTACTGTTCTGTTTATTACCTGACTTGGGGTAAATCTGTCAGTATAAAAAGCCAGGAAAGCATAACCATTGCTGTCCGAAAACAGTACAGGCATATCCCCGCTATGTAATGGATGCGGCAGGCCTTTTGGATTGAAATGTTCCCCTGCCATTTTGAACGGATCCTGAGGATTTCCCGGAGTACATGTATTTCCTTCATGTATATGAAAACCAAAAGGTCCGATTGGAGGTCTTGAACCCTGACCAGGTGCCATTCTGGGTAAATTATAAATTTCAGCTGTCACTAACGTGCCGTTATATACCGGATAAAAATTAACCGTACCTCTTATATTGGGTGCGAGAGGACCTCCTGCTATTTCAGCCTTTGCTTCAGGCGTTTTAGAAAGAATTATATTTGAGAAAAAGCTCAGATTGCGGATTTTCATAATATTGCCCCCGATTATAAATGAAACTTACTTTTTGCATACTACTAACATACTATGCTTGTACAGATTTATTGGGAATAACAAAGAAATCATTTCATCGGGAAAAATAGTTGCAGGGGCATACAATCTTATTATAATATGTTAATGTTATATCCAAATTTTTGATAGTACTTACCAAAGAGGAGTTTTAGCAGATGAAAAACAGGTATAGAGATGACTTAACTATAATATTAAAAGGATATGCCATAGGCTCATCTATGAGTGTTCCAGGTGTAAGTGGCGGTACCATGGCCATCCTGCTAGGCATATATGACAGGTTGATTGGTTCAATCAGTAATTTCTTTAAAGACATCAAAAGCAATATATTATTCTTACTGAAGTTTTGTATTGGAGCGGGCTTAGGTATTTGCTCCCTTTCGTTCATAATTAAATGGATGCTGGAGAATTTTCCGCTACCTGTATCGGTGTTTTTCATAGGTGCAGTAGCCGGCGGCATTCCTGCTCTATATAAGAAGACAAAGGAATCTCCATTAAGAATATCTTCAGCTATTTATTTTTTGTTAGGTTTTCTCATTGTGATATTTATTGGATTTATTCCCGAAGGAAGTGTCAATATTGGCTCCGGTTCGGGCTTTACCCATTATTTGATGTTACTCATTACAGGTATTGTAATTGCTTTGGCTTTGGTGCTTCCGGGCATCAGTACCTCCCATATGCTTCTGGTACTTGGTATGTATGATGACATGCTTGCGGCAATAACAGAATTTGATATTGTCTATATCGGATTATTGGGAATTGCGACGCTGATCGGAGTTTTTCTGATAACGAAACCGATTGAATGGACCTTAAACACATTCCCGCATCAGACTTATTGTATGATCATAGGATTTGTTATAGGCTCCACAACTGAAATTTTCCAGGATAAAATATTACCCGCAATTCCTGCAAGTGCGGATGCAATCTGGTGGGCAGGTTTTGTCCTTATGTCCGTAGCTGCATTTATTTTAGGATTCATAGCTATTAAATCCTTGTCCAAATTCGAAAATAATTAAAAGACTTTTAGAAAAGCAGGAACAAAGAATATGGCTCTGGAAATTGAACGTAAATTCTTAGTTACTAATAGTGATTATAAAAAAGGCGCTGTCAGAAGTTTTTACAGTCAGGGATATTTGTCTGATGATCCCGACAGGATTGTCAGGGTAAGAATATGTGATGACAGTGCTTTTTTAACCATTAAAAGCAGGAAAAATGATTTGGAGCGTTATGAGTTCGAATATCCCATACCTTTATCTGATGCTGAAGTTTTATTGTCTTTATGCAAGAAACCTATAGTAAGAAAGTATCGGTACACACTGACTTATAAAGGATTCACATGGCAGGTAGATGAGTTCCTGGACGAAAATCAGGGGCTGGTAATAGCTGAAATTGAACTTGAAGACAGCAGTCAACCTTTTGAAAAACCTCACTGGATTGGAAAGGAAGTCACATCTGACCCCAGATATTATAATGCCAATCTTATACGTCACCCTTATAATATGTGGAACAAATAGTCTGTATTTCCATTTATTTTAAGCAATTCTCTATTTTCTCCCCAGATAATTTCAGTTATATTAAGTATCTGAATAATGCATATCAAGGGAATTTTCATTATCTGCTGCCATTTCCGGCATGGTAGAGAAAAAACAGAACAAGTAGCGGACTTGCACTAAATGCGTATCACCTTAATAAAATGATGTGAGGTGGTATGCTATGAAATGTGATTTTATAAAAGCCCAAACCATTAAGGATAAATTATATTATGACAGAACACAGATGGTCGATATAGAAATCGACTATCCTTATATTATGCCTTCTAATTACCCCAACAGTATGATATTTAATACCTTTTACAGACAAAAAGCACGTAGTAATTACCGATATGCCTCATCGAAACTCTACCGTGAAGCTGTAAAACACTACAATTCATCCAAGGCACAAGGCTTTCCATTCTATAGCTATGTATTCAATCAAGTTTTTGAAGTAACATATTGCAAAAAACCTTTTATCAGCTTGTACATTGATGTCTATGAATTTACTGGCGGTGCCCATGGTACGACAACCCGTACTTCATATACCTGGGACATGAAAAACAGCAGGCAGATGGAGCTGTCTTCCCTGTTTAACAAAGGTTTTAATTACAAATACTTTATACTGGAATTCATTGAAGGTGAGGCAAGGCGCAGAAAGTTTGCCGGGAAAGCCGATTATTTTGACAATCTGAAAAATAATATAGCAAAACATTTCGATGAGAAGAATTATTACCTCACCAAGGACGGGATTGCCATTTTCTATCCACTATACACTATATCCCCCTATGCCAGCGGCATACAAGTTTTTGTCATACCCTATCCTCTTTTCGGGCGCAATCTGAAATATAAATTTTAGAAAACTGAGACAGGGGTTGTTTCCGGTGTCTAATCCTGCAAAAGCCCAAAGGTGAGACACGACAAAAAACAGGAAACACTATCGTTTCCTGTTTTCCCTGCGCGACCGGAACCATCCCCTGTCCCCTCTGTCCCTTAAGCATCTTGCGGGCTTCTTACTCCTCACCGTTTCCCATCAATTTTTCAGCCTGATCTGTCGTAATGAGCTGATCAATGATTTCATCAATATCTCCATCCATGAACTGCTCAATATTATAAATTGAAACTCCTATCCGATGATCAGTCACTCTCCGCTGCGGGAAATTGTAGGTTCTTATTCTTTCACTTCTGTCACCTGTACCTACAAGGCTTCTTCTGTTTTCAGCCAGTTCGGACTGATGTTTCATCATTTCTCTTTCATAGAGCCTTGCTTTTAAAACCCTCATTGCCTTCTCTTTATTTTTCAGCTGTGATCGTTGGTCCTGGCAGGTTACAACAATTCCAGTGGGCAGATGGGTTATACGAATGGCTGAGGAGGTTTTATTGACGTGCTGTCCTCCCGCGCCTGACGCTCTGAATGTATCTATTTCAATATCACCAGGTTTAATCTCAACTTCAGGTACATCATCTGCTTCAGGCAGAACTGCCACAGTTGCGGTAGATGTATGTATTCTCCCGCTTGATTCAGTTGTTGGAACCCTCTGGACACGATGGGCACCACTTTCGAATTTCAGTCGGCTGTATGCCCCCTTGCCTTCAATCTCAAATATAACCTCTTTAAATCCTCCAATTTCAGTAGGGTTTGAATCAATTATGCTGTAGGACCAGCCTTTTTTTTCAGCATAATGGGTGTACATACGGTAAAGTTCAGCAGCAAACAACGCTGCTTCATCTCCTCCTGCCCCTGCCCTGATTTCGATAATGACATCTTTTTCATCATTTGGGTCCTTGGGCATAAGCAGAATTTTTAGCTCCCTTTCTGTCCTTTCAATTCCGGCCCGGGCATCCTTTATCTCATTTTGAAGCATTTCTTCAAATTCTTTATCATCGTTTTCTTCCAGTAATAATTTCGCTTCTTCAAGATTTTTCACATAGTTTTTGTACTCACGATATTTTTCAACAATCTCAGAAAGCTCGGAATGCTCTTTCATAAGTTTCGTATACTGTTCCTGATCGTTGATGACACTTGGATCTGCCAGCCTCATATTCAATTCTTCAAAACGGTTTTCAATTGATTCAAGTCTTTCAAGCATACAGTCTATCTCCTTAAATTAAGCCTCTCTTTTAACCTTGATATATTTGCGTTCGCTATCAATTCTTCCGGATATTTAAATTTTTTTATAAGCTCCAGCGCCTCGGCAAATTCGCCCACATCTGTGTGAATATGCGAGTCACTGTTTATTATTATATATACCTTATATTTTTCACACTCTTCAAGTAATTTCTCATAATTTTCAGCGGCATTCAGCCTGAAAGAAGTGGGTCTTAGAGAGGAGTTATTTACCTCAAGTAAAACACCATAATCTGCAGCTGCCTTTGCCAGTTCCCTGTAATCGACCTCAACCCTGCTGTCATCAGGATGACCGAGAATATTGACATACCTGTTTTTCATGGCATTAATCATAGCTTTCGTGTTTTCTTCCTTACCCATACTGGGCAGGCATACATCATGAAAACTGGCTATTAACACCTGCAGTCTGGAAACATCAAGATTTCCGGTGTCCAGAGAACCATCATAATCAATTATGTTTGCTTCCATACCTTTAAGTATTTCAACACCGCACATACTGTCAGGTATTATCTTCAGGTTCTCGAAATGTAAAATACTGCTGGTGCCGGGCATTTTAGGTCCATGATCGGTCATGGCAATTAGTTCAAGCCCTTTTTTTGCTGCCTCATTTGCGTATTCCCCAATAGTACTGTAAGCATGGCCACTGGCAGTAGTATGAAGATGACAATCTGCTATCAATCTCATTTTGCACTTCCTGTTCCAAATTAATTAATTTACATTTTCGCAATGTAAAATACTGATATATAAATATCTATAATAATTATTCCTAAATAAAAAGCGACAATACAATTATACATTAAGTAACTTTGCATGCAAGAAGATATAAACCTTTAAATTGAGATTATAGAATATATTATAACAAAAATACAATATCAGTACTTACAGGGCAAACATAAAAAAGCTGACGCACAGTTTTCCGTCAGCTTTGTATTATTATAACAGCTATTCTGAAAGGAGCAGAAGTTTAATCTATTTTAATTCTTCTTCCTTTATCCTGTCTGTTGTCTTTAGGAAGAATAACTGTAAGAAGGCCATCCTTGTAACTTGCTTTTACATTCTCATTGTCAATATTGCCTACATGGAAACTTCTCCTGTAGGATCCTAAGTGGCGCTCCCTGCAGATATAGCCGTTGTCTTCCTTATTGGTCTCATTTTTCACGTCTACGCCAAGAGTTAATTCATTGTCCTTAAGGTCTATTATGATATCCTCTTTTTTAACTCCCGGCATTTCAGCCTCTATAATGTATTCCTTTTCTGTCTCTCTGACATCTGTACGAATAGGACTTGTCATAGCTGACCATCTGCTGAAGAAAGGATCTCTAAAGAAATCTTCAAAGAATCTGTCTATTCCAAAGAAATCATCTTTTCTTGATAAGATGCCACGTCTCCAGGAATGAGGAACTAAACTGAACATTGAGCAACACCTCCATAAAATTCAAAATTGTTTATTGATTTTGACTTTCTTTGACCTTGATTATATTCTAAATCATACAATCGAAAAACTCAATCTTGATTTTGACTTTCTTTGACTATTTATTTGGCATTTATTTTTAATTAACTGTCAAATACTTTATATTTCTAAATTTTTCTTTAAATTTTAAGTTTATTTTATTATTCTTTTTCCTGTCCACCTTGCTATATCATCGCGTTTTATTACACCTGTCAGAAAAAAGACCAGAACTATTGTAAGGAAAGAAATTCCGCTATTGAAGACAAGTCGCAGCTTTGAAGCTGCGGGCAAAAATACAGACAGATTCTTTAAAAGTATTGCAATAAATGATCCGAGTAAAGCACTTACAACAGGTTTTAAAAGCCATTCCCTTATATCAAGGGAAATGCCTGTTATCTTGATGATTTCCCTAAAATTCAGAATAACCACTATTATACTTCCTGCTATAGACGAGAACACATAGCCTTCAATTCCGTAAAGCGGCATAAGAAACCATATTAAAACAAATCTTACTATACTTCCGGTAAGAGTATTGATAAGTATGGTCTTTTCGCGGGAAAGACCGTTAAGTATCCCCAGCATGGTTTGCTGAAGGTATATAAACACACCTGTAAATGATAGAATATAAAGTATCTTGCCCACTTCCTGCCCCGGATATATAAGCTCTGCAATTTCACGGCTGCAGCAGGCAAAGAAGGAAGTAAAAATGAGTCCCATTGTCAGGGTTACTTTTATAGACTGGGAAATTTGTCTATTCGCTACATAATATTTTTTTGAGGCAAAGGCGCTTGCAATGGCAGGCACCAGTGCAGTGGCCAGTGCCCCCGGAAGCATGGAAGGAAAAAAGACTAAAGGAGCGGCCATACCGCTTAATCTTCCAAAGGTTTTCAAACTTTCCTGCATATTATAGCCATAAAGAACCAATCTTCTGGGTATTACCAGACTTTCTGCAGTTCCGATTACTGAGAGTATCAGTCTGTTTAATGAAATAGGAGCCGCAACCTTGAATATTTTTTTCACGGTCTTTATCCCGCTGGTCCTGGCAGTATGGTATTTGCTCTTTATTCTAATTTTCCTGCTTAAAAATACTATAAATACGGTAGAGACATTGACCACCTCTCCAAAAAGCATTGCCATGACAGCCAGAAGACACATGCTTTCAACGCCCTTACCTTTAAATGAATCATACAGTAAAACTACAAAAACAAGTTTGGATACTTGTTCGAGTATTTGGGCAACTGAGTTTGGAATCATTTCCTGACGTCCGTAGAAATAACCCTTATATGCCGAGGCTGCAGCTATGGGAGGAACTAAAACCAATATATAGATTAATGATCTTCTGGTTCTTTCATCTCCGGTAAAAGAAAATACCAATGTATCAATATTCATCAGAAGAATTGCGCATACAATTATACCTGCTGTCAAAGCCATAGCTGCAGACAAATTGGCTATCCTCATACCTTTTTCCGCTTTTTTTGATGTCTCCTCAGCAGTGAAACGGGATACTGCTATTTGTATTCCGGCAGCCAATACCAATACAAGTAAGGAATATATGGGTGTGACCAGCTGGTACAAACCTAATCCTTCAGAACCTATACTGTTGGCTATAAAAATTCTATAAAAGAAACCGATGACTTTAACAATAAATCCTGTTACGGAAAGTATGGCCGTGTTATATTTTAGTGAGCGTTTTGCCATCCAAATCCTCCCGGAATATATATGTCCATTCATTTTATGAGATTTTTTTCTGAGATATGTCCTTTTGTGGATATTGTTGAATAAATTGTTGTTAAACATAATCAACGAATTGAGGTTTGTATATTTATAACTTATAATAGAAAAAAGTATAATTATACATGCTGTCCGTACCAAATATTTCAGTTTCTGGATGTGTTTCAGGGAAGAGAAATTAACACGAGGAGGAAATGAACAGAATGTATAAAATTATTAGAAAAGAAGTTTTGAACTCTCAAGTAAAACTGCTTGAGATTGAAGCTCCATACATAGCAAAAAAGGCCGAGCCCGGCCAGTTTATAATGCTGCGCGTAAATGAGGAAGGGGAACGCATACCCTTGACTATTGCCGACTATGACCGGGAAAAAGGAACGGTAACTATTATATTTCAGGAAGTGGGTGCAACCACAAAAATTCTGGGTTCCCTAAACGCTGGAGACAGTCTTCTTGATTTTGTTGGGCCTTTGGGAAAACCCACCCAATTGGAGGGTATAAAAAAAGCCGCTGTAATAGGAGGCGGGCTGGGCACAGCTATAGCCTATCCGCAGGCCAAAAAGCTAAGCGGCATAGGCAGCGAAGTCCATGTTATTGCAGGGTTCAGAAACAAAGACCTTATTATTCTTGAAGACAGAATGTCAAAAGTCGCCAATAAACTTGTGGTCACCACCGATGACGGATCAAACGGAACAAAAGGTTTTGTTACTGATGTTCTGAAAAAACTGCTTGACGAAGGAAATGCTTATGACGCTGTTATAGCAATAGGACCTCCTGTTATGATGAAGGCGGTCTGCAATCTGACAAAACAGTACGGGATCAAAACCATTGTAAGCCTCAATCCAATAATGATAGATGGAACAGGAATGTGCGGAGGCTGCCGCGTAACTGTAGATGGAAAAATCAGATTTGCCTGTGTGGACGGTCCGGATTTCGACGGCCATAAAGTGGATTTTGATGAGCTTATACGCCGGCTCTCCATGTACAAAGGCTACGAAAGGAAAGCCGAGGAACATCTGTGCAGATTAGGAGGTATAGCAAATGCCTAATATGTCACTGAAAAAAGTACCTATGCCTGAACAAAATCCTGAAATAAGAAGACAAAACTTTGAAGAAGTGGCTCTGGGCTATACTGAAGAAATGGCTGTCGAAGAAGCTCAGCGCTGCCTTAACTGCAAGCATAGACCATGCACATCAGGTTGTCCGGTGCAAGTGAAAATACCTGAATTTATAACTTTAACAGCTCAAGGAAAATTTGAGGAAGCATATAACAAAATCAAAGAGACCAATAGTCTTCCCGCAGTGTGCGGAAGAGTGTGCCCACAGGAATCACAATGTGAACAAAAATGTGTTCGTGGTATAAAAGGTGAACCAGTAGCAATAGGTCGCCTTGAACGCTTTGTCGCCGACTGGGCAATGAAAAACTTGAAAAAAGAACCTGAAAACTCTGAATCTAATGGTAAAAAAGTAGCCGTAATCGGTTCTGGTCCTGCAGGTCTTTCCTGTGCAGGTGATCTGGTAAAATCAGGTTACGATGTTACAATTTTTGAAGCCTTTCATACTGCCGGTGGAGTACTGGTATACGGTATTCCCGAATTCAGACTTCCTAAGAAACTGGTGCAGAAAGAAATTGACGGACTTTTGGCTCAGGGTGTTAAAATTCGCACAAATATGGTTATTGGCAAAACTTTGACCGTTGATGAGCTTTTTGACGAAGGTTTTTCCGCAGTATTCATAGGTTCAGGTGCGGGACTTCCTGCCTTTATGAATATACCCGGTGAGAATCTGAACGGGGTTTATTCAGCAAATGAATACCTTACGCGTATCAATCTAATGAAAGCATACAAAGAAAATGCCGTCACTCCCATAATGAGAAGCAAAAATGTGGCTGTTGTTGGTGGCGGAAATGTTGCAATGGACGCTGCAAGAAGTGCAATACGACTGGGAGCTGAAAAAGTCTACATAGTTTACAGACGCTCAGAAAAAGAGATGCCTGCCCGGCTTGAAGAAATTCATCATGCAAAAGAAGAGGGGATTATTTTTAAACTGTTAACTAACCCTACCCGCATTCTGGGGGATGATAACGGTTGGGTAAAAGGTCTTGAGTGTGTTCAAATGGAACTGGATGAGCCCGACAGCTCAGGAAGACGCAGTCCTGTTCCAAAGCCCGGAACTGAACATATTCTGGATGTGGACACAGTAATTATTGCCATAGGAACATCACCAAATCCTCTTATAAGGAGCACTACAAAAGGTCTGGAAACCGATAGCCGGGGCTGTATTGTAGCTGATGAAAACGGTAAAACAAGCAGGGAAGGCGTTTTTGCAGGCGGTGATGCTGTAACCGGCGCGGCAACTGTTATATTGGCAATGGGAGCCGGCAAAACTGCAGCTAAAGCTATCCATGAATATATTCAATCCAAAAACTCATAAATGTTTTTTAACATGTATAAAAGTCCGGTTTTAACCCGAAAGAGTTAAATATATTTCATAAAAAAGCCATATAAGGCACAATGCCTTTTCCATGGCTTTTTCTTTTGGTTGGCTTTTTTATTGCCCTGTCCTACAGCTGATTTTGCCGGGGCTTTTTTCTCAGGAAAGGTCCATATATAAGCCGTCACAGGAAATCCCAAATATCAGCGTTCTATATTCCTCAAGAGATAAATATATATATTTTGCGCAGCTTGTCCACTACACGGGTAATTTTGCATTTTAAACTTTCAGTTAAGGAATAAAAGGGCGATGCCTTTAGTTTCCGGAAAGAAGGAGTGTTATTATGTTCACTACCCTGGCATCACTTTACAGTCAGATGGGCCTTTCGGGTTTCATCATAACAGTGTTTATTACAATTGTTTTTATAATAGGTTTCTATGTAAACATACTTGTCCGGCGCTGCTACATATCCCTATCCCAGGAACTTGCCGCATTCTGTGACGGTGATATAAGTGAGTTTAAATCAGACATGCTTGGGTGGATTGTGGAGGAATATAAAGAAGGTTTGATTGGCGGTATTAATGATATAAACACTCCCGCAATCATTGATCTGGGTATCGAAGCTTTTTTGAAACCCTGTAATACCGGTGAAAATTTTTTAAGAAAGGTAAACGGCCTGATGATTACCCTGGGTCTGTTTGGAACATTCCTTGGTCTAACTTCAGCCGTTGGGGATATTGGAAATATGATGTCCCAGACAACAGCTGAAACTCTTATGTCCGAAGCCGGAGCTACCACTCTCAAACTCCTTGTATCCTCTTTCAAGGGCATGTCGGTAGCTTTTCTTACCAGCCTTTTTGGGACCGGCTTTTCAATAGCATTTACCTGTATAACCACTTTTGTCAGCGCTCATAAAGCCAAAAGTCTTTTTATTTCCCAGCTTGAAGAGTTCCTGGACATTAGAATAGCCGGAGAAATCCTGGAAAATCAAAATAAAAAAGAAAAGGCTGAAATACAGGTTATATCCCAAACCTTGTCAAATACTGTAGCCCTGTTCTCAAAAACAGTAACTGACTACACAGGGGAGTTATCATTTCTGACAAGTTTCAACAAAGAATTAAGACAAAATCTCTGGCAGGCCGAAAATTTAATCTCGTCCTTTAATCAGGCCCTGGATAAAACATCAAACGCATTTAATACCAGCAGTATATTAATAGGAGAATGTTCAGGGCAATTTAAAAACCTCTTCCTTGAATTAAAAAACTACAGTCAGTGGTGTGAAGCTATGAACAGCTTATTGTCAGAGCTGTCCAAAAAAATTGATGACGCGAACCAGGACAGAGCAATCTACTTAAAAACAATCAATGAAATCCCTGACAGGCTTCTTAACTATACGGAAGCTGCCGTAGCCAGGATTGAAAAGGAGTGAATACAGAAATGAGATATACAAGAAGACATCAGTTCGTGCAGGATGAAGAACATTTCTGGCCTTCTTTTACTGATGTAATGTCTTCTCTGGTGCTGGTGCTCTTTTTCTTTATAATTATTTTGGCGATAAAACAGATTGTTTCGGCCAGAATTTGGGATAATCAGCTCAATGAAACCCGGTTATATCTCTCCAGCGCACAAGAAGAGCTGGACAACATTAACAGACAACTGGCAATAAAGAAAGAAGAAATGGCTGATCTTGAAAAAATCATTTCCGACAGTGAAAAGCATATACAGGGACTTAAGACACAGCTTGACAAGGACAGAACAGCGCTGGCACAAAAAGAAAAAGAGCTGGATTCTGTAAAAAATCAGCTTGAGCAGATATCTCTGCTTCGCCTAAATCTTTTAAAAGAAGTTAAAAACTCCATCGAGCTTGAACTGGGCAATTCATTTTCTTCCGTAAAAGAGCCCCTGGTCACAATCGATGACAATGCAAACCTTGTTGTTCAAAGCAGCCTGCTTTTTGCAAAAGGTTCAAGCGAAATCTCTGCCAATGGCAAAAAAATGCTTAACAGATTTGCCTATGCTTTTGAAAATATTCTCGCCAACCCTGATATAAGAAACAGCATTGACTCAATTATCATTTCGGGTTATGCAGACTCAGATGATACATTCCAGAATAACTATACCCTCTCATGTCAAAGGGCAATAGCAGTCATAAATACTATGATGGAAGAAAACCCGGTGCTGAGCAGAAATTATGGCCGGTATTTCCAGGCATCCGGGTTTTCAGAATTCAGACCACTTGTGGAAGAAGTAAACGAGGCTGCGAAATCAAAAAACAGGCGTATACAGATATCAATAAATATCAAGGATTCACAGGTTCAGCAAATCATCAATAATTATATGAATAAGCTGCCTTAATAATGGCCGTTAAAAAGTGGCATGCCTTTTCCATATCGGATATACGCACATATTCCTCAGTACTGTGTACTTTTTCCATTCCTACACTTATATTTACTGCAGGTATGCCGGCGTCATTGATTATATTTGTATCACTGCCCCCGCCTGTTGAAACTAAATTCAGAGGAATTCCAGAAGTTTCTGATGCTTTTTTAAGAAGCTCGATAATGGGTGCATTTTCGTCGATAATAAAGCCCGGATACTCGGTTTCGACTTCTATCCTTGTAGTGCCTCCCATTTCCTCTGCAGTTTTCTTAAAATGCTCCAAAATTTCATTGGTGAGACTATCAATTCTGTCTTTTTCTATGGAGCGTACTTCTCCTTCTATAGTACATGCATCACAAACTATATTTCTTGCCTCCCCACCATGAATAATACCTATATTTGACGTGCTTTCATCATCAATTCTTCCGAAATGGGGCATACTGGCCATAGCTTTGGCAGCCATCATTATAGCACTTATACCCTTTTCAGGTTCAATTCCGGCATGAGCAGCCTTGCCTTTGAAAGTAACTTTAAATCTGTTATAGTATGGAGCTTTTACTGCAGCAGTGCCAATGGGACCTCCTTCATCCAGAATCACAGCAAAATCTACAGGCAGCTTTGACAGGTCAAGATTCTTTGCACCTAAAAGTCCGCCTTCCTCACATACTGTAAAGGCAATATATATGTCCCCATGCTCCATATTGTCTTCTTTTAAAGATTTTATTGTTTCCAGAATTATTGCAATCCCCGAAGCATCGTCACTTCCCAGGATTGTCGAGCCGTCACTTCTGATAATGTCACCGTCAATAACTGCTTTTTTGTCCAGCCCGGGCACCACCGTATCCATATGTGCCATCAGAAGCAGTGCAGGTCTTTCTTTGCTGCCTTTTACCCTACATATTACATTACCCGCATCTCCGCCTATATTTTTGCCTGTATCGTCCTCGTAAGGCTTAAAACCCATATCTTTAAGTTTTTGTAATAAATAATCGGCCATTTTCCTCTCTTTTTTACTCAGGCTGTCAATCCCGACCAGGCTTACAAATTCATCAACAAGTCTTTGTCTGTTAATCATTTCTTACCTCCATAAATACAGTTGTTACTATATTCTGTCTGCTTAACTTACTTGACTCCGGTAGATCCAAATCCTCCACCCCTGTTAGAACCTATGCCGGATACCGAATCTACCTTAATAAGATTCATCCGGGGTACCTGGGCAAGAACCAACTGAGCCACCCTCTCCCCTTTTTTTATTAAATATATTCCTTTTTTATTGCCTTTCGTATCCAAAGTGAAAATTTCTTTATTATCCCCGCTGATTTCACTATTATCTTCCTTATTGATCTCAGGGGAGGTATTGGTCATAATTATCCCAAGCTCATCCCTGTATCCTGCATCTATTGTGCCCGGCGAATTGGAAATCCTGAGCGGTGTTCTGTAGCTGATCCCGCTCCTTGGTCTTACCTGTATCTCATAGCCCTCAGGTATTGCAAACTTAAGGCCTGTAGGAATAATCACCGTCTCACCAGGCTTAATCATTACATCTTCAGCTGCACAAACATCCATTCCTGCATCGTAAGGATTTGCATAAAAGGGCAGAGTAATATCTTCCCGTAAAGTTTCAACATAAACGTCTATCATTATAGATTTTCACCCCTGCTAACCGCTCGTACTTGCAGTTATAGTTATTAGTTCCAGTCATAGTTATAGTTCCGGTTATGTTCAGTTTATAGTTATAATTATAATAAATTACCTGACCATTCACACACCTCTGAACCAATGACCTTTAGTATATCCTTTTTCTTTGATTTTCCTAACCAATTGGTCATCTCTGTATCCTTTGTCCTTTATTCTGTTATAGAAATAATTCGCGATTTTGTTTCCGTATTCCATATTATCCTTTGTGAAAATGAGCCTGAGCAATGAAAAATCGGTCTTTTCAAGGCTTTCTGTATCATCCATAAATAATGTGTTGGAATTAAATATCTGGGTTCTTCCAAACAAGGGGTTTCTGACATAAGGAAAAATTTTGCCCTTTCTGTCTTTCAGATACCCATCTCTCCTGCTGCATTTTTCACATAATCCTGAACATCCCTTATCGGCACCTGAAGGACAGTTTTCCATAACCATAAGCGGAAATCTTCCGAATACTGCAGCCTCCAGTTTCAATCCCTGACAAGAAAGTTTCTCTGCCTCAAGGAGCGTAAGTTCGGGTGATAATACAGCGGTTTCTGCCCCCAGCTCTTTGTGCAGCCTTAAAGCCTCATTATTGAATATATTCATACTGTATTCCGTGCAAAGCATTTTCTCGGGAAAAGCTTCTTTAAAAACCTTCAATGCCCCTAAACTTCCATAAGTTATTCCGTCAAAATATTCTGAAACTTCACAGAGATTTTTTATTGTCCAGTCAAGCTCAGCATCCTTAAGCACAGGGTAAGTCCAAAGAAAAATCTGACCGCTGAACTCTTTTTTAGCCTTGTCCAGCTCTTCTTCATTGCTGACAGGGAGATATACCCTTGAAACAATTTTATCAAAATCCGTTAAATCCTCAGGGAACTCATAGAAAAATGCTGAAAGCTCAAGGGTTTTATTATTCTTTCGGGTCTGTGAAGAGTTATAAATATTTTTGTCGAACTCTCTGTCAAACTCAATATTTCTCTTTGACTTCAATCTTCTTATTTCGCTTATTTTTTCGAGGGCACTGCGGCGAAGCTCATTTAGTGCCGAAATGGGTATTATGCTCTTATTATCTGTATCCAAATCCAGAGAATGTAGATAATAAGGAGTATTTCCTGTCTTCTGGAGCTGCTCTTTTATCCGCTTTTCATCAAGGGGCCGGTTTATGGCCTCCTCAGCTGTTATATCCGACCTGACACAAACTGAGTTGCCTTCAATATCTTTCGCTTCAAGAACTGCTTTTTCCCCGATTTTCAGAGTAATGTGCATATGAAGCGGAACAAGCTTTTCCTCGGGACCTTCATAGCTGGTTCTGGCTTCATCAAACAATGCTTTTGACAAAGTCCTGTACACTTTGCTTCCTTTTTTGACAAAACCTTTTACATCGCCCACCCAGGGGGAACTTCCGCTAAAAGCTTCCCTTTCATGCTTATTGTCTATCATAATATCCGTTACAATAAGACTTCCGGGTAGCCCCTCTCCATGATGTATCTCTATCCCGTCGCCCATTTTTATGTCCTCTTCAAGGGCAATCTTTACATAAGGCGGCTTTATATCCACTACTTTCCCGATCAGAACTCCCTGGTTTTTGGGATACTTTGGATACATGAAGCCGGCAGGGTTCCGGTTATTTTCCAGATAACTGTTTGTAAATCCGCCCCTGCTGAAGGCCTGCAATAATTTTTTTCTGTCCTGGTCTTCTACCCGATATTCCGTATTGGGATTTGCTTCCAATAAATCTATATATTTTCTGTAAACTGATGTGACCACAGCAACATATTCAGGAGATTTCATTCTCCCTTCAAGTTTAAGGGATGAAATACCTGCGGCTCTCAGTTGTGGCAAAAAATCTATAGCAGATAGATCACGAGTACTTAAAATATAAGAGGACATTGAATATTTTCCGCTATCATCCAAAACAGAATAGGGCAATCTGCAGGGCTGGGCACAAAGCCCCCTGTTTCCGCTTCTGCCTCCGATAAAGCTGGACATTAGACACTGTCCGGAATAACATACACACAAAGCTCCGTGGACAAATACTTCCAACTCTATATTGGAATTCAATGAAATGTTTTTTATTTCGTCATAGGATAGTTCCCTGGCCAGAACCACCCGTTTTACACCAAGTTTTTCAAGCTCTGATATGGTCCTGTGGTCAACGGTTGTGGTCTGGGTGCTGGCATGTATCTCAAGATCAGGCAAATATTTATTAAGAAGCCTGAGCAGCCCCAAATCCTGTATTATAACTGCATCAGCACCCTGGTGGTAGATATATCGGGCAAACTCAAGGGCTTGATTCAGTTCCTCATCCTTTAACAGAGTATTTAAGGTTATATATATCTTTTTTCCCCGTTCATGGACATAATCAATTGCTTTTGCAAGGTCTTCCCCTGTAAAATTATCTGCATTTATCCTTGCATTAAATTTACCGCCGCCTAAGTAAACAGCGTCAGCACCATTTTGAATTGCAGCCTTAAGTGATTCAAAGCTGCCTGCAGGCGCAAGCAGCTCAAATTTATGTTTTCTCATATCTTGTCGTTAGCCTTCCTCTGTTGTTGATGTATCATTTTTGATGTTTTCTATATTGTTTGAAGTATCACGGGTTTTTGCATCCTCAGGCCTTACATCTGTTTTTTCAGTGCTGTCCGAATCATCGGGCTTGCCTTCGGATTTTATTTCTACATATTCTTCATACGGAATTTCATCTTGTCCTTCTGTTGTGACAATTTCCACTTCATCAGGCTTGTCCTGGTCAGGCTTATATTTATACCTGTAAACCGTTCCTGCTCCTTTTTTCTTCTTTTTGCTTATTTCTTTCCTTTTCTCAAAATATTTTCTGATGGTATCAATAATATCTAAAATTGATTTTACTTTGAGCAGAATATCTTTTTGAATGGTCTCTACTCCATCTCTTACCGTTTCAGATATTTTGCCTACATCCTTAACTACGTCCTGAATGCTTTCTATGTTATCTTTTACCATCCCGGTTATTTTTGCGGTATTGTCGGTAATTTCGGGAAGTTTTTCAATAGATTTTTGAATATTGTCCTTATTTGTTTCAAGGATCTGATTTATATTCCTGATAACCTTCAGAATATTGGAAATTGCAAGTATCAAATAAAAAAGGAGTGCTGAGCCTAAAATAAACAGAACTACAGTTATTAGCTCTCCCCAGGAAATCATTTGATCAAACATAGTATGCCTCCATTACTCATTGGTTTTTTCTGTTCATAGCATTAATTGTATTTCTCACTTCTTTTATTTCAGTTTCTCTCCTTGTAAGCTCGATCTGAAGCTGAGTTTCCCTTTTTTTAAGCATGTCATTCTCCATTTTCAGATGCTGAAGTTCTTCATTATTTTGCTTATACTTTCTTTTAAGTTCTGCCAGTTCCTTTTCTGATTCTTCCAATCTCTCCCTCATACGGAATACTTCATCAGCCATATTGACAGAAGCCAAAATAGAGGCCATTGAAGTACTTAGGAAATGATTTTTCTGAGTAATCTCACGAAGTTTTTGATCAACATACAAAGCAACTTTCTGTATGTACTCAGGAGTTTCATGACCTGCTATCACATATTCGTTTCCAGCTATGTAAACCGTTACCTTGTTTTTTTGCCTGTTATTTTTTTCAGCCAAGCTATCAGCTCCACTCTGTGCTTCCTTTTCTTAAGTATATTCATTAATTATATCTATCCTCAAATAATATCAGAAACGTTCTTAACAGAAACCAAGTTATAATTATTATACTATATTTTGTCAAGGTCTCTCATGTTTTTCTCTTAAGAATTCACCAAATCTCATGTCTACATCAAGAATATGATGATCCAGCCATTTGCTGAGGAAATCCAGAAGATCCCTGACTGCACCAATCTGGTCTTCGTCAATCTCATATAGATCGATTGATTCAAGTTTCTTCACAAAGCCATTGTGTTCAAGTTTCTGAATTTTGGTATTAAAGGAATCATATCCGTTCTCTTCAAACATCTTTTCTTCATAGCTAAAATGGTATACAGCATAATCTTTAAGCCCTTCAAATATTCTTACAATGTCATCATAACGGTCGTATCCATCATCAAGCTCTGCCAGTTCGTTGATTTCATTGATCATATCAATAAGCTTCTTATGCTGTGCGTCTATTGTTTCATCGAAGCAAGAATATTTGTCATTCCACTTAATTACCATGGCCATACCTCCCCTGAAATTAAAATTGATACCTTAACTACTACCATGATGTCAGCTTCCTGTGCTTATATAATTCTTGCTTTTTCGACAATTTTTTTATATAATAAAAACCACACTGATACCTTAACATACTTTACCTCCTTTTTAGCACATTTTAGGTATGCCTGTTGATTTCAACAGGCATTTTGTCAATATTCCTCATCCATGGTTTTCAGAAATTTTTCTATTTTTCTTTTAAGCCTCTGAAGTGCATTATCTATTGATTTAACAGGTCTTTTCAGTTGTTTTGCAATATCCTGATAAGCTATGCCCACAAGATATCTGGACAGAACCTGCTGCTCAAACGGGCTTAATAGTTCCATAATCCTGTTCTCTATCACATTGACCTCTTCTTTACTTATTACAAGCTCCTCAGGATTTGCAACTGAAACTTCCTCTATTACCTCGGAAAGTTCCTTGCTGGATTCATCGTTATACATCCTTCTGCTCAGCGATATGGAAGAATTAAGAGGTATGTGCTTTTGACGCGTTGCCGTTTTTACAGCAGTTATTATCTGCCTTGTGACGCACATATCTGCAAAGGCTCTGAAAGGGATACACTTTTCATCATCATAATCCCTGACAGCCTTAAATAGACCTATCATGCCCTCCTGTACAATGTCTTCCCGGTCTGCCCCCACCAGGAAATAACTCCTTGCTTTTGCTCGTACAAGGGGTTTATATTTTTCGATTAAATACTCCATTCCCCGGGTGCAGCCCGAGCGGGCGTAGGCTATAACCTCTTCATCTTCCATATTGGCATAATCACAATAGTTTTTCTGGTCTTCCTTATTAGAAAGATCTGCTTGTTTCATGATTGCCTCCCTGAATACTGCTTGTCCAGAGATGTATTCAATTCTTGGTTTTTTTAAGCACAAGGTTTTTAATATAAATATTCAGTCTGTTAACATTGAAACCGGCAAATCGATCGAGTTCTTTTATGATTGTTCTCTGGGCTGAACGAACAGCTTCAGCTAAGTTGTAACCAAAAACCATTATAACATCCATGTCTATATAAAGTCCATCAGGCTCATTATTGGCTCTGAACCTTGACACACGTTCCATTTCAGGCATGCCCTTAATAATATGATTCACAACCTGGTAAATAGCATAATCCGAAATGGTATAATTTCCATAATAGCTGAAAGTGGGGCGGACAACTGCTTTTTCGCCAATTTTCTGGAAAGAGCCTTTGCCTTTCCGTCTGAATATCTGTAAAGGATCCAGAAAATAGCCCGAAAACTGTTTCTTAAGCTGAACCGCTGGCACCGGGATTACATGCTTGCCCTGGTTAATCCTTGTTTTTTGGGCCAGCTCAATTTCGTATCTGCTCGCCACATCCTCTATATATATTCGTTTGTCAAAAGGTCCTAATTCAAGTACTTCAGCTATCCTGTCCACCATCTTGTCAGAGGTTCCCAAAATCAGCAAACCTCTGGGTTTTTTCTCCTGTATGGCTTGCTTAACTTCAGCTCTGTGATCATTGTCTGTAAAAAGCGCAACCCTCACAGAAGCCAGCCTGGAAGGCGCTTTTTTGGCAGATTTGCCCGCAACAATCCTGTTTTCATGTATCAGAAGACCATCATCAATTATATAATCAAGCCCATTTTCATGCGCAATCCACAAAGCACGGTGACTTTTACCTGTTCCGCTTGGGCCAACAAAAGCTACTAATCGCAATAAATTCCCTCCGTTTTATAATGTAAGGTCTAAGCAGTTATATATATTATTCCACATTTTACCGCAACATAACATAAGTAATGCTGATAAAATTACAAACGGCAAAAAGGGCAGGTTTCCCCGCCCTGTATAAACTCCCGCAAAATCAAACAAGGGGACCTGATGTCCCCTCGTTATTAGCAGTGTATTAGTGAACAATGGCTTTTTCAGTTTCTTTATCAAAGATATGAGCTTTAGCCATGTCAAATATTAATCTTACATTATCTCCAGGCTGAGTTGTAGACTTCGGACTTACACGTGCTATGAAGTTAACGTCATTAATCAGACCATAGAGGAAAGTCTCTGAACCGAGTCTCTCAGTAACCTCAATGTCCGCACCTAATGTGCTGGTACAATCACTGGTATGTGGGGTATCTTCATCATAAATATCTTCTGGACGAATTCCAAGAATAACTTCTTTGCCCACATAGCCCTGCTCTTCAAGAACTTTACCCTTGTATGCAGGAATTTCGAGCTTGTCTTTAGCAAATTTCAGATAAACTTTGTCATCCTCTTTTTCAACTACAACGTTAACAAAGTTCATCTGAGGACTGCCGATAAAGCCAGCAACAAAGAGGTTAACAGGCTCATCATAAAGCTTCTGAGGACTGTCAATCTGCTGTACAAATCCGTCTTTCATAACAACTATTCTGGTACCCATTGTAAGAGCTTCTGTCTGGTCATGGGTAACGTAGATAAATGTGGTCTGCAGTCTTTGATGGAGTTTTGAAATCTCGGTTCTCATCTGAACCCTGAGCTTGGCGTCCAGGTTGGAAAGAGGTTCGTCCATGAGGAACACCTTAGGTTCACGAACTATAGCACGACCGAGAGCAACACGCTGTCTCTGTCCACCGGAAAGAGCCTTCGGTTTTCTGTCCAAGAGATGTTCTATTGACAAAATTCTTGCCGCTTCATGAACTCTTCGCTTTATTTCATCCTTAGGTACTTTTCTGAGCTTCAGACCGAATGCCATATTGTCAAATACAGTCATATGAGGATACAGAGCATAGTTCTGGAAAACCATTGCTATATCTCTGTCTTTAGGGGCAACGTCATTACATAGCTTGTCCCCTATGTACAATTCCCCCGAAGTAATTTCCTCAAGTCCTGCAATCATTCTCAGAGTTGTAGTCTTTCCGCAACCGGAAGGACCGACCAGAATAATAAACTCTTTGTCTTCGATTTCAATATTAAAGTCACTGACCGCTGTCACATTTCCCGGATATACCTTGTAAACATTCTTAAGTGTTACACTAGCCATTTAAGTTATCCCTCCCAAATTCTCGATGCACTGCATCTGTTTCAATATTACTGTAACATTAAAGCAAATATTTAAACTACCCAATTAATAACCAAAAATTTTTTTTTGCTTTTAGCTACTTTGCATAAGCAATTTTACACAAACCAGAGCCACAATATAAGTTATTTGAGCCATAAAATTTAAATGTTGAATTTTTATGCATCAAAATGTATAATTATAAACACTGTATTCACAGTAGCAAAAATTTGTTTAAAACCTTCATTTAAAGAATGTTTAATATATAAATTAAAAAATTGAATTTTGCCTGCTGACCTAAACAAAACAGTTGCTGATTATTTTTAGTCAGTTTTACTATATAGACATTTTTTAATAATATCGATGTTTATAACTGCTGGTAAAGCTTACTTATTATTATACCTTTATATTACTTTATTATTAAGCAAACCAAACAAATTTATTCTGGATGGTGCTTAATGCTGCAGGTCCGGTATACCCGCAGTTTATTAATTATTTACTCTTATAAGAGTAATAATACAATTGGGGGTTTAGTTATGCTTAAATTAGGAATTATAGGAGCAACCGGCTACGTAGGTGCCGAAATTGTGCGGCTCATCGCCTTAAGAAAAGACATTGAAATAGCAACGGTAGTATCCAATACTTTTGCCGGAAGGCCTTACTCTTCAGTTTATCAGTCTTTAAGAGGAATTTTTGACAAAACATGCGAACCTCTTGATATTGATGAAATATCGGATAAAGCCGACTTTTTCATCACTGCGCTTCCCCATGGAGTATCGGGAGAAGTTGTACCAAAACTTCTGTCCAAAGGAAAACGTGTTATTGACAACAGTGGTGATTTCCGCTTCAGGGATATTAAGGTATATGAACAGTGGTATAAAGTTCAGCATAAATCTCCTTATCTTGCAGAAAACGCCGTATACGGTCTTCCTGAAATTAACAGGGAAAAGATAAAAACAGCTTCATTGACAGCAGTTCCCGGCTGTTATCCTACCTGCTCCATTTTGGCAATAGCCCCTGCTCTGGCAAATAAAATAGCTTCACCCAAAGGTATTATAATTGATGCTGTTTCAGGGGTTTCCGGTGCAGGAAGGAAATCGGATCTTTACTACTCTTATTGCGAAACCGAAGGTAATTATAAAGTTTACGGCTTAGCAAACCATCGCCATACTCCCGAAATTGAACAGGAATTATCCCTTTTGGCCGGGCAGGAAGTACTTGTTTCGTTCACCCCCCATCTGGCGCCCATGAAACGCGGAATGATGGCCACCTGCTATCTTGACTTAATAGAAGATGATCTTAAAACCTGCGATATATTGGAAATATATAATGATTATTATAAAAATGATCCCTTTGTAAGAATACTTCCAGAAGGAATTCAACCTGAGACCAGAAACGTAGTTGGCTCCAATTTTGTCGATATAGGTGTTACTGTAGACCATAGGCTTAACAAACTTATAATTGTGTCAGCCCTGGACAACCTGGGAAAAGGTGCAGCAGGTCAGGCTGTACAAGTTCTGAATATAATGGCAGGTTTTGATGAAACTGAGGGTCTTTTGAATCCTTCCATGTATATATAAATCTTGTATATATAAATAATTAATTCTATAATGGATGTTCTGAATAAATGTCCTGAAAATGAAGAAAACAATGAAAGGTAGAATAAAATGGTTAACTATTCTGAAATAATAAAAAAAGCAGAAATATTAATAGAAGCCCTGCCCTATATACAGGCACTGGCCGGAAAAACAGTAGTTATAAAATACGGCGGCAGTGCCATGATTACAGAGGAGCTTAAAAATTGTGTTGTAGAAGATATTACACTATTGAAATATATTGGCTTAAACCCTGTTATTGTACATGGCGGAGGTCCTGATATCTCAAAGGCTCTTAAGTCTTTTAATATAGAATCGGAATTTATTAACGGACTTAGGAAAACTGATGCCAAAACCATGGAAATAGCTCAGATGGTTCTGGTTGGAAAAACCAACAAGGAAATTGTCTCTTTAATTAACCAGAAAGGCGGAAAGGCTATAGGCATCAGTGGTGTGGACGACATGCTCATCCAATGCGAAAAACATTATGAAGAAATTGACGGTCAGAAAGTTGACCTGGGATATGTCGGAAAAATCACCAGCATAAACACCCATGCCCTTGAACTTCTGGCAAAAGACCAGTACATTCCTGTTGTTGCACCCGTAGGTACTGATGAAAACGGTCAAAGTTACAATATTAATGCAGATACTGTTGCAGCCGAGCTATCAATTGCCTTGAAAGCTGAAAAACTTATTCTTCTGACCGATGTCGAAGGTGTCAGAACATCTGATGGCGAAATACTGTATGCCATTACCAGTGACGAGGTTCAAAAACTCATACAGGAAGGCACCATAGTCGGCGGCATGATTCCCAAAGTACTGGGCTGTGTCCGTGCTGTTGAAAACGGCGTTAAAAGATCCCATATTATAGATGGTCGTATCCCCCATTGTATTTTACTTGAGATTTTCACCAATAAAGGTATAGGAACAATGATAACCAAAACCATGCACCCTTATCATGAGAGGGAGAAATTACTGTAACTCAAACACTTGATTTCATTAAGTCAGCCATGTTTACTTTAATCAGATTCTGGCTTATAATAACCAATAAAAGCTAATAATTTAGCGAATTGAAGGGTTTTACCCAAATATTAGATAAGAGGCGTGGATAATATGGCAGAAGAAAAATCCAAAAACTTTATTGAAGAAATAGTTGAAGAAGATTTGAGAACAGGACGCGTGAAAGAGATACAAACACGTTTCCCGCCCGAACCCAATGGTTATCTTCATATAGGGCATACAAAGGCAATGTGCATCGATTTTGGAATAGCCGAAAAATATGGCGGGAAGTGTAATCTTCGCTTTGACGATACCAATCCCGAAAAAGAAGATGTCAAGTATGTCAATGCTATTATAAAAGATATAAAATGGATGGGATTTGATTTTGGCGACCGCGTATACTACGGTTCTGATTATTTTGACAAACTCTACGATTATGCCGTTGAGCTGATTAAAAAGGGGCTGGCATATGTAGATGATCTTGACGCTGACCAAATCCGTGAATATCGCGGCACTCTGACTGAGCCCGGAAAAGAAAGTCCATGGCGGAACAGAAGCATTGAAGAAAATCTGGATTTGTTTGAACGCATGAAGAACGGCGAATTTGAATCCGGCGAAAAAGTTCTGCGGGCCAAAATAGATATGGCTTCCCCTAATATAAATTTCAGGGATCCGGTTATCTACCGCATCAAAAAAGAGCCCCATCACAGAACGGGGGACAAATGGTGCATATATCCCATGTATGATTTTGCACATCCTTTGCAGGATGCAATTGAAGGTATAACCCATTCCCTTTGCTCCATTGAATTTGCAAACAACAGACCTTTATACGAATGGTTCCTTGAAAAATTAGAAATACCCAACCCGCCTCGTCAGTATGAATTTGCAAGGCTGAACATCACCCATACAGTACTCAGCAAGCGCAAATTGCGTGAACTTGTTGAAGGAGGTTATGTTTCAGGTTGGAACGATCCCAGAATGCCTACCCTTAGCGGTTTAAGGCGCCGTGGCTTTACACCCGAATCCATTCGTAACTTTATAGATCTGATAGGAATCTCCAGGACCAACAGTGTTGTTGACTGGGGGCTTCTGGAGCATTGTGTAAGGGATCACTTAAATAAAGTTGCAGATCGAAGGATGGCTGTTTTAAGACCTGTTAAGGTTGTTATTGAAAACTACCCTGAGGATCTGGTTGAAGAGTTCGATGTGGAGAATAACCCTGAAGATCCTTCAAAAGGCACCCGTAAAGTTCCTTTTTCCAGGGATATTTATATTGAAGAAGACGACTTTATGATAGATCCGCCCAGAAAATATTTCAGGCTTAAACCTGGCGGGGAAGTACGGCTTAAAAATGCCTACTTTATAAAATGTACAGGCTATGAGACCGATGAAAACGGAAAAGTAACCCTTATCCGTGCGACCTATGATCCTGCCTCCCGCGGCGGTGAATCCCCCGACGGCAGAAAGGTCAGAGGCACAATACACTGGGTTTCAGCCAAACATGCAATTGATGCTGAAGTACGTCTTTACGACATGCTGTTCAATGTTGAAAATCCGGACGATGTTCCGGAAGGCGGGGATTTCAAGGATAATCTAAACCCTGAATCCCTTATCGTACTGAAGAATTGCAAACTGGAACCATCCCTGAAAGAAGCACAACCTGAAGAAAAGTTCCAGTTCCTGCGTTTGGGCTATTTCTGTGTTGATAATGTAGACAGCAGACCTGATGCATTGGTCTTTAACAGAACCGTCGGATTAAAAGATACTTGGGCAAAAATTGCTTCAAAATAACAGAAGCAGGTTTATGAAGGGCGGTAGAAAAATGATAAAAAAAGATGTCAATAAGGCTACAATTATAGGCGCAGGTTTTGTAGGATCCACCACGGCATACACACTTATGCTCAACGGTCTTTTTTCCGAACTGGTAATCATCGATATTAACGAAACAAAAGCCCGCGGCGAAGTGATGGATTTGAATCATGGAATTCCCTTCGCCAAGCCGGCTAAAATTTATCAGGGCACTTATGAAGACAGCAAGGGTTCGGATTTGATAATTATCACTGCCGGGGCGAACCAGAAAGAAGGTGAGACCAGAATAGATCTGGTCCACAAAAACACTGAGGTTTTCAGGGATATAATCAGTAATGTCATTAAATACAATAGTCCCGAGGATACGATTTTGCTGGTAGTGACCAACCCGGTGGATATTTTGACCTATGTCACCTGGAAGCTGTCAGGTTTTCCGGCGGACAAAGTTATGGGCTCGGGCACTGTTCTTGACACTGCCCGTTTCAGATACCTGCTCGGAGAGCATACAGGAGTAGATGCCCGTAATGTGCATGGGTATATACTGGGTGAACATGGGGATACCGAGCTCGCTGCCTGGAGCCTTACTTCCATTGCCGGAATGCCAATAGATATGTATTGCGATTCCTGTGGCTGCTGCAAAGATCATCAAAACAGACAAATGATTTTTGAACAAGTCAAAAACTCTGCCTACGAAATTATTAATGCAAAAGGCGCAACATATTTTGCAGTAGCTCTTGCCGTCGAACGGATTGCTGAGACAATTGTAAGGGATGAAAACTCCATACTTACGGTCTCAAGCATTATGGATGGACAATACGGTTTAAATGATGTATCTATAAGCGTTCCTACCATTGTCGGCCGAAGCGGCAAAAAAAGGGTTCTGGAAGTGCCTTTGAGTGACGAAGAATATAAGTTGCTGCATAAATCAGCTGAGACGCTAAAGGCTGTTATAAAGGAACTGAAAATCTGATATTAATATGACAGCAATAGTACAGGGGACAGTTCTGTGTCCCCTGTATCAATAATAATCATTTATTTATATCTATAAAAATTTTCTCTCCATCTTTGACCATTCCAAGTTTTTCACGGGCAAGCTTTTCAATACTCTCCTCACTGGAGATTTCCTCTTTCTGCTTCTGCAAATTTCTTTTTATCTCTTTTTCTTTCTCAATTTTCTGTTCAAGCTCTGTTATCTTAAGGTTAATCAAATATAGTTCCTCTGACTGTGATGTATAAGTAATAGCGCCGTACAGAAGCATAAACGCCAGTAGCGGCATCATCCACCAGCCTTTTCTTGTCTTTCGTCCAGCCATGAACTGATCACCTTTTTTCTTTAGTAAAGAATATCTGTATATTCAGATTATACCACATTACTCCAGTCCGTAACAGTTTTTAGTCCATATATACATAATTTGATGACCTTATGTTTCCAGTTTATTTTTTCGTAAAAGTATTGCGCAAGCGCATAAAATTTACCCGAAACCTGTATCCTTCAAGTGCACCCAGGTATTTTATTTTTCCCATCACCCGTCTGCACTTGAGATTCATAATACGAAAAACAGGCCTGAGAAACATTACAATCTTATATATTGGCCAAAGCACTATCCTTATAATTTGGGTAAGAAGCCATATGACCGGCTTACTAAATAACCCTGCATATGTAAGAGCGCCTGTTATGGTCCCAATAAAAAAATAACCCCTGGTTTCTCCACTGCTTAAAATATAGGAAGACAAAAACAGAATAATTGCTGCACATATCCAGTATATTATATCTTCTATATGGATCAATGCAGTTTTGGTTCTTATAAACCGGCGCTTTAATCTGAAAAGGTCATATAAAAAAGCTATGAGTATTCCGGCAGCTCCAGCTCCACCAAATACTGTCAGTTCATACATTACGTGATTTTGCATATTTATAGCCCCTCTATCTGAAAAGCCCCGAGAAGAAGCCTCCTTTTCTTTGAGGTGCACCATTGTCCAGGTATTCAAATGCGCCTATATCTCCCTCAACATCTATCTCTGATGTCTCTACATTAAATTTATTAATATGCATTCCCATTCCTCTTACTATCAAAATTCCAAGTTCAGTATCCAGTACGATGCAATCCTCGTTAAAGCTCTCAACTTGATTTACTCCAGATATCATAAGCCGTCTTCGATCCTTGAGAATTATGTTTTGCGAGCGCTGTTCATAAACCTTACGTTCCTCAGCCATAGCAGCACCTCCTTGAACAATCCTTTTAAGCCGGATACTTTAATACTCCGCCCTTTGATTTTTATGCACAAGCCTTGGACCTTATTACCATTACATAGAAATCACAAAATAAAAAACTCCTGATTTCACAGGAGTTCGTACATTTGCGCACTTTCTTCTTTTTTAACATGCTCTGATAATTTTAAAACCTTTATACGGGTAATATTTTCTCCAAAACGGATTTCGACAATATCTCCCACTTTTACTTCTGTACCCGGCTTGGCAATTTTTCCGTTGATGGTCACTCTTTCTTTTGAGCATGCTTCATTTGCCAAAGTCCTTCTTTTTATAATACGGCTGACCTTTAAGAATTTATCAATTCGCATTGATTTCTCCCCTTATAACTTTATTATTCATTCTCGTTTTTCTTGCACAAATTCCACAAATCATCCATCTCTTCAAGAGACATTTCATCCAGAGATTTTCCCTGCTCTTTTGCCTTTTCTTCAATATATTCGAACCTTCTTATAAATTTGTTCACAGTAGCTGAAAGAGCCAGTTCGGGCTGCACTTTCATGAACCGTGAAACATTGACCACTGCAAAAAGAAGGTCTCCAAGTTCTTCTTCCATATCAGCCTTGCTGCCATTTTTATAGGCTTCTTTAAGTTCCAGGGCTTCCTCCTCGATTTTCTTGAATGCATCCTCAATGTCATCCCAGTCAAAACCTACGCGTGCAGCCTTTTGCTGAACTTTATAGCTTCTCATAAGAGCAGGAAGATTAGGAGGAACATCCTTAAGTGTCTGAGTATAGGTCTTAAATCCTTTCTCTTCTTTTTTTACGTCTTCCCAGATTTTCATTACGTCATCTGCCGTCTCGGCTTCTTCGCCGCCGAAAACATGGCGATGACGGCTTACCATTTTTGAGCTGATACCATGGACTACATCATCCATATCAAACTGCCCATTTTCCTTGGCAACCTGAGCATGAAACACCACCTGGAGAAGAAGATCACCCAGCTCATCACATAATTTTTCCGGTTTTTTCTGGTCTATTGCCTCCAAAACTTCATAAGCTTCTTCAATAAGGTATCTTTTCAATGTTTCATGATCCTGTTCCCTGTCCCAGGGACATCCTTCGGGAGACCTTAAAATTTCCATGATTTTTAATAAATCCTGGTATGTGTATCTGTCTTTCTTCATGTTGCTTACTTCCCTTTCTGCCGCTTTAAATCAGTTTCTGACATTTTTTATTTTTGTATAAACCGAGTTATCTTGCCGCATTCTTTATGATAAAGTTTCAGCATATATCTGCAGATTGTTTCTTTTATTTTTGCAATTCACAGGGACCGCATATTTTTTCAATGCTCCTGGGCACTGCATCCCTTGAATTCTTCCAGTCCGCATCCTTATTCCGGTAATCGAACATTTTTGTAAAATGATGTACATCTACCTGAACGCGCTTTAAAGCCTCTAATTCGAGGGGTATAAGGTTCAGAAGCAGTTCAGCCTGTTTAGGCTGAGAAAATTGTTCTCCAGCCTTTTTAAGCAGTGCTTTTAAGTGTTTTAGGCAAAATCCTTTTGACTTTAAGAACTTTTTCTTGAATTCAGGTTCTTTATCATACAAATATAGAGTATTGTCAAGCAGCTTTTCCATATTCGCCCTGAACCTGTCACAAACAGCACATGTCTGTTCTAAAGAATCAAGTTTTTCGACAAAAACATCCACTATTTTTCCAGAGGCTTTTTTCTTACCCGATACGGTATCCAGGACAGATTCCAGGACATTTTTTTTGCTTTCCCTCATTATTCGACCTTTTTGTTTATTATATATCTTTTCAAGTTCTTCGACCTGTTCCATCAAATGTGTGTCAATCATAAGTGCAAGAGGAAGTTTATTCTGTCCGAAATTGAAAAGTTTCGTAAAATGTTCATGGCAAAATCCTTTTTCGTTGGTTTCAATTCTCGAGTCAGGCTCCATCATTGACGGACCAAGTGTATATTCAAGGGCATCATTTTCCAGTTTTCTTTCACATATACAGAGCGGACACTCTGTATCCTGATCAAAGGCATCATTTATGGGAATTGTATATATTCTTTCTTTCATTGTGGAAAACTCCTAAGTTTATTATCGATTATTCTATCAATGAATATAGAATATCACACTTGGAAAAAATTTATCAAGAAAATATGAATTGCTTATAAAGAAATTTTCAAAAAACACTTGACGAGCCATTCTGCTTCTGCTATTATGTAATAGCGCCGCAAAAAAAGCGGCAACGATATGGCGGCGTAGCTCAGTTGGCTAGAGCATGCGGTTCATACCCGCAGTGTCGTTGGTTCGAATCCTACCGCCGCTACCAAATATGGCCCCATGGTCAAGAGGTTAAGACACCGCCCTTTCACGGCGGTAACAGGGGTTCGAATCCCCTTGGGGTCACCACAAAAACGAGTTGACATAAGTCAACTCGTTTTTCTATTTTTGTCTTTCTATGTCTCTCGCCATTATATGTTTATCTATAGTATTATCGGAATCTATCACGATAAATATTGGTTCTACGTCAAATATTGGGGTTGAACTAAGTAAAATGAAATAGCCCGTGGATTACTGGCAGATGATCAATTTAGGTTATCTGCCAGTTTTTATGTACATATTTAAGCCATAACATGCAATATTCTGTTTCTGAATCTTTC
>JAAYMA010000024.1 GCA_012521615.1 Clostridiaceae bacterium | reverse complement strand
ACGGGATTGACCTGATAAAAAGCCAGTGGCGATATTTCGAAATACAATGATCCAAGCCTGTCTGTTATGGTGCTGCTACCATATAGAGATATATTTTTCTGACCTAAAATAACATTTCCACGCTTACTGTTGACATTCAAAACAACACTTTTGAGTCCGGATATTTCTTTTTTCAGCATTGATATTAAATCTTCAGTATGGGGAATCTTTGATTTGGTGGCAACGATTATAACCATTGTTTCGCCTGTATGAAACCCTATTTTTGTCGCCACATGTCTTATTAAACCATGACCTGTTTCCTCGTTATAGGCAGGCACAGAATATTTACGCATATACTCAAGAACTGCTCTTTTGGCCTTGTCGCTGTCAGGAAGCTGTATTCCACAGACGTCTGATTCTATTATTTCATGACTGCGTTTTGCATAAAATCCGGAAACAGGGTCTTCCTTTCCTTCTCCAACGGGATATTGGGCCTTGTTGCGGTAATTATATGGATTTTCCATACCGATAGTGTCTTTTACTGTTATGTTTTCAAGACCACCTATTCTGGTAAGATTGTCAATTACAACCTGGCGTTTAAATAGCAAGGTCTTCTCATAGATCATATGCTGAAGACTGCAGCCGCCGCATCTATTATACACGGGGCAGAAAGGCTCTTTTCTGTAAGGACTTTTTTCAATAAACTCATGAATTCGGGCAACTGCATATTTTTTCAGTACCTTAATTATCTTTGCCTTTACTTTTTCACCATCAATTGCACCCTGAACGAATACAGCAAACCCGTCTTTTTTACCTACTCCCATTCCTTCATGGGTCATTCCTGTAATTTCTAACTCTATAACATCATTTTTGCTAAACATTTTTACTCCTCACTAAAAATAATATGCAAAAAAATTATAACCAAAACATTCGGATATATAAATACAAGCAAATATAAAGCTTCTATTTGCGTAGCTTTTATTTGTCTGCAAAAATTTTCACCAGAGAAACAAGAAACGCTAAACAGCATGTAACAGCTATGAATTTTATGGAAGTCCTTTATATGCGCGAGTTTAAACAAGAGTGAAAATAAGACAGGGAACCGATCCCTGTCTCATTTTAGCTTCTCTTATATTTCTTCAGTATAGTGTTAAGTCTTTCTGATGCTGAATTGAGAATACTTTCTATTTTATCCATGTCAGACAGACTGGCATCGGAATTCATCAACCTTGAATTAATGTCTTTGGTGACTTTATAAAGTTCGGTGTTGTTTTTATTTACCTCAAAAAGATCCTGCATTAATCTCTGGTTAGCTGTAAGCTGTTCTGAGCCTTTTTGGGCATAATCCTCCAAAGCATCAACAACATTGCGAACCCGCGTTGTTATATCCTCAATGGAATGATGAACATCGCTTATAACCTTGGCACTCAGTTCCACATCATTTACACCCTTGTCCATATTCTGTACGGTGTGCTGAATACGAGCCTGTATTTCACTTAGCTGTTTCTTGATATCATTTGCTGCTTCCCCGCTTGCATCGGCAAGTTTCCTTATTTCATCAGCCAGAACTGCAAAGCCTCGTCCCTGTTCCCCTGCTTTGGCAGCTTCTATTGCGGCATTAAGAGCAAGCAGATTTGTTCTTTTGGCTATCTGAGTAATAGTATTGGTTATCTCTTCGATTCTGGCTGAAGAGTTCTCCAGTTGCTCGATATGAGCAGCCACTTCTTTAACTGTCTCTGAAGCCTTGACGATAACTTCCTTTGCTTCTTCCGCGGTTTGTTTACTCTTTTCGGTTACATCTATGGTCTCCAGAGTAGCTGAAATATCCACCGAGACCGTGCCAACAGCTTCCGAATCTTCCAGCACTACAGGTACTGAATTAAATGATGAAAGGAGCTGCTGCATATCCTGAATAAGATTTTTAAGAACCTGTTTATTATGCGTAAACCTTTTGGCAAGCTCATTTTTCATAAGTGAGATTGAATCACTTATAAACAATGCTTCTTCAAGGATTTGTTCCCTGGCATCCAAAACATTGTTAACACTTTGAGCCATCTGGGTAAATTCCTTTGCTACCGGAGTATTAATCCTTGTCTTATAATCCCCGGCTTCGACCTTTTTGAGTAACCCTGTCATTTCCCGAATTGGATTTATAATCGAAGTGTTAACTGTTATAGCCATAAGGGCGCCAACTATTATAGACAATAGTGACATGGCAACTACCGCAGGCAGAACATATTTTTCAATGTTCTTTGTCTCCTCTATATTCTCATCAAAATTCATCAGGAGCAAGTTATTGAGCTCTTTATATTGAGGTTTTAATTGATCCCTGATTCTGCCAATCTCCTTTATACCTTCCGAAGTTGTATCCTGATCCATTGCTGTAATTGATTGGCCAATGTCCTCCAGGTGCATAACAAGGTCATCCAGCAGTTTAAGGCCCTGGTCTTCTTCAGTAAACAGATTTTCAACAGCTTCCTTAACTAAAAGTAACTCTTCGGTAATCACACCCTCTATTATAACATCGTCATGATTTATCACAGCCATTGAGGTCATGATTTGGATTTCAAATAGTTTTAACCGGGCTTCAGTAATTTTCCTCTGTCTTGCCACGGCCTCTTCCAGTTCATTTGTACTGATAATATTCAATGAGTTATCATGTTCAGTTGCCTGAATTTTCAAAAATTCTTCCGAATCAATAAGCGAAGCTATATTTCCTGAAAGCTCATTCATAATCTGATTTATGGATTTGATATTTTCTGAAAAATCATACGCTGGAATATCAGTATTACCCTGTTCGTTCTGGGTGAGACTTGACAGGTATTGTGTCAGTCTTCCGACAGCACGGTTGCTTTCATCCTGATAAGCCTTGATATTTTTATCCAGTTCTGCAAGATCTATGCTCACCCTGAGGGTTTGATCCAAAATTTTATGTATGTCGCCTTTTATTCCGGCCATGGATGACCTTTGCATGGCAAGTTTATTTCTGATGCTGCTGATATGATTATTTAAATTTTCATAATTTACTTCGTTAAGTTCCAGTAAGTTTCTTGAAAGCTCATCCATAGCATCACTGGATTTATTGTAGGCAGCATAAAGATTCTCCGCTTCTTCACCTTTGACAAAAGGGGCTATAAAATCAGTATAATTACCGGTAATAGATTTTTCTTGTTCAACAATTGAGGAAATAATATTAATAACTTGATCGGAGACCCCGTCTGAATCCGACATTTCCAAAGAAGCCAGATTTTCAATTATGTCATTACTCGCTTCTTCTATATCCTTATCAATATCTTTAAGCTTAGCTGATATATCTTTCTTTTCTATAATACTTTTATAGAGCATGTTGACTTTTTCATCAGATAAAGCACGGATGCCTTCCATCTTACGTGCCAATGATGAATTGTAGCGTATTTTTTTTGCCCCTTCAAAAACATAATTTTTTGCAAAATATGATACCGTAGAAAAAAGAAATATTGAAAGAATTATAAGAACAGCAAATCCTGTATAAACTTTACTTCTAATTGTCCTCTTCATATATTATCCTCTGAATTACATATAATAATATATAAAACTAAAAAAAATACTACCTCCAATATAATATACCAATATGCCAATAAGTTCAAAACAAAATCACGGAATAATCTTCTCTTATTGGCGATAATATATTATAATATGTGTACAGCTTGTTTCAGTTGTGTTACAATTTTATTGCATTTTTTTATATTCTGCACCTGAAAAAACTGCAGAATTATTTATATTTTTAAATTATAAGATTAGTTGCAGTATTTAATATTTGCTATTTTTATGCTTTTATTTTACTTTTATTATTTAAGGTTTAAGGAAGTGACGAGATGAAAAAAATGACAGGGAAAATTTCTTCCAAGCGGAGAAATTATCTGTCTTTTATGTTTGTTCCACATCGAAAAGGCAGTGTGCGGACAATAAGGATCAACAACTACAGAACTACTCTGCTTTCAATAACGGCATTTATGCTGGTAGCTCTTTTAATCCTTACCGGCTATACTTTATCGGTTGTTAAGCAGAATAAATTGCTTAAAGCACAACATGAACAAGAGATCGAAAAAATAATGTCAGAGAAAGCCAAACTTGAAGAATTCATATCAAATCAGACCCAGCAACTCATTGAGAATTCCGAACTTATAACGGAGGCAGTTTCAAATAAATCAGTCACAAATCAAACTGTAGCCCAATTCAAAAAAGAATACGAAGACATGGTTGTCTCCTATATTGATAAAAACATGACTGAAATCAGGTCAGTAAGTCGTGGTTCATCCAAGGAAAAAACCTTTAAGGAAAGCCTGGCAGACCTTAGAGCTTTAATTGATTTGCTTGAAAAAGCAAAACTCAAAGAGGATGACATAAACAGCCAGATTGCCAAAAAAGAAAAGGAGTTAAATAATTATCTTGATTCTCTGCCGACATACTGGCCTATAGACAGTATGGCCACTCCTACTTCAGGCTTTGAAATGCGGCTTCATCCTATTTATAAAAGACATATACATCATAACGGAATTGATATAGGTGATAAAGTAGGTTCTCCCATTTATGCCGCCGGTTCCGGAAAAGTTACATTGGCTGGATATAATGGTGGCTACGGACGATGCATTATTATTGACCATGGAAATGGTTTTAAAACAGTATATGGTCATTTGAGCAGCTATTCTGTTAAAGAAGGAGATTGGGTAAAGAAAGGGCAGCAGATAGGAAAAATGGGGAACACGGGAACTTCAACAGGTCCGCATTTACACTTCGAAGTGCGCGTTAACGATGTGGCTGTCGATCCCTTGCAATTCCTTGAAAAACGTTAAACAAATCATATAAAATATAAAAAGTGAAAGAGAAAATACTGAAAGGGGTCAAATATACAATGTTCAAAAAAAAAGCAGCACCACTTGCAATGGACACGGTTTTGGGTGAATACACTTCAATTACAGGGAATATAGAATCCGAAGGCTCAGTTAAAATCCTTGGAAAAGTTGAAGGAGACATAAAAGCCAGCGGTGATGTCTACATTGAAACCACATCTACAATAAACGGAAATGTGTATGGCAGTAATGTGTTTGTAAGCGGCACAATCAAAGGCAATATTCTTTCAAAAGGTCTCCTCCATCTTATGACACAGGCCCGTGTCTATGGAGATATTGAAATAGGAAGTATTGTAACTGACGAAGGAGCTATTTTCCAGGGTAACTGCAGAATGATAGAAGTAAGTGATGATAACGAGAAATCATCAAACAATTCCAATAAAAATAAAAAGAATAAACTGAAAACAAAGAAAAAACTGGAGGACTAAATTTCAGTCCTTTGAAAGAATAACCAACGCCAGCCCTTTTTTAAAAGTTATTGATGCTAAATCCTCGCAGAATTCATTGCTCACTCCGAAACATGAACCGAATTTCACGGATTGATCTTTGAGAGGATAGTAAAGTCCTTTTGTAGTTATTCCTTCCACCAGAGGGGTTAATGGAAGCAGGGAAACTTTATAGTTTTCCTGCTTTTTAAGTTTAATGCTGTCCCTGACAAGAAAAATCCTGTTATTCTCATCTTCAATACTGGCTTTTATACCTTTTTCAAGAAAAACATATAAATGTAAAACATTGCCTATGGAGTGATCAAGTCTGGATCCCGTGGCACAGACAAACAGGACTTCCGTGGGGTTTTTGTTTATTGCGATATCTGAAGCCAGTTCCATATCAGTGAAATCCTTTTCTACAGGACAGGTAATTAATTCTACATTACTGGTTTTAAGTAATTTTAAGTCATCCGGATTTATTGAATCGAAATCTCCTACTACAATATGGGGCATGAGATTTGCACGCATCAGATGAGTCGCTCCCCCATCCACTGCGATAACCAAATCAGCCCAATTATAGCGATCAATAAGAAAGTTTTGATCTTTAAGATTTCCACTTCCAACTATGAGAACTTTCATTTGTTACCCTCATTTTTTAACGTCCGGACAAAGACTGCAGGGTCTGGACTGCTGAAGAAAGCAGAGCCTGTCACCATAATATTGGCACCGGCTTTGTATACTTTAGAGATAGTTTTTTCGTTTATTCCTCCATCGACCTGAATATCCACATTAAGATCTCTTTCGTCTATTATTTTGCGCAATTTACTTATTTTTTCTGTCATGCCCTCAATAAATTTCTGACCCCCAAATCCGGGATTTACTGTCATGACAAGGACCATGTCAATTTTGTCCAGAACATATTCAACAACACTTTCATGAGTGGAAGGATTTATAGCCACTCCTGCCTTTGCCCCACTTTCTCGGATTCGGGAAACAGTTCTGTCAAGGTGATGTACAGCTTCGGCATGTACAGTTATTATATCTGCGCCTGCATCTTTGAAAGCGTCGATATACTGATCCGGATTTGAAATCATAAGATGCACATCCAGCGGTAACCTGGTCAAAGGTCTTATGCTGGAGACAACCAGTGGACCTATTGTAATGTTGGGGACAAAATGACCGTCCATCACATCGATATGGACAAGATCGGAACCTGACGACTCAATCTTTTTTATTTCTTCCCCCAATTTTGAAAAATCTGCTGATAAAATCGATGGTGCTATCTTTATCATAGTCTGTCTCCTGTATCTGTTATCGATAAATTACTTTTAAATTATTAAGCCCGACATAACTGCCGTCTTTCTTTTAAGTATATTATATCATCAACCATACCTGTCAAGCACAAATCTGAGACAACCATGAAAAACAGTGCAATTCTCCCGGTTTAACATGGCATTTTTTTCGCGACAATTACAAACAATTCATCATTGTCGATTTCAATGATTGGTTTGAAGTTCAATTCCTTAAAATATTCATTAATTGCGCTCATTTCAGGCAGATAATCATCAGCTACTGCCCCGGAAACTCTTTTATGGACACTGTTTATTTTCTCCCTGCTTTGAGAATGACAGATTACAAACCTACCACCATCTTTTAAATATGTACCTATAGTTCTGATCGCCGATTTCTTTTTTCTGAGATGGGGGAAAACTGAATAACAGATTGTAAAATCGTAGTAGTTATTTGGCAGATCAACTTCTAAAACATCTTCACAAATAAAAGTGACATTATCATATTTGTTTTTTTGCTGTGCAATTTCTATCATCTTTTCAGAAAAATCGACTGCGGTGATTTCTCCCCGTTCCCCCGCGCGGTCAATCAAATAAGGTATAAGAATTCCGGTGCCTGTTCCGACATCAAGTATCTTGGCTCCTTCTTGAATGTTGAGCAAATTCAAAATATAGTTGATTTTCTCTAAATCATGATGACAAAAGACATCCCACCTATGAGCCATTGAATTGAAAAATTGTTTCTGAGCAATCATTCCGTATCTTCTCCTTTTATGAGGTCGCCTTTGTGTATACATAAATGATATCAGGAGCTGATATTTATTTAAAGATGCTATACAAAGAGAGTCCAATATGCTTAGCATTGGACCCTCAGATTATATCACAAAATAATGAACGAGTATTTTTATGCTGCATTTGCTTCTGATATGCTCAATTTTGCACCTGTTTTTTGTGATGTCTTATCTACAATCACTGCTATCAGCAACACGGTGCCTTTTGCAATCATTTGCCAGAACTCATTGATACCCAGCAGCACCATACCATTGGATAAAACGCCTATGGTCAGAACTCCGACGATAACGCCTGAAATTTTTCCTTCACCGCCGGACACACTGATACCTCCCAATACGCATCCGGTGATAATATCCATTTCATAGCCCGTACCTACACCCGGCTGACCACTGTTTACCCTGGACAATAGTATTATTCCTGCTAAAGCTGCAAGGAAGCCATGGATAGCAAAAACCAGATACCTCACTTTGTTGACCGAAACACCGGAAAGCCTTGAAGCCTGCTCATTTCCACCGGTACCATATATCATCCGGCCGAAGATGGTTTTCTCAAGAATTATATACCCCAGTACAAAGACAATACACATAATTATTACCGGCACTGGAATAAACGAAATAAAATAACATCAGAGACGAAATATGTGAGTGTGAATTGTTGAGCAGACTGACTCTGCAGCTTTTGCTCCAGTGTGAATATTTCAAAATCTGTAAGTTTACTTAAATTTCTTAATGCATATTGAGCTTCCTCGGAAAAGGAGATTTCGATACTATTACTTTCAAGACGTTCGATTGCCATATCGATGTTCATTTCTGAAAGCAGAAGACTTTGGGTTGTAGTCTCAGATATTTTATCTTTTACAGAATTAAAGTAGATAAAATATGAAATTACGCCAATTATAACGATGGGTATTATGGATGTAAGATTAATGGAGAAAACAATTCGGTTTTTAACTGATATTTTTCTTATTTTGATTATCAGTTTGTTAAATCGTGATTCCAAGATATCCTCCCCTAATAACAAATCAGATCAACTCAAAAACATTCATCAGCTGGCTTTTCATATTCTCAGCATGCCTGCTGTGAGGCATACCTGAAACATGCCTCAACTCTTTTCCGGAGTCTGATTAAAGGGAAGGTGAATACTATCTTTTATATCTGTTATCAAAATTCTCTTTAAGCTGCCTGTAAAGTTCAACATACCTGTTATAACGTCTTTCGTCAAGCTTGCCCTCGCTTACAAGCTCTCTTACGGCACAATCAGGCTCACAGGTATGGCTGCAGCCTTTAAATCTGCAATATCCTATTGCCGGTTCAAATTCAGGATACATATTTTCAAGTTCATCATGCTCTATATCATTAATTGAAAAAGAGCTGAAACCGGGTGTATCGACTATAAAGCCGCCCTCGTCCAGCTTGAAAAGCTGGACATGCCTTGTTGTGTGCCTTCCCCTTTTTATTTTATCACTGACTTCCCCTGTATCCATGAGCCAGTTATCCATAACTATATTAAGTATGGTAGATTTCCCCACACCTGACTGGCCTGCAAAAGCAGTAATATGCCCCGTAAGTTCCCGATGAAGGTCCTCATATTTATCTTTTTCAAATTTGTTCAGATAAATGATGGGAAAACCTGTGGAGCGATAGCTGGACGCAATTTCTTCAGCACCATTGCTTTTATCCAGATCAGTCTTGTTTATAACAAGCAGCGGTCTTATATTTTTAGACATGCACGTAATTATTAATTTATCCACCAGCATGAAGTCAGGATTCGGACTTTCTACAGCTATGACAATGACTAACTGGTCAATATTTGCCACCGGAGGCCTGTTAAAATAATTCCGGCGCTCCTTGATTTCCTCAATATGGCCTTCCCTGTCTTTTTCGTCCAGCACCTTAAAAGTTACAATATCACCAGGCAATGGAGTTATACCGCCATCTTTACGGTATACCCCCCTTACCTTACACGTATAAGTAGTATTGTCATCGCACAAAACTTCATAAAAACCGCCTACTCCTTTTGTAATTATTCCTTTAAGCAAAAATCGAACCACTCCTTATAACAGACAAACCATGTATCTCAGTATCAAAACCATTCTTCCAGCACTATTCTGTCATTTATATAGATCCTGATAACTCCTTCCGGTACCGGAAAATTCACTGTAATATCTTTCGGGAACTCTTTAGTCGGCACTTCGTAATAATCAAACAGTTCATATACTGATCCTGAATCTGATTCAATTATTTCAGCCCTGAACCGTACAGTTTCATCTCTGTTGAATTCTTTTGGAAGCTTTATTTTATATCGTTTATTATCCACCGGAATATCATCAGGAATATTTCCGCCTGTCTCTTTTGATTCCTCAAAGAACAAATCTACAGGCGTATCTTCATCAACCGTCATACCCGGTTTTGGTGCCTGGTCGGTAATAACACCCTGATGACCTTCCCTTCCTTCAGGGAAAGTGTTTCCAACCTTTAGTTTTGCATCCATCAGCTTTTTCCTGGCAACCTCATAAGTATCCCCTATTACATCAGGAACTACCACCTGTTCCTTTTTGGGTCCCAAACTCCAGTAAAGAATCACCTTGGTTCCTTCCCTGACCTCAGCACCTTTTCCGGGCTCAGTCCTTATAGCAAGATTGGCCGCAACTTCCTCATTGTGTTCGGCAATCTCTTCAACTATAAGTCCATACTCGTCCTCAAGCATATATTTAGCAGCATTATGATCCTGCCATTTCACATCTGGAATTTCCACCATTTTTGGGCCTTTACTTACTTTAAGAACCAATGGTGTAATTCCTCCTACTTTAAAAGAAGAACCCGGTGGGGGACTTTGTTCAAAAATAATGTTTTCTTTAACGATATCATCATTTTGATATATTACTTCAGGGGTGATGCCATCGTTCTCAAGTTCAAGCAGGACCTCATTAATGTCACGATTTACATAGGACTCAAGAACTATCTCTTTGGGCCACTCATCGGGCGGTGTGATTATTTCACCCAGAATGGTTTTTACGAAATAGCCTACACTTCCCAATATGGCAACAATAAGTGTTACGTATAAAAGAGGGAATAAATACTTATTTTTCTCTTCATTATTCTCAGGTTCTTTTTTTCTTCTGTTCACACTCTTTGCCAAATCCTCATCTCCCAATGGTGTGTATTTTCTTGTACTGAATTTATCACTTTCTTTTCTTATATTTGGCAAAAGAATCTCATCTGAAACTCCGGACCTTGCACGAATGTTTTCAAGATCGGAAATAAGCTCGGTTATAGTAGCATACCGGTCCTGTTTATTTTTTGCCATGGCTTGCAGAATAATTCTATCCAGTGCCTTTGGTATTCCGGGTTTAATAGATGATGGCAAAGGTGGTTCTTCCTGAAGATGTTTAATTGCAACTGCCACAGTGGTCTCACCGTCAAAGGGTACACGACCTGTGACCATTTCGAAAATTGTTACACCTACAGAATATATATCTGACTGTTCATCTGTATACCCGCCCCGGACTTGTTCCGGCGAAGAATAATGTACAGAACCCACTGTATCTATTCTCATAGTGGCCGTTTCGCTTGTCACAAGACGTGCTATCCCAAAATCAGTGATCTTGGGAACACCGTCAGATGTCATAATAATATTATGAGGTTTTATGTCCCTGTGAATAATATTTCTGCTGTGAGCTTTTGAAAGCGCACTGCATATCTGAATGGAGATATTTACAGCTTCCCTCCAGTCGAGATATGACCTTTGACGGATGTATTCCTTAAGGGTAATACCATCCACATATTCCATTACTATATAATATTGATCATTATCCCTGCCCACATCATATATCTGAACGATATTGGGATGTGTGAGATTAGCCGCTGCCTGAGCTTCTGTATCAAATCTTTTCAAAAATTCATTGTCTTCTTTGAATTCATCTTTAAGTACCTTTATTGCTATAGTTCTCTGCAAATAACGATCTTTTGCTTTATATACCCTGGCCATGCCACCAGAGCCAATTTCGGATATTATTTCATATCTGTTTCCTAACACTACGCCTGTCATTTTCTCACCCCTTTAGTACCTACATCCAAGCTACAATAACCGTGATATTATCATTTCCACCATGTTCTTTTGCCATCTCTACAAGACGTTTTGCAACAGTTTGTCTCGGTTCAGTATTTACAACATCCAAAATCTTCTGATCATCAACATCTTCGTAAAGTCCATCAGTACAAAAAACATATACGTCTCCCGGCAAAATGGGGAATGTGTAAAAATCCGGCATAAAATTCTCCTTAAATCCCAAAGCCCTTGTCAAACGGTTCCGGTTCGGATGATTAACTGCTTCATCAGAACTGATAATACCGTCTTTTATTAACTCAGCCACATAGGAATGATCCTGAGTAAGTCGAATAATTTTATTGTCACGGATACAATATACCCTGCTGTCTCCAATATGAGCTATATACAGACAATTATTGCTCACAACTCCGACAGAAAGAGTGGTGCCGCTTTCAAGCCCACCCAGATTGTCGTTGGAGAACTGCATTATTTTATTGTTTATTTCGAGAATCCTGTCTGTAAGAACTTTCTGAATAGTTTCAGGTGTTGGATTTTGTGCCACACAGTCCAATACCATTGAAGATATCTCTTCAACGGCTATGCGACTTGCTTCTTCCCCTGCAAAATGACCGCCCATACCATCAGCAATAATAAATCCGACAGGGTTTCCTTCCTTGTCCAGAATAATGTTCCAGTTATCTTCGTTTTTGTCTCGCTTCAGACCAATATCACTGATAGCTGCATACTTCACAAATTACACCTTCCCGTTATCAATCAGGGTATTTCTGCGCAGCTGACCACAAGCTGCCATTATATCACTTCCCAATTCCCGCCTTACAGTAACAGGAATCTTTGACTTTTCCAAAACATGCTTAAATTCTTTTATTCTCTGCTTAGAACTTTTGTCAAAGTTTGTACCTTCCACAGTATTGACAGGTATAAGGTTCACATGACACAATGTACCCTTTAGTCTATCTGCCAGAATTTTTGCATGTTCTTTTGCATCATTTACATTCTTTATAAGTGCATACTCATAAGTTACCCGCCTTGAAGTAATTTCAGAATATTTTATGCATGCCTGTATAAGTTCATCAAAACTCCACCTTCTGGCAACAGGCATGGTTTGTTGTCTTATCCCGTCATTTGGAGCATGCAGTGATACTGATAAATTTACAGGTATGCCTTCATCTGCAAAATCCAAAATCCGGGGCACAATTCCACAGGTAGATACAGTCATTTTTCTGTAGCTGATATTAAGTGTATCTTCTCTGCTTATCCTCCTTAAGAAAGCCAATACGTTATCATAATTGTCAAACGGCTCTCCTATCCCCATTAATACTACATGACCGATTCTTTCACCTATGTCATTTAAGATGGACAATATCTGGCCAAGCATTTCACCGACTGTCAAATTTCTTACTAATCCCAACGGTGCTGAAGCACAAAAGGTGCAGCCCATACGGCAGCCTACCTGTGTAGACAGACACACTGAATAGCCGTAATGATACTTCATAAGTACACTTTCTATTATATTGCCATCAGAAAGTTCAAAAAGATATTTTCTGGTGCCATCTATTTTTGAAACTAACCTATTAGTTACAGTAAGACCACCGTTGATGAAATTATCAGTCAGTATTTTTCTCATGTCTTTAGGAAGATTGCTCATTTCTTCAAAGTCGAGCTGTCCTGAATACAGCCATTTATAAACCTGTCTGGCCCTGTATGCTTCAAAGCCAAGCTCCTCAAAAGCTTTTATCATATCTTCCAAAGACATCTCAAGTAAATCAAGTTTTTTTGTCTTCATCAGCCCTCCAAATTCACATAATGCATTATACAATATTTTTATTACATGCTCAAGAATGGAGCGATGGCAGAAACTGCCCCATCAAACGTACAAAATTTCCTCCGGCAATGGCCTTTACATCATCTTCCGGATAGTTAAGTCTCAAAAGCTCATTTATAATATCATACATACTTTCAACACCGTTCATTTCTGACGGCATGACCTCTATTCCATCAAAATCAGCACCAAAACCTATATATTCAGTTCCTACCAAAGAGGCAATATATTCTATATGTCTGATTATATCCAAAATATGCGCATTTCCCGAATTTTCCAGAAAAAACGAATAAAAGTTAATTCCTATCACGCCACCTGAGCGGGCAATAGCCTTTATCTGCCTGTCTGTAAGATTTCTGTTGTGGCTGCATAAAGCCCTCGCATTGCTATGGGACGCCGTAACAGGTCTTTTGGTCATGCTTAAGACATCTTCAAAGGTCTTGTCTGAAGCATGTGATACATCAATTAAGACACCCAGACTGTCAGCTTTATCAATTACTTTCTTTCCAAACTCAGACAGGCCATTATGAGGATTTTCACCTGCTACACTGTCACAGATATCATTGTCATAGTTCCAGCATAGGGTAAGAATACGGAGTCCCAAGAAATAAAGCCGCTCAAATTCTTCCAGGGAACCTCCCAGAATTTCTGCACCTTCAGCCTCCAGGATTCCATAGACCTTTTGCCTGGAGCATTCCATTATGCATTTATCCAGGTCATCTTTGCTCCGAATAATTTTGAACCTGTCAGGATATTTCGCTTCTATAGAGAGGGCCATTTGTATCTGTTTTTTCATGTTTACACCGGCAATATTTCTTGGAAAGATCTCATTGAAAGCTGAAAATACCTGGATAAAAGGACCGAGAGCCAAAGCCCTTTCTGCATCCCAATGATGATTGTTATTAAATAATTCCTCTTCAGAATTAATTTTTGATAATATATCGCAATGGGCATCAAAAATCAGCATAGCATTCCCCCATCAAAAAGCATTTTTTAGAATTTGTATGTTCTTAGGCTCATAATCTTTTGTCATGTTCAGCTCGACCACATCAAACCTGACCGGATTCTCTGAAAAACCGTATTTTTGCATATAGATCTGAGCAATACGCCTGATTGTGGCCTGTTTTGCGGGTGAAACCGCCTCGGCCGGTGTACCAAAACGATTGTTCGTCCTTGACTTTACCTCTATAAAGCATAAAAAATCGCCATCCCATCCAATGATGTCGATCTCTCCGATTTTACCAGCTCTGAAATTTCTGGCCAATATCCTGTATCCGTTTTCCTCAAGATATCTTGATGCTATCTTTTCACCAATAGAGCCAAGATGACGGTTATTCATATTTAGAACCTCTGTCATAATAATCTTCCATCCTGCCTATAAACGCAAGAACCTGAGCAACCACGTCGTATAACTCAACAGGTATTTCACTTCCCAAAGATAAATGTACAAGGGACTGGGCAAGGCTTTGGTCCTTGTAGACAGGTACCTTAGCCTCTTTTGCCTTCTCAACGATCTTTTCGGCAATCTCGCCCTTGCCTGTGGCGACTACTCTTGGGGCATTGTCCCGCCCAGCATCGTAACTTAACGCAGTAGCCAGTTTTATTTCCTGGCTGCTATTTTTATTGCTGTCTTTTTTCATTTTCTACCTCTTAACAGGTTTAGTTTATTTTCTGATAAACTCGCAAATAAGTTTGTTCCTGTTTTTTATATTTTTAAATCTACTCTGGACTTAAGATTAAGGTATGACTCAGCTTTTTCCTGAGCATTCAATATATTGGTTCTTTCCTTTTCCAGAAGCCGGCACTTGAAATCTACAAGCATATACCCTTTTTCCATCAGACCATTATAAAGAATCATATAATTATCTTTAAACAGTTTGGTAAGCTCTTCCTGCTCCAGTCTGAAGTTTATTGAGATGCGCCTGTTTTTGGAATTGATAAATGCCTCTATCATTCCCAAAGCTTTGGTCTTAAGTGAGAAAAACAGGGTAAAATCATTCAGGTCAATTTTATTCCTGCCTCTTCGCTTCATTATATAAAGTTCACCTGTTACCGGCTCATTTTTAAATCTTAAAGGAAGCTGAAGGCAGTAGTTGTAAGAAGTGACCTGCCAGAAGAATCTGAAAGCCTGGTCAATTTCATTAAATGTCTGAAACAGTGCGCTTTCATTATTTATATTCAATCTGTCCATGATATATTTCGTAAGTTTTATAATATCAGCAAAAGACCTCGCTTTTTGCTTCAAACTTATAGATTCGGAAAGTTCTTCTTCATCGATCATAATCCTGTCAACAATTTCATCCAGTAATAACTTGACTTCATTTTCAATATCCTGCAGCACCCTTTTTTCATGAGTATGAATATTTTCAACTGTTTTATGTATGATTACCAAAAGTTTAACTGCCATTTCAGAATCAGGTGCTATTTTCAGTTCCATCGTATTTCCGGTCATATTCAAAGCTTTTGTTTTTTCATGGGTACCCGTATCTTTGTTTACCATACTCAAGAAATCCTCTGCGATATTAGCAGCTGTTTCATTATTGATTACAGTACTGCCGTTTATACTATCCGCTACTTGATCCAAAAATAACTCAATCAATTTTTCATATACAGCAGAATCACTTATATTTTCAGAGAGACTGGGAAACTCATTTTCTATTTCTGACACCATAGCTTTAGCATGATTTTCAATGACCAATAATCTGATAATCTCCTGCTTAAGGGAAGTATCAGCCTTAAAAATTTCTTGCAGAAGCTCACTTTTCACAATTTCAAGTGAATCTGACAGCTGAAACTCATGCTCGGATATTTTTTGTAGAATTTTCAACATTTCAGAAGTTGTTTCAGAATCCGGCTTTATGTTATTAACAGCGGCAAAGGTCCCCTGTTCGACTGTTAATCCGGGCTCAAACTCTAAGATTTCAATGGCATCAGATATTAATTTTGCAGAAGGTTCTTCATTCCATGATATTATATTTTGGATTATCTGATTTAGAATTTGGCTGTCTATCTTATTTAGCAGCCCGTTTTTAAGCACGCTTTCAAGAACAGACATTTCTGTTTTATCGCTTTCGGATAAATTGGCAATGGACAGTATTTTGGCTATAAGCTGGCCTTCAATACGGTCAGATATCTCAAGGGTAATTATAGTGTTTATGTCTATCTCAAGTCCATCGGGAACTTTCACAGTCAAAGCAGATCCATCGGATAATTTAAGCAGGGCTACATTATTTTCAAACGATACGATCCTTCCCCTCAGGATATCTCCTTTATCAAAGGGCTCCTGAGGTGCTTTTGAAAGTATTTGAAATATTTGTTGAGTTTGAGAATTGAAACTGACCGTTTCCATGGAATTCACCTGCTTTTAAACAAATTTACTTGTGAAGCTTCTGCGATGTATAGGGCACAGTCCTTTTTCCTTTATAGCCAGAACATGTTCTTTGGTACCATAACCTTTATGTTTGGCAAAGCCATAGCCCGTATATTTTTCCTCAACTTCCTCCATTATTCTGTCCCTGGTCACCTTTGCCAGAATGGATGCCGCAGCGACCGATATGGACTTTTCATCAGCTTTTGCAAGTATTTTCTGAGGAATATCAACTGGCAATTCAACTGCATCTATAATTAAGAAATCGGGCTTAATTCTCATATTTTTAATAGCCAGTTCCATGGCTTTTTTTGTAGCCTCGAGTATATTAATCCTGTCAATGGTAACGCTGTCCACAGTTCCTATGCCATAGGCAACAGCTTTATCTGTAATTTCATCAAAGAGTTTGTCACGCAAAGCGGGTGTCAATTTCTTGGAATCATTAATTTTATGTAACATTATACCCGGTGGCAAAATAACACAGGCAGCCACTACAGGTCCTGCCAAAGGACCTCTTCCAGCCTCATCCATACCCCCTACAAACTGATATCCCTGTGAATAAGCCTCCAGTTCCAATGCGGACATAGCAATAATCCGCTCATTTTCCTCTTCTAATTGTAAAACCTTCTTATGATATCTATCGGCAAGTTTTTTTACCTGCACTCCATGTGCATCCGATATGGATGTAAGCCATTTAAAAGCTTCATAAACATCCATTGTCTCCGCTTTTTCTTTTATGCTTTTAAAAGTCATTTTTTTCATTTGTTTTACCTCCCTGGCGGGAATTCAAGAGTTATTTTCCCTATTTTACCGCCCCTGAACTCGTCCAGTACGATTACTGCAATCCTGTAAAAATCGACCTCTCCACCTGATATCAGGCAACCCCTGTTCCTTCCTGCCTCTTCAAGAAGTTCCAGTCCAGTTCTCCCTTCAATATCGCTCAGCTTATAACGCTCAATAAGATTTTGGGGATATATAACAGCTAACCTTTCCATCAGTCTTGCTGCAAGCTCGGCAGAATCCATTATCTCATCCTTGATTGCCCCAGTAAATGCCAGGTTGAGACCAATATTTGCATCCTCAAACTTTGGCCATAGGATCCCGGGTGTATCCAAAAGCTGGATTTCAGGGTTTATTCTTACCCATTGTTTATTCCTGGTCACACCGGGTCTGTCACCTGTAGCAGCACTTGCCCTGCCGGCAATACGGTTAATGAATGCTGATTTACCCACGTTTGGAACTCCGACCACCATAGTTTTTATAGGTCGCAGCAGGCGCCCCTTTGACCGGGCAGCATCCAGTTTGTGCTTCATCAGTTTTTTAAGTTTGGATTTAAGTTCATTTAGTCCACTTCCGGCAAGTGAATTAGTAAATATTACCTCTATGCCTTTCTCTGCGAAATAATCAGCCCATTCCCGGTTAAGTTCAGGATCAGACAAATCGCTTTTATTCAGTGCTATTACACGGGGTTTTGAACCCAGAATTGAATCAATTTCCGGATTTTGACTTGACAAAGGAATCCGGGCATCCAACAGTTCTATAACCACATCAACAAGTGTCAGATTTTCTTTTATAAGCCGGCGCGTTTTCGCCATATGTCCAGGAAACCATTGAATATTCACGTTTTCAACTCCTTAGTTTATATAGTTTTTATTTTAACCTAAAAAAAGAAAAAGGCAAAATAAAAGGGGACCTAAATGGTCCCCTTTTATTTTGCCTGTTAGTCTTTCGGAGCATTAATATCTTCTTTAACTCTTGCTTTCTTACCGACTCTTGAGCGGAGATAGTAGAGTTTTGCCCTTCTTACCTTACCTCTTCTGATGATTTCAATGGAATCAACATTAGGTGAATGAACGGGGAAAACTCTTTCAACACCTACACCATAAGAGATTCTTCTTACAGTAATGGTTTTTCTGATACCACCATGGCGCATAGCAATGATGGTTCCCTCAAAAGCCTGTATTCTTTCACGATTGCCTTCCTTAACCTTTACGTTGACTCTGACATAGTCACCAATCTTAAGGTTAGGAAGATTTTTCTTCATGCCTTCCTGTTCAAGTGCACGAATTATATCCATTTTCTTTCCTCCTGTATCCTGGAGCGTTCATGTCTGTTAATTATTCTTAAATTCAGCCTATTTTATATGCAGGCAGAGGACCGCTCCGTATTTACGCCGTAATATTATATCACGGATATTTTTAAAAGTAAACAAGTTATATATTCTCTTTTATGTCATCTTTGATTGTAAATATCTTCGTTTCGTTGTAAAGACCATCGGCCGAATTATGGAGAGTTTTTGCAAAAGCTGCTATTTCTTCGGTTTGGGCACTTATGGTTTCGGTAGCTTTCAATATCTCCTGTGCACCTGCGGAAGTCTGCTGAGAAACAGCCGATACTGCATCTATCTTCTCAATTATGATATCCTTGCTTTTCACAACCTCATCCGCTCTTTCGAAGGTTTCTTTAAGCACAGGAACAGCTTCCTCCAAAGATTCAATTATATTTAAGAAGGCTTTATTGGTATTCTCTATGATTTCAACCTGATGGGTAAACTTGCTCTCTGCTTCACTGCTGGTTGTTACCACACTTTCTACCGATGCAATTATCTCATCCACAATTACTCTTATTTTATCTGATGAATCCTTGGACTGCTCTGCCAGCTTTCTGATCTCATCGGCCACAACTGTGAATCCCTTCCCTGCTTCGCCGGCCCGGGATGCTTCTATGGCCGCGTTAAGGGCCAAAAGATTTGTCTGCGCTGCAATGTTCTGTATCACGCTATTGATTTCATCAATTTGCTGGGCATTTACACTAAGCTGATTGATTCTGTCGGAAACAATCTCAAAGGATTCGCTTGAGCTTTTAATGGATTGGTTCAGCCTCTGAAGCTGGGTATTCCCTTCACTGGATAATCTGTTGGTCTCCTCAATCTTTTTTCTTGTTGCTTCCAGCGAATAATAAATTTTTTCAACCGTCTCATTGAATTCTACCAACCTGTCACTGATATATAGCAGTTCCCCAGCCTGCTGATTTGCACCGGCAGCAATTTCTGACACCGACTGGGTGGTTTCGGTGGAAGAATGTGCAATATGCTCGGATATGGAAGCCAGATGAGCTGCAAAATCATTTAATTCCCTGGATTGTTCTCTTATTTTTCCCACAATACTTGCAAGAGCGTTGTTAAGACTGTTAAAGCTTTCGCCCAACAAACCAATCTCGTCGTTTCTGCTGATTTTTAAATTCTCTGTCAGATCTCCGGCCTTAATTCTCTCCACATGCTTTTTAAATATTTGGATCGATTTGACCAAAAAGCTTGAAAATGCAATAGAGATAATAATTCCCACAGTCAACACAATCAATCCTATTGTGAGTATCCGGTTTCTGACCTCTGTAAAGGTTTTGTAAGCAGCCTCTCCGCTCAAATTGGCGGTCAGTACACCTATGGTATCCCCTGAACTGTCTTTTAAAGGATAGTATATTGAAAAAATCTTACCCCATTGGGGATGATCCTGCAGTTCAAACTGCTCTTTCCCGGCAAAACTTTCCCGCATTGCATGGCTGATATTTGCACTGTCCCGTGAAACTGCCGTAGCTCCTGAAAATATATCTACTTCGCTTGTGGCCTCAGATATTACATCGGCCTCACTGGTGGCACCAGTAATCACATCAATTCCATCTGCCCTTCCTGTAAGCTGGAAAAATTCATTTTGAGCGTTCTTTTTGAACAGATATAAATGGTCAAGTCCCATCAATTCTTTTATGTAATCAACGTCCTCGTCCATCTTTTTATAATACTCACTGTCTATATCACTGCTTTTTAACGATATGAATCTCTCCATATCTATCTGTTTTGATATGGAGGCTAAAAGATTTATATAGTCTCTTCCCACTGTATTTATTGTAATGGTGGGTAATTGGGTAAGTACATACCCGCCTATAAGCACCGAGCAAAAAATAACAAGAAAGACACTTAGGATAATTATTTTCATCTTAAGCGAAATAAAGAAAGTTTTTCTCATATGCACCTCCTGAAAAATGCAACGCCAAAAATTTGACACTGGTATTTATCCTAAAACATTTAGTAACAACTAAATAACGACATTTTACTATAAATTGTAGCATACTTTTTGTCATATTGGTAATACTTTCTTTTGAAACGGTTCAAAAATTGAAACCTATTCATTCTTGTGTTCATTTCGTATATTATACTAACACTCCAGAGATCTTCTGTGACTTTTGTCATAATAAGACTAATGAAGAAAGAAGAGCTCCATACTTGTCTTTTCCGGTACCCTGTGTTTTTGGCTTGTACGTACCAGATTAGTGAAATAAAACTCTTGAAATAATGGTTGTTTTATATATTGATATCAAATACCATATCTTATATAATCAAACATATTAATATCCGGAATTATAAAAGTTTTTACTTTAGATTAAAAGTATATTATTACTGAAAGGAGCAGTAATTATATGTCAAATAAATTAAAAGTCGGTATTGTTGGCGGAACAGGCATGGTCGGACAGAGATTTATAACTCTTCTTGAAAATCATCCCTGGTTTGAAGTAACCTCAATAGCAGCAAGCAGCAGTTCTGCCGGCAAAACCTATGAAGAAGCAACAAAAGGCAGATGGAAGCTTGATCGCCCCATCCCTGATGCTGTTAAGAATATTGTTGTAAAAGATGCATCAAAAGTTGAAGAAGTTGCAGAAGATGTCGACTTTGTCTTTTGCGCCGTAAATATGCCGAAAGATGAAACAAAAGCTCTTGAAGAAGCATATGCCAGAACAGGAACGCCAGTGGTTTCAAACAACTCGGCACACCGCTGGACTGGTGATGTACCCATGGTTATACCTGAAATAAATCCTCATCATCTGGAGGTTATCGAGTATCAGAGAAAAAGACTGGGAACATCCACCGGTTTTATTGCTGTTAAGCCAAACTGCTCTATTCAAAGTTATGTTCCTGCCCTGCACGCACTGAAAGAATTTAACCCCACGAAAGTCGTGGCATGCACATACCAGGCAATTTCAGGGGCTGGAAAAACCTTTGAAGAGTGGCCTGAAATGGTTGATAATGTTATACCATTTATTGGCGGTGAAGAAGAAAAAAGCGAACAGGAACCTTTAAGAATCTGGGGTAATGTTGAAAACGGCGAAATAGTAAAGGCTTCCTCCCCGGTCATTACAACCCAGTGTATCCGAGTACCGGTATCCGATGGGCATATGGCCGCAGTGTTTGTGTCATTTGAAAAGAAGCCCGCCAAAGATGAAATAATTCAGCTTTGGAGGAACTTTAAAGGAAAACCTCAGCTTCTGAGCCTGCCTAGTGCACCAAAACAGTTCATCACCTACTTTGAAGAAGAAAACAGACCCCAGACCAAATTGGACAGGGACATTGAAAATGGTATGGGTGTAAGCATAGGCCGACTCCGCGAAGATACACTTTACGATTATAAATTTGTAAGCCTTTCACATAATACTGTACGCGGTGCGGCAGGCGGTGCGGTTCTTATTGCAGAACTGCTGAAAGCCGAAGGATACATCCAGCCAAAGTAACAGACTTAAATCCAATACTATAAAACCATTGTGAAAACACAAACCCCCGACTATATCAATCGGGGGTTTTTTGATTTCAACTCTTTTCTTACTGAAGAATTTCTACAATAACTCTCTTGTTATCCTTAATGGCTGCTGCTTTCATAACAGTCCGGATAGCTTTTGCAATTCTGCCCTGCTTTCCGATAACTTTACCCATGTCCTCATCAGCAACGCTCAATTCAAGAATAACAGACTTCTCACCCTCTACTTCATTTACTGATACTGCGTCAGGGTTATCAACTAAAGATTTTGCAATGTGTTCCAGTAATTCTTTCATTAATAGCACCTCCACTGCATTATTATTCTGTAATTCCTGCTATCTTGAAAAGCTTTTTGACTGTATCTGTAGGCTGTGCGCCATATCCGAGCCATTTTTTAGCCTTTTCAGCATCAATCTTGATAACGGAGGGATCAGCCTTGGGATCATAGGTACCGATCTGCTCTATAAATTTACCATCACGAGGAGTTCTGGAATCTGCAACAACTATTCTGTAGAAAGGCTGTTTTTTAGCACCCATTCTTTTTAATCTGATTTTTACCACAATCTCACCACCTTTCAAATATTAAGTGAATATTTTATATTAACTCCATGAAATTTCAGGATTATTGCCATTAAAATGGCCCTCTGAAACCACCCATTCCTTTCAGGAGTTTGTTGGCTTTTCCACTGGAAAAACGTTTCATTAATTTTTTCATATCCTCAAACTGCTTCAGCAGCCGGTTCACTTCAGTAACTGTTGTGCCGCTTCCCTTGGCAATACGCTGTCTGCGGCTGGCATTCAAAATATTTGGATTGTTGCGTTCCTGTATTGTCATGGATTGTATTATGGCACCAATTCGTGCAAATTGTTTTTCATCCACATCAATCCCTTTTAATGCTTTTGAATTCATACCCGGAATCATGGCTAAAACCTGATTTAAGGGTCCCATTTTCTTTATTTGCTGCATCTGCTCAAGAAAGTCGTCCAATGTAAAGGTAGCAGTCCTCATTTTCTTTTCCATCTCGAGGGCTTTCTTTTCATCAAAAGCGGCCTGAGCCTTTTCAATTAGGCTGAGCACATCACCCATTCCCAGTATTCTGGAAGCCATACGGTCAGGATAGAAAGTTTCAAGGTCGTTTAACTTTTCACCCAAACCAACTAGTTTAATGGGCTTTCCGGTAACTGCCCGTGTGGACAATGCAGCACCGCCTCTGGTGTCACCGTCAAGCTTCGTAAGAACTATTCCGTCAATCCCTAATTTTTCATTGAATGAGCCGGCTACATTGACAGCATCCTGTCCGGTCATAGCATCAACAACCAGGAGAATTTCCTGAGGTCTTACTGCTGCTTTAATGCGTTTAAGCTCATCCATCAGCTCTTCATCAACATGAAGGCGTCCGGCAGTATCTATAATAACCATGTCAAACTGCATGGATTTGGCATGTTCTATAGCCTTTTGAGCTATTTCAACCGGATCTCTGTCAGTACCCATTTCAAAAACAGGTATGTCAAGCTGCCCACCTACCACCTGGAGCTGTTTTACGGCAGCAGGACGATAAACGTCACATGCAACAAGTAGCGGACGCTTACCATTTTTTCTGAGCATATTGGCAAGTTTTCCGCTTGTTGTGGTTTTACCGGAACCCTGAAGCCCGACCATCATATACACTGTAGGCGGGGCTGGAGAAAATGTCAGTTTTGATGGAACTGAACCCATCAGATTAATGAGTTCTTCATGTACAATCTTTACTACCTGTTGTCCGGGAGTCAGGCTTTCAAGCACGTCCTGACCGACAGCCCGTTCACTGACAGATTTTATAAAATCTTTCACCACTTTAAAGTTGACATCAGCTTCAAGAAGCGCAAGCTTTATCTCACGCATCATTTCCTTGACATCTTTTTCAGTGACACGTGCAGAACCTCTTATTTTTTTCATAACATTCTGCAGTTTTTCGGATAAACCTTCAAATACCATATTGTACCTCTACTTCTCAGCATATCATATTGAAATTTCTCTTATATCTTATCAAAGAGTATCTTTTATTTTACCAAGAAGCTCAACAGCTGCTTGATAATTCTGGTCTTTTACCAGTTCAGGAGATTTTTTCTCAAGGCTCTTTAAATTTCTCAGTGCTTTGTCAATGTTTCTTTCCTGTTCCCTAAATCTCTCTACTAATCCGAGCCTTTTTTCATAATTTTCAAGAGTTTGTCTGGCTTTCCTTACTCCATCGAAAACAGCCTGCCTGCTGACATTTAATTCTTCGGCTATTTCCCCGAGCGATAAATCACTGTTGTAATGAAGATCCATAATCTCATACTGCCTGTCTGTCAACAGCTGACCGTAAAAATCCATAAGCACAGTGATTTCAAATACACTCTCGACAGCACTAAGGGAATCCTGAACTTCTTTCCTATTATCTATCATGAAATTCCCCCTGTCAAGCATTTTTACTTTACAACCGTATGATATATCTTTTAGCTGCCAAGGTCAAGATTTATTTCTCTTTTCCTTGTAAACATCAGCACCATAATTTATAATTCATAGGTGAAATTTGTTTTTGTGAGCTGTTTTTGATGATACTGTCGGTGGCTTGATATTAGGCATCCGAAATATGTTATAACTTGCTTAATTTATTATGAGGTGTATATTATGAGGCTCAGAAAAGATCCATTAGCCGCGGAAAAACTTAAAAACTCAGTTAACTATATCGAAAATCCAATGGTATACAAAGGCCGTTGGCACGAATATTTCAAGAATAATAATCCGATCCACATGGAAATAGGTTCGGGCAAAGGGGGTTTTATTACTGCACTTGCTGCTTTAAATCCCCATATTAACTATATTGCTTTTGAAAAAATCCACACTGTTTTGCTTAAACTCATAAGGAAAATACCTGAAGAAGGCATGAAAAATCTTGCAGTAGTAAGTGAAGACGCAAAGTTACTGCTTGATATATTTGAGCAAGGAGAATTGGATAAATTATATCTGAATTTTTCCGATCCCTGGCCTAAAAAGCGGCATGCCAAAAGACGGCTCACCAATAAGGTCTTTTTGGATTTATATGAAAAAATATTGAAGAACGGATCTATCCTTGAATTTAAAACCGATAACCGTGAATTTTTCGATTATTCAATAGAGGAATTAAAAAATTCGCGGTTTGAAATAAAACAAATTACTTATGATTTATATAGCAGTGATCTTTTGGAAGGAAATATTCCTACTGAATATGAAGAAAGATTTCATGAACTTGGAGTTCCTATAAACAAGCTGATTGCAGAGCTGAAAAAATAGAAATCAATCCAGATTTCAATTAAGAATATACTTATTAATAACAAACAAGTTTGAGAGGGGGTAAAAAAATGACCATTAAACACAAAAACAAAGGTACTTGTTCATCATTAGTTGAATTTGAAATAGTATCAGGGAAAATACATAACGTAAAATTTACCGGGGGCTGTAACGGTAATCTCAGCGGAATATCCGCCCTGGTAGAAGGAATGGACGCCAGGGAGGCTGCACAAAAACTAAAAGGTATTAAATGCGGTTTTAAGTCAACCTCCTGCCCTGACCAGCTGTCCAATGCCATAGAAAAAGCACTCACCGGAGAGATTGAAAATCTGTAGTACCTTAAGGAAAGTTGGTGCAGAAATTATAAGAAAGATGTATATAACAGACAATAACAATGCTTAAACGTAACCGGAATGCCAATTAAAAAATATTTTCTTGTGTTGACAAGCAATGTAAATCTATTGTATACTTGAATTCGTCAGTAATAGGGGAGTAGCTCAGTTGGTAGAGCAGCGGTCTCCAAAACCGCGTGCCGCGGGTTCGAGTCCTGTCTCCCCTGCCAGATTAACAAAATCCTATTCAAGCGTATTCTAAGCTTTGAATAGGATTTTTTGTTTTTCAAGCAAAAACATTGACCGCACGTCTTTTTGTACGCACTTTAACTCTGCAAGAATCTACTCTCTTCATGATGACTTTATAAAAGACAAAACCCTTGAAGGACTTGCATCTCGGACTATAAGCGACCATAGAAAACATATGCTAATGTAAAAGTTTCTATTACAATCGGAGAAAAAACATTTGCTATTATAATTGTGATACCACAAAAAACATTGTACAGTCCTTTTATCATTATAATGTCAGGCAGCTCCACGCTTTTTTGAAAATAAATTTGAAACATTGTATTTAGGAAACCGCCATAAATCCCATATATTATTAAGAGAATTAAGAAAATGTAGTTTTTGAGAATTAACGATGAAAAAACACCTGAAATTCCTAACAATAATATAATACTTAGATATTTCTTTATTTCGCTTATGTTTATATATCCACTCACGAATGTCCCTGCAACGCAAACTATGTAATATAAACATATAATAAATCCTGTCATATCTTTATTTAATGAGTAATACTTAAAAGAAGCCTGTATCACTAATTGATAAGTAGAATAAAACATCGAAATTAAACTTATTATGATAATAGATATGTATACATTAAAATATTTGGTTTTATAATTTGAGATGATGTTACGATAATTTTTAAAGCTAAAATTTCCTTTTTCTTTATGCTCCACTAAAATAACCGTATCTATTTTTTGGATCGGATAAGCAGTAATAATGCAATATAAACAGGACATTGCCATTT
>JAAYMA010000023.1 GCA_012521615.1 Clostridiaceae bacterium | reverse complement strand
TTGTTGTCTACAAAGTCCTTTAAATAGGCAATAACCACATCAGTTTGTGATCGTTTGCCAATACTTTTTATTTCAAATATCAGATTAGGATCACGTAATCTTCTTCGGATCAATGCGGTATTAAAAATAATTGTTTCCACAAGTCCATCCCTTGAGCCGCGGGTAACTTTCTCCAGATCCGGTTCCTCGGGACTTCTGACAGGATATTCCCTTGCATCAATAAGAATACCCTGGTCCTGACCATCGACAAGTAAAGCTACAGCACCCGAAAGTACCATTTTCTGCATTAATTTAAAATCTGTAAATGTTTCAACTTCTATATAGGGAATTTTCTGATGTATTAATTCTCCTATTGTAATTTCTGTTTCTTCAATAGGCAGAAGCGCTTCTAATATCCGGAGCATAATGTCATCTTTGACAAAGCCATCTATGAAAACCATATAAGCTTTCTCAGAACCGATGATAATATTTTTTTCAATAATATCGAAACTTTCTTTTACGGGCAGTATATTTCGAATAATCTCCTTATTTTTTTCTATATCTTTAAACAATCTGATATTCTCATTAAGAGTCTGTGTTCTGTCCATCTACTGTTCTCCATACTTTTTAAATCTGAAATCCAGTATTGTATTATATCCAGTTTTTTGTAAAATATCTGAATGTTGTAGTAACGTTAAGCACCAGTCACAAAAAACACCCCCACTAATAATATGATATTATGAAAAAACATACAGGGGGTTGTTTTTTTGCTGTCTCGTGAAGAGTTTGTAAGAGTATCTCTTGAAATAAACCTGTTTTTTCAAAGGATTATGAAAGAGCATTTGTTTTTCCTGGAGACTAATTTACAGCCAGTGGTTCCGGGATACATTACAGAAGCAAGGGGGCTGAGATTAAGTTATGACAGGCTGTTGTCTGAAACAGTATATTACTCAAATGGAGTTATATCCGAAGAAGCATTAAAATCGAATGAAATCGTTACGCCTTATACTTTAGAAGCAGAAGAAATAAGTTCAAATTTAACCGGAAGAAGCATTAACACAAGAATTACAAGAGCCGAGCAGGGATTGGTAAGCAATCCAAATTACAACTGTGGTGAATGGTTCAATATTGCATCCTATATCAACAGCAGATCTTTAAGTCTTGTTACAGAGACAATCGGGTTTAAAAAAAGATTACTCTCCCTGGTAAATAGCTGCAGAATATTTATTTCATTGTATCCTGAAATGTTGAAGCACTTGATACAGGAAGCCGAGTATTATTCAGAAATATTAAATTCACTTCAAAAAGGAAGTCTTCCCAGAAAAACTTTGTGTGAGGAACTAAATTTTTGGAACTACATAATGAGGGAACATGCCCAGTTTATTGATGGAATGCTGGATCCCTCTGAAGCGGCTCTAAAAGAGACTGCGGAAACCGCAGCCAAGAAATTTGAGAAGTTAGTGGAAGAATGTATTAAAGCTGCAGAAAGTAAAATTAAGCAGGACAGCCTGAGAGCGACTGAGGAAATCAAAAATTATAAAGCTGCAGCGACAATGGGACTTATAAAATGCGAAATCAAGTCCATCATACCTCCACTTCTGGCAGATCATGTACTGCGCGAAGCCAATCACTATTTAAGATTGCTTAGAATGTTGAATAAATAATAAATAATTCTGAAATAAGAGGATACTATCAGAAAGATAGTATCTTTTCTGTTTTATACAGCTATATACAACTCATGATTGTTTTAAGTGTATAATCAGATAAGTGACAGTTTTCCTGGAATTTGATAAAATTTTTACGTTATCCTTTATATACTTTTACTTATAGACAAACTAAGAGTGATAAAATGAAAAAATTAGTTATAGGTATTTTGGCGCATGTAGATGCAGGCAAGACTACATTATCAGAAAGCTTGCTTTATTTAAGCGGAAAAATCAGAAAGTTAGGCCGTGTTGATAAAAAAGATGCATATTTGGACAATTATGAGCTTGAAAGAGCCAGAGGCATCACTATTTTTTCAAAGCAAGCCAATTTTAAAATCGGTGACATAAGGGTTACCCTGTTGGATACCCCTGGTCATGTTGATTTTTCAACTGAAATGGAAAGAACTCTTCAGGTTCTGGATTATGCTATTTTAGTTGTGAGCGGTGCTGATGGAGTGCAGGGTCACACAAAGACCTTATGGCACTTATTATCGGTCTACAAAATTCCTGTTTTTATATTCGTTAACAAAATGGATCAGGAAAGAACTGATAAAGAAGAATTATTACGTGAATTAAAAGATGAGCTGAGCGACGGATGCATAGATTTTGGACAAACCGGTACTGAAAAGTTTTATGAACAGCTTGCCATGTGCAATGAAACCTTGCTTGATCTTTTTATAAAAAAAGGGCAAATTGAGGTTTCCCATATTAGAAAAGCAATAAAGAATCGCATTGTATTTCCATGCCTTTTTGGATCTGCATTGAAATTGGAGGGTGTGGAGGAATTTATCGATCTGCTTGTAAAGTACACTATAATACCTTCTTATCCGGAAAAGTTCGGTGCCAAAATATTTAAAATAGGCAGGGATGAGCAGGGAAACCGGCTTACCTATATGAAGATTACCGGCGGTAAACTAAAAGTAAGGGATGTATTGAGCAATGGCATATGGGAAGAGAAGGTCAATCAGATTCGTATTTATTCCGGTAAAAAGTTCAAACCTGTAAGTGAAGCAAAGGCCGGAACCATATGTGCAGTGACAGGATTAAGCAAAGCAAAACCCGGGGAAGGGCTTGGAATAGAAAAGGATTCCCGGGGTCCGGTATTGGAGCCCATTTTATCGTATCAGATTATACTTCCTGAAGGCTGTGATCCAAAAGTAATGATGCCAAAGCTACGTGAAATTGAGGAAGAAGATCCGGAGCTGAATATAATCTGGGATGAACAGCTCAATGAAATCCAGGTTCAAATTATGGGCGAGGTTCAGATTGAGATTTTGCAAAGCCTTATCAAAGACCGGTTTGATGTGGATGTTTCATTCGGTTCAGGGAGAATTTTATATAAAGAGACCATTGCCAATGTTGTGGAAGGCGTAGGTCACTTTGAACCATTGCGCCATTATGCTGAAGTACATCTTTTATTGGAGCCGGGGAAAAGGGGAAGTGGCCTTAAATTTGACGTGAACTGCAGCGATGATGTGCTCAGCAAGAAATGGAAAAACCTGATTCTTACACTCCTCAAAGAAAAAACCCATAAGGGGGTTCTGACCGGTTCTCCCATCACTGATATGAAAATAACTCTGGTATCAGGAAAAGCTCATGTCAAACACACAGAAGGCGGTGATTTCAGGGAGGCAACATACCGTGCAGTACGCCAGGGATTAAAGGAAGCCGAGTCCATACTTTTGGAACCTTATTATTCCTTCAGACTGGAGATACCAAAAGAAATGGTTGGCAGAGCCATGGCCGATATTGAAAAGATGCACGGAACATGCCAGATCTCACGCATAGAAAATGAGAGAGCTGTTCTTACCGGAAAGGCACCTGTCGTTACCATGAGGAATTATCAAAAGGATGTAATTGCGTACACCAAAGGTAATGGCAGGCTTTTTTGCAGTTTTATGGGGTATGAACCCTGTCATAACAGCGAAGAGGTTATACAAAAAATTGGATACGATTCTGAAAGGGACGTTGATAATCCTACGGGATCGATATTCTGTAAAAACGGCACCGGTTTTTATGTCAGCTGGGATAAAGTAAAAGAATACATGCATGTAGAAAGCTTTTTAAAACCTGTCGGCGAATTATTGGAAGAAGAAATTGCTAATGAAACTAAACATGATATTGAGGATTTTATAGAACCGGAAGAAATAGAACGGATTTTTAATCAAACCTTTTATGCCAATCAAGGTAAAAAGTCCGGCTGGAAGAAAAAGAAATCTTCCGTCAGTAGTTTTTATACAACTGAAACAATTACAGCTAAACCTAAAAAGCCGGAAGTAAAAAAAGAAGATTATCTTCTTGTGGATGGCTATAACGTTATTTATGCCTGGCCTGAGCTAAAGGAACTGGCAGATGTTAACATGGAAAGTTCAAGGATGAAATTGCTTGACCTTTTATCCAAATACAAAGGTGCTAAAAAAATCAAAATAATGGTTGTATTTGATGCATATCGTGTGCAACGCCTTCGTGAGGATATTTTCAATTATAATAATATATGTGTGGTATATACAAAAGAAGCCCAAACTGCAGATCAGTTTATAGAAAAGTTCGCCCACGACAATCACAAAAAATACAATATAACTGTAGCAACCTCCGATGCTCTGGAACAGATAATTATCAGAGGAGCGGGGAGTCGTGTAATATCAGCGAGAGAACTTAAGGAAGAAATAATAACGACTAATGAAAAAGTAATCCAGCATTACCGGGAAACTCAAAAACCTGATCATAATTATCTTAAGGATTCGTTATCGGCCGAAACAAAGAAAAAGATAGAGACTTTGGTTAAAGAGGCTAACGAAAAATAAGGGGATCCATCCCTCGTAAAAGAAGTACCTGATTTTAATGGACATCTTATGAAAGATATGTATGGAAAAATTTGGAGCAGACTTGAAAACATTTCAAAGGGAAGTATCCAATACTCCGTATGAGGTATCCGGAGTATTGGATGGGGTTTAATGGCAGTTGTAATATTTTAAATTTATATATCAATCAATAAAAACATCCGGAAAGAATTCTTTTGCCAGGCTTTCCACTGTGTAAGCCATGCGGTTGCCGGGAAGTACGCTTTCCAGTGAAATAACAGCGAAGCGTTCATTTTTGACACATTCAAGCTGGGAGAGGATATCATTTGCTTTGATTTCTGCAATCTTTTCTTCAACCGATGGTGTGTCATAATCATGAATTAGAATAATATCAGGATTCCGGGCAATCACTTCCTCATAACTTACGGTAATCCACTGTTTTTCAGTCAAATCATAAAAAATGTTTTTACCTCCGGCCAAAGAAATTAAAAGTGATTCGAAGTTTGAGCCTGAACATGTGAATACGCCGTTACTGCCGCTGTCATATACAAGGACAGTAGGAGCATCAAGTCCCTGAATTTTATCCTGGACAGCCTGGATACGAGCTTTTTGATCTGCTACATAATTCTGTGCCACATCCTCTATACCGAAAATTTTCCCTATATCCAAAATCTCCTGATACTGTTCTTCCAATGTCATTGCAGAGTTCATATAAACTGTAATCCCGTAACTTTCAAGTTCATCAATATCCAGTCCGCTTTCTCCAAACTCCCAGTCAATGCCATATATGAAGTCTGCACCACTGGTGATGACTGCTTCTCGGGTGGCAGAACCATAATTGAGCTGTGGCATATCAGCATACTGCTTTTCATATTCAGGCAGTGGACCCCGGCTGTGATTTGCCAGGGAAGTACCGGTGATATAGTCCCTGAGACCAAGTGCAACAAAGAGTTCTGTGCAATTTGGACCAAGAGTAAGTGCTTTTTGCGGTTTAGAATTTATGGTAACGGTTCTGCCATAATTATCGAGGATCATGGGATAGTTACTGTTTTCTGAATTATTTGTATTGTCATGATTTGTTTCAGGTTTGATATTATTGCTGCATGCAGACAATAAAAGTGCCATTATCAATACAAGAGCCAAAACCAATAAGCTTGTAGTTTTTCTTGATTTCATTGTTACCTCCAAAATTATATAACTGCTTTTTTATTATCTATTGTTCCGGAAGGCAAGAATGTTATAGAGATTTTGCCTGTTATTGAATGCTTTATTACTGAGCTTTTTACCCCATAAACATTGTAGATGTTTCAGTGCTCCTAATGCATTGGGGTTGCATAATTTGCTAAAGTTGATCTGCACAGGAAAATACGCCAGGGAGCAGCAGAAGTCATATATGGCCAGGGAAAAACTGCTGAGCAGATTATAGGTATTATAAATGCCATGAAGGAAAACCAGCAGGAAAATATACTTATAACCAGGCTTTCAGAGGAAAAAGCCGAAAAGATATCTTCAGTTTTTCCGATTGAATATCATGCCCGAGCAAGAATAGGTATATCAGGTACACGTCCTGAACCTGACGGAATAGGCAAAATTGTTGTTGCAACAGGTGGGACAAGTGATATCCCTGTAGCAGAAGAAGCTGCTATTACCGCAGAATTTCTCGGGAATGAGGTCACAAGGCTGTATGATGTAGGAGTAGCAGGACTTCATCGTCTGCTTTCACATATGGACGAAATCATGAGCGCAAGTGTCATTATTGCTGTAGCCGGAATGGAGGGGGCCCTTGCCAGCGTAATCGGCGGGCTTGCAGATTGTCCTGTTATAGCTGTACCTACAAGTATAGGCTATGGCGCTTCATTCAATGGCTTGTCGGCTTTGCTTTCAATGCTCAATTCCTGTTCCAGCGGTGTATCGGTAGTAAATATAGATAACGGCTTTGGTGCCGGATATCTTGCAAGCATGATCAATCATATGGAGGCGAAAAAATGAAAATATTATATATAGACTGCTCGATGGGGGCTGCAGGTGATATGCTGACTGCAGCACTTACTGAACTAATGCCCGACCCTGATGGATTAATTTCGGAGCTAAATGAGCTGGGTATACCCGGTGTTAAGTTCATAAAAAGTACCGCAGTAAAATGCGGTATCAAAGGTACACAAATAACTGTAAAAATAAATGGGGAAGAAGAGAGATCTGATATTCACAATCACCATGCATCCCACCATCATCATGGAACTCACAGTCATCATGACAGCTTCCACCATCATACCGGAATAAAAGAAATTCAGCATATTGTATCCGGTCTTCCACTGGACGATAAGGTTAAAGAGGATATTCTGGCTGTCTATAACATTATTGCAGAAGCAGAAAGCAAAGTACACGGTGTCCCGATATCTGAAATTCATTTTCATGAGGTTGGTACAATGGATGCCATTGCTGATATAACGGCTGTATGCCTGCTTATGAATAAACTCTCGCCCGATGAAATTGTTGTTTCACCTGTTCATGCAGGAAGCGGGCAAGTGAAATGTGCCCATGGTATACTTCCAGTTCCTGCACCGGCAACAGCTTATATATTAAAAGATGTACCCATTTACGGTGGAAGTATAAAAGGCGAGCTTTGCACACCAACAGGTGCTGCAATTCTGAAACATTTTGCAACGCGTTTTGGTGATATGCCTGTCATGAGAATAACAAAAATAGGTTATGGTATGGGAAAAAAAGATTTTCCGGCTGCTAACTGTGTAAGAGTTATGCTTGGTGAAAACTGCAGCAGTACCGATTCTGTGTCAGAGCTTTCCTGTAATATTGATGATATGACGGCCGAAGAAATCGGTTTTGCGATGGATCAGCTTTTTGAAGGTGGTGCACTGGAAGTGTATACTGTTCCTGTCGGAATGAAAAAAAATCGTCCCGGTACGTTAATCAATGTACTTTGTTCTGAAAAAAACAAAGAGAAAATCATTTCTCTGTTATTCAAGCATACTACTACCATTGGAATTCGTGAGACCAAAATGCATCGTTATGTGCTTGACCGCCACTTTGAGACTATTTGCACGCCTTACGGCGAAGTACGCTGTAAAATTTCGGCGGGCTATGGGATCTCACGTTACAAATATGAATATGACGATCTTGCACGAATTGCCAAAGAGAAAAATATAAGCTTAATAGAAGCCCGCAAACTGATAGATGGTTTTATGAGCAAATTCACAGAGAAAGTTAAATGAGAATATTAACTGATTTTTGTAAAAACAGAAGTTAGATAAAGCTTTGCTCTTATCCAATACATACTCACATCATAATTAGCAGGATAGTGGAATATGATTAAATTCCTTCTTGCTTGTAGTTTATATCACCTATATAATTAAACAAACTAAAAGGTGGTTTGTTACATTTTTGATCTGCAAAAAACACCAATTAAAAACTGGACTGTTTATTTTAAGTTTATATTTAACTAATATAATATTTAATTAATACTGCCATGATGTAATTAAACATAAAAAGGAGAACTCGATGAAAAATAAGGACAGCTCTTTAAATTCAAAAAAATACATGGAAAGTCTGATTGCAGATACAACTGATTCACAAATTCATGATCTATCCTCCGAGGTCATATCCATGAACAACCCAGTAGTTAATACCATGCGGAATCACACCAAAGAAATATTGAGTTTCATGATTGAGTTCAAAGAATTAATGATGATGTATAAATGTGCAATAAAAGAAATCAAGACTAAGTTTGAAATCCTGGACACTGAATTTAAAATCAGGTATCAAAGGAATCCTATAAATTTCATTAAAACACGTCTTAAATCCACTACAAAGTATTATTGAAAAAATGAGAAGAAAGAACATACCCTTTACACTCGAGAATATTGAAAAACACATTCACGATGTGGCTGGAGTCCGGGTGATATGTTCGTATGCAGATGATATATACAGTATTGCAGAGGCGCTGATACGGCAGGATGATATCAAATTAATCGAGAAAAAGGATTATATAGCGCATCCAAAACCAAATGGATACCGCAGTCTGCATTTGATAGTCGGTATACCTGTTTTTTTTGCCGATCAAAAGAGAAATATGAAAGTGGAAGTACAAATCAGAACAATAGCAATGGATTCCTGGGCTACTCTGGAACATCAGCTCAAATATAAGCGAAAGATAACAGATGAAGAAGAAATAGCTGAGCAATTAAAGGAATGTGCTGACCTTATTGCTGTCATTGACTCCCGAATGTTAGACATAAGGACGAAGATTGAAGCAAACAGTAGTGATCCGACAGAAGAAGAGATATTGTTGAAGAAGTTAAGTAAGTTTGATATGCCTATTGAATAAACAACCAGATTGAAACGCATTAAAAAATAATTATTAAATTATAGGTGAAATTCTATGAGGGTAACCTGGGCAGAGATTAACAGAATAAGAAATATTATTAATTCAGGTGTTGATGAGTTTATTGTATTCGACATTGAAACAACCGGTTTTACCCCACGACAAGGGGGCAAAATAACCGAGATATGTGCGGTGAAAATAAAAACCGGAAGGATTGTGGCTGAATATCATCAGCTTATAAATCCCGAACGAAGAATTCCGTATCAAATCGTTCAATTAACGGGAATCACAGATAATATGGTCCGGAATAAACCTACTATCAGAGAGGTACTGCCGGAATTTCTGGATTTTATCGGAGACAATGTTCTGGTTGCCCATAACGGACAAAGGTTTGATAAACCCTTTGTATCTTATTTTACTGAACTGTATTTCGGACACGTACTTGAAAACCAACTGATTGATACAGTTACTATGGCCCGTTATCTGCTTCCCGGACTTGAAAATCACAGACTGGATACGGTGGCAAAAGAACTGAATGTCAGACTTGACTGCCACCACAGGGCTATTCATGACGCAAAAGCCAATGCCGATATTTTTCTGATTCTGTATGATATGTTTTTGGAAAAAGAAAGTGAAAATGTGGAAAGACAGAACTTGGTTTCTGAGAATGCAATCAAAAGCATCCGGAGCTGGAGAAAGGGAAGTTTTAACAGGCTTTACGTTAACCTGAACAACGGTGCTGTTTATTACGACTTTTTAAACAATACATGGTCCAGCAAGGATTTTAAGGGATTAATTGATTATAAAGCACTGGAAATGATGGTCCTCGATCATCTTAAAATAAGCTCTATGAAAGAGATTATGGATAAAGAAATAAAATGGGTAGTGTGAAGTCAGGCAATTCTGTCAGAACTCTTAAATATCACCTTTTATTGCATACATAATCATCTCCCTTCAAATAATAATCTGGTGGTATGAAAAATGAAAGTAATCTATTTCTTCAGACTATAAAATTATGAAATGAAGTGATGCACACATGTCAGCAAATAGACAATCCAATAGATTAATCCATGAGAAATCACCATGTCTGCTCCAGCATGCATATAATCCCGTTGACTGGTATCCCTGGGGTGCAGAAGCTTTTGAAAAGGCAAAAGCAGAGGACAAGCCCGTATTTCTCTCTATAGGCTATTCGACCTGTCACTGGTGCCATGTCATGGAAAGAGAAAGCTTTGAAGATACTGAGGTTGCTGAGATACTAAATGAAAATTTTGTGTCAATCAAAGTCGACAGGGAGGAAAGACCTGATATCGATCATATATATATGGATGTATGTCAGGCGCTGACAGGGCATGGGGGATGGCCGCTTACTGTAATTATGACACCTGATCAGAAGCCCTTTTTTGCCGGCACTTATTTTCCTAAGGAAGACAGGATGGGCATACGGGGATTAATAAGTATCCTCAACGCTGTAAAAAGCGCCTGGAAAACAAACCGTAATGACCTTATAAGTTCAGGAGAAAAAATCACTGAATATATTTCGGCAAAACAGGTCTCGAGTAAAAGGGACATTCCTGAAGATATTTTTGACAGAGCTTTTTCGTATTTTAAAAAGTATTTTGACGATATTTACGGTGGCTTTGGAAGTGCCCCGAAGTTTCCTGCTCCTCATAACCTTATGTTTCTCCTGCGGTACTGGAAGGTAACCGGAAATGAGCAAGCACTTCAAATGGTTGAGAAAACGCTTGATTCCATGTACAAAGGCGGTATTTATGACCATATTGGATATGGCTTTTCCAGATACTCAACAGACCGGAAATGGCTGGTGCCGCACTTTGAAAAAATGCTTTACGACAATGCCCTTCTTGCCATTGCATATCTTGAAGCCTTCCAGGCAACTAAAAAGAATAAATACGCCTTCATTGCCCGGGACATATTAACTTATGTTCTAAGGGATATGACTTCAAGTGAAGGCGGCTTCTTCAGCGCAGAAGACGCTGATTCGGAAGGTGTGGAAGGAAAATTTTATCTTTGGACTCTTTCTGAAATTTACGAAGTTTTGGGGGAAGAGCAAGGAAGAAAATTTGCTTCTTTTTACAATATAACCTCCAAAGGAAATTTTGAGGGTAAAAATATACCTAACCTTATTAACAATAATCTTCCCTTTGAAGAAACAGAAGCGCTTAAACCTTTAAGAGAAAAGCTTTTCCAATACCGTAAGCAGCGCATACATCCTCACAAGGATGATAAAATTCTTACCTCATGGAATGGTCTTATGATAGCTGCAATGGCAATGGCCGGAAGATTGCTGAATGAAGAAAGTTTTACGAATGCAGCCCAAAAAGCAGTAGACTTCTTATATAAGAATCTTTTTAATAAAGACCGAAGACTTCTGGCAAGGTACAGGGAAGGGGAGTCTGCATATTTAGGCTATGCAGAAGATTATTCATTTCTGACTTTTGGTCTTATCGAATTATATGAAACAACTTTAAAATCTGATTATCTTGAAAAGGCCTTGAGTCTTTCTGAAAAATTTTTGTCGTTGTTCTGGGATGAAGAAGACGGAGGATTTTATGTTTATGGAAACGATGGCGAAAAACTCATATCCCGTCCGAAAGAAATATATGATGGTGCAATGCCTTCAAGCAATTCGGTTGCAGCATTGAATTTCATAAGATTAAGCCGGCTGACAGGAAAGCAGGAGCTTGAGACAAAAGCACATGACATCTTTAAAGCTTTTTCGGATGAGATAACCTTAAATCCTATGAGCCATGCCTATTCTTTAATTGCGCTTATGTTTGCATATACCGGTGGAAAGGAAATAGTAATCGCAGCAGATGATTTCGACAATGCGAAGCCCTTTATAGAAGAGGTTTCTTTGAATTTTCATCCTTTTACAGTATGGTTATTAAAGAAACCCGACGATCATGTTATAGATAAAATTTCACCTTTCACTGAAACTTACAAGATGAAGGAGGGGAAGACCACAGCCTATGTATGTGAAAGATTTGCATGCAAGGCTCCTGTCACTGATATAAATGAATTTAAGAAACTGGTTTATTCGTAATTTATTTAGATTACAGGCAACAAAGTATACTGGAGGTTTGATAAAAAAGGATAATTCCTGTATAAATATAGGAAAGTTTAAAAAAATATAGTATCATTATGTTTAACTTATTATAACTGGAGGGTAATAATGCTTAAAATCTTAAAACCTGACACCATGGTAAAGTCAATTTATTCAATTTCACCTGAGGATTTTATCAGGAAAAAAATTTTTGGTTTAATACTTGATATTGATAATACATTGGTTGCAACTCATATAAAAAAGCCTGATGCCAATCTTATTTCTTATATTAAAGCATTGAAAGAAAGCGGTATTAAAGTAATCATAGTTTCAAACGCGAAAAAAGAGCGTGTTGAAGAATTTTGCAAACCCCTTGATATAGAGTATGTCTATAAAGCTTTAAAACCTTTAAGTCGTGGATTTATACTGGCTTTAAAGAAAATGGATCTTCCGCGTGAAAATGTTGCAATTGTTGGGGATCAGCTTTTCACAGATGTTTTAGGCGGAAATCTCAGCAAAATACATACAATCCTTATTAAACCCATAGATCTTAACGAACCTTTTCTTATCAGGTTAAAGCGGATACTGGAAAAACCCTTTCTTTACAATAAACAATATGAAGATAAATTATAATAAAATATGTTTATTTTTGTATTAATGTGTTAAAATTATAAAAAAGGGGGTTTGTTTATGCAGCTTAAAATGAAAAATTATATGGAAGAAATAGTGTTACATACTATGGAGGAGATTTTGCCAGATATCAACGTATGTCAATGCGAACGCTGCAAATTTGATATAGCAGCCAAAGCCCTGAATGATTTACCCCCAAAGTATGTGGTAACACCAAAAGGCGAAGTATATTCAAAAATAAATAATTTAAGAAGCCAATTTGAAGTTGATATTATTTCTGCCATAACTAAAGCTGCAATATTAGTGAAAAGAAATCCCAGCCATGATGAACACGGTGTTGAGAAAGAAAAAACTCTTTATTGACTTTTTTCTTGTCAATCATATGTAACCCGTGCTATAATGTTACGGGTATTTTTAAAATACACACGATATCTGATTTGTAAAGAGGTGCTTATTAATACTTTTTATTAATAAGTCCTTTACAAAGTGGAAGATATCGGAGGAAATAACAAGGAGGATTTTTTTATGTCAGTAGTTTCAATGAAACAACTGCTTGAAGCAGGAGTACACTTCGGTCATCAGACCAGAAGATGGAATCCCAAGATGGCGGATTACATCTTTACAGAAAGAAATGGAATCTATATTATTGATCTCCAGAAAACAGTCAAAAAAATCGATGAGGCTTATTTCTTTGTCAGAGACCTGATTATGGACGGCGGAAGCATTCTTTTCGTCGGTACAAAGAAACAGGCTCAGGATGCCATTAAGGAAGAAGCAGAACGCTGTGGTCAGTTTTATGTAAATAATAGATGGCTCGGTGGAATGCTTACCAACTTCAAAACTATCAGAAAGAGCATTGACCGTCTTCTCGAGCTCAAAAAGATGGAAGAAGAGGGTGTGTTCGAAGTTCTTCCAAAGAAAGAAGTAAGTAAATTAAATCTTGAGATGGAAAAGCTTGAGAAGAATCTTGGCGGTATAGTTGAGATGAAAAAGCTTCCTTCAGCTATATTTATTGTTGACCCCAAGAAGGAAAGAAATGCTGTACTTGAAGCCAGAAAATTAGGCATACCTATAGTAGCTATTGTTGATACTAACTGTGATCCTGATGAAGTTGATTATGTCATCCCAGGTAACGATGATGCTATCAGAGCAGTAAAACTTATCAGCAGCACAATAGCAGATGCTGTTATTGAAGGAAAACAAGGAGAAATGGGTTCAATCGCAGATGCAGAAAAGGCAACAGAGACAGAAGAAGTAGCAGAAGACAATAATGCAGAAGTTGCTTCAGAACCTGATCAGGAAGAAGCTGAAAACGCATAAATTTACGTATATAAAATATAAACATAGGAGGATGTAGTTATGAGCATAAGTGCTAGCATGGTAAAAGAGCTGCGTGATCGTACTGGTGCAGGTATGA
>JAAYMA010000022.1 GCA_012521615.1 Clostridiaceae bacterium | reverse complement strand
CTCCATTTAGCAGTTTTGTCCATATTGTAGAGCAATATAATGTATGGTATTATTTACATTATAATATTATAATTGTATACAATCAATCAAGACTGACAATCTGTAACGGCCTGTACAAAAAACAGAAGTATATTAGGGGGAAAATTTTATATTCACACATCAAAATAAAGGAGCATCAATATGGCTGATATTAAAGGTAGAGCGACAGAATTCCTGAAAAAATACAGTATTTTTGCAGATGACATATGCTTTGATCAGGAACTTCAAAAGTTTATCAGGGAAATGCAGGACGGTCTTGCCGGAAAAAGCAGCAGTCTCGGCATGTTATGTACCTATATAAGCCCTGAAGGTGAAATAGCATTAAACGAGCCGGTAATAGTCATGGATGCCGGAGGCACCAATTTCAGAGTGGCAGTAGTGACTTTTGATTCAGATAAAACACCTGTAATTGAAGATTTTAAACGTTACCCAATGCCAGGTACCAATGGTGAAATTTCTAAAGAGGAATTCTTCAATACAATTGCAGATTATCTGGAACCTGTTATACATAGAAGTAATAAAATTGGTTTTTGTTTCTCCTATCCGACTGAAATACTGCCAAACAAGGACGGCCGGCTTATAAGGTTCAATAAAGAGGTCAAAGTCCGGGATATGGTGGGCCAAGAGATCGGCAAGGGCCTGCTTGAAGCTCTCAAGCAAAGAGGAGTAAAAGAGGAAAAAAGCATAGTCATACTGAATGATACCGTTGCTACATTACTTGGCGGAAAGGCCGCATATCCTGACAGAGTGTTTGACAGTTATATAGGATTTATACTGGGTACCGGAATGAATACCTGCTACATAGAGGAGAATGTCAATATAGCAAAAGCTCACGGACTTGATGCACAGGGTTCTACTATTATTAACACAGAATCAGGCGGATATGATAAAGCACCCAGGGGAGAGATTGATACATGTTTGGACAGTAAAACAATAGATCCCGGCAGCCAGCAGCTTGAAAAAATGATATCAGGTGCCTATCAGGGAAGTCTGATAACGGAAGTTATCCGCAGGGCAATATCTGAAAATATGTTCTCGGCCGAGTTTAAAAAACGGTTTGAGAAAGTGGAAGTATTAAGTTCCCGGGATATTGATGAATTTTGCTATTATCCCTATTCGTCAAAATACATACTTTCAGAATGTGCAAACCATGAGGCAGGTCAAAGTGACAGGCTCATGCTATATTACCTTATAGACGGGGTCATTGAAAGAGCGGCAAAGTTTGTAGCCGTTAACCTTGCAGCAATTATGCAGAAAACAGGAAAAGGGAAAAATCCTTTAAAACCTGTATGCATTACTGCAGAAGGCACCACATTCTATAAATCAAAGCTTTTCAGGGATAAACTTAATTACTATGTAAGGACTTATCTAAATGATGAATTAAATATTTATTGCGAATTTGTTAAGGCTGAGAATGCCACCCTTATAGGCACAGCCATAGCAGGGCTGTTAAACTGACATGCAAAATTGTTTAGAGGAGCAATATGAGGACCAAATTAAAAAAACTGATACTCTTCATTGTTCTGGCAACAATTTTGTTAGGAGCAGGAGTATATATTATGTTTTCTGATAGTTTCAAGCAGGTTTCTTCATCAGACACACCAACTGGCATTCCACCCCTTTCAACTTCTTCATCGGAAGAAAATATCCATTCAGCCTGGAAAATTAATGCTCCCCTTTCCGATGAAGATTTTTTAACGGTTGAAGATGGATATCTTGTAAACAAAAAAGGGGAAATTGTTGTTTTAAGAGGGGTGAATGCCGGCGGATGGCTGATTCAGGAAAGCTGGATGTGTCCTGTAAACGGCAAGGACAGGGAATGGGCAAACCTTGATACCATTAATGCCCTTCACCAAAGAGGCTTTACTGAAGAAGAAATCCAGAAGTTGTTTGATACATATCAGGACAATTGGTTTACTGCCACTGACCTGGATATTCTTCAGGAAATGAAAATTAACTGTATCCGTGTTCCTTTCTGGTACAGAAATTTCATGAAGGATGAGCAAGGAAACTGGATAACAGGTGAGGATTTTGACAGCAATCCCGGATTTAAAAGACTTGACTGGGTTATAGAGAAATGCGGCAAACGCGGCATTTATGATATACTTGACTGCCACGGTGCGCCTGGTGGGCAGAGTATGGACCACTCGTGCGGAACCCTTGGAAGAAATGACCTTTATGACAGTCCTGAACTAAGGCAGGTCTTTAAGGAGTTATGGGTAAAAATTGCTGAGCGTTATAAAGGCAGTCCTGTAGTTGCTGCTTACGATATAATGAACGAACCTCAGAACAACGGCGGATACGAAGGCGAGCACGCATACCCGCCCGGAAGTAAAGAGGCTCTTGAAAGAACTTTCAGTGTATATGATGAGATATACCATGCAATCAGAAGTGTGGATCCTGATCATATAATATCAATGGAGGCCATCTGGACAGGAAATTGTTTGCCGGATCCTGCAAAATACGGCTGGGAAAACTTACTCTATCAAATGCATCTGTATGACAGGACGAAAAACATGATAGATTTAAGAATAAGTGAGCTTAAATCTTTCCGGTCAAGATACAAGACAGCCGTTTATGTAGGGGAATTTAACTGCGACCCTTTAGAAGAATACGCTATGAGAAGGTTTAACGAGGAAGGGATAAGCTGGACCACCTGGGCATATAAAGGTGCGAAACAATCGGTAGGGAATAACTGGTTTCTGTTTGTGAAACAAATCCCCTATGCCGATTCAACTAAAGACAGCTTTGAGGAAATAAAAGAGAAGTGGGGTTCAATACTAAATACAAGCAATTTCGATGTCAATACAAAAACAGTAAGAAGATGGATACTGAACAATATTGATGCCCCAATCCCCGAACAGGTCAAAAATTAGTTGCCTCGCATAATCGCACTACTCTAAATGAGGTATACCCGCGTCCGTCGATCTGCAATAATGGAATCATCGGTCAGATCGACGGTTTTTCTAAAGCACCAAAACGCAGCGCTGAAAATAATTCCTTGAATTTAGGGGTTGAAATAGCTCAACAAACATTGTATAATATAGCTTGCCGCTGAAAGGCAACATAATATCGAGGTGTAGCGCAGCTGGTAGCGCGCTTGGTTTGGGACCAAGATGCCGGGGGTTCGAGTCCTCTCACCTCGACCATAACAAAAAAGACTGCATTTAATGGCAGTCTTTTTTGTTATATAGAGCAAGTCAAATAATGTTCTGAACAGGGCCTCAAAATAAACAGGGAGCTTTTTGGGAGACATGTTGAGAGGCGAGTGGGGCTGGAACGGCTGACTGGCGGACATACGGAGAGCATTATAAAGATTTTAGGGCAGGCAATGATGTCAAAATGTAGTGCGGCTATCCGGAACGGATACTTCTGGCCAAGGCTTTGGGATATATTACAAGAAAAATGATGGGGATTTGTGCAAAGAGGGTCCTTGAGCTGATTTTAAAGCTGGATTAAAATAACCGCCCAAATGGGCGTTTTTGGGTTTTTAGTTCATCCGATATCATTTCAGTATGCAGAAGCAGGATGGGAAACAGGGTTATAATCAGGATTATACCAGTCTATTTCGCCAGCTTGTAAGGCTTCCTCGAAGCTCGAGACTTTTGGTGGGGTTCCCCCGTAGGTCCTGTAATATCTTTCGGTATACAAAGGATTGTTTTTTGTTGTTTTCTCCACATCAACATCTATTTCTTCATTATCCCTGACTTTTCTTGCAATAACCACATTTCTGTAGTCCGGAAGTTCATAGGTGCAGGTGGATAGAGTTATTAGCTGGTCATTTTCATTTATATCAACATTTGTATTATAGATGGAACGGACTTTTAACTGATAGACAAAGTTCAGGAAATCAGAACTGTCAACAAATTCAGACCTTGTGTAATCGAAAAAGGGTTCTTCTGCACTAGAACCGTTTGTGATAAATACAGATATAATTTTCCACGCATTAGTCTGGTATATGGTATCGAAATATATTACAGGACGCAGTTTGTAATATTCTATATCCTGAAATTCAACCAAATCGTGAAACATGTCTCCTGATTTCATATTATGTCCGTGTATAACTATGTTCTTTGCCTCAATTGAGGAATTTGCATCTATAAAAATACTGCCGTTCTTATCTTTTTCCCCGTATATATTTCTTGAAAGATAAAAGTCGGGATCATTGTCTTTGGCTTTGAGAACCGGATAATCTATCTTTGTAAGGGGTATGGTAATCCATCCCTGAACATCATCGTTTATTTTCAGTATTTCATTAAATTTTGGCAGTGTAGCGGGGTTACAGCCGTTCAAATCAGAAGAACCTGAATCCAAAACATCCGTCAATGGGGTATCAGAGGCTGGATTTTCACCTGTGTTCTGATATATGTTTTTAATTTCATCCATAACTTTTCTGGAGCGGTATGGCTGGATAAAAACTTCGTTAACAAAAAGAAAAGCAGAAACAAAGAAAACTATAGTAAAAACATACTGCAGCCATGAATAGATTCTTTTCTTTGAAGTTCCGAGCTTCTTAAAAGTCTCTTTCAGATCAACTAAAAATTTCTTTATACTCATATTTTTCATTTTTTATCATCCAGCCCGGGTAAACCCCTGTTTATTAAAAAGTTTCGGCTTCAATCATGAAAGTAAAGTCTCCTGACCCGTCTCTTAAGATTAACGTTACACTTGCGTGGATTTACCAATATTTCTTCGGGTAATGCATAAGGACTTAATAATGCAAAAATATCATTATATGTGATTAATGGTGTATCTACAACTATTATATCCAATTTAGATACCATAAGTAAAGCTTCCGAATTTTTAAAAATATCAGTTAATTATTGACAATAATCCGGCATAATGATAGTATTAGGTTGTACGTAAAACTTAAGCATATTTAACAAAATATCTGCGACTACTAAATAATGTTTTATTTAGTTTTACATTAAACTATTATAAAGGAGGGCCTCAACAATGAAAATTTTTGCTTCCAGAAAAATGTTATTGTTTACTGCTGCTTTAGTTTGCTGCATGATGTTTGCGACAGTTATTTCTTTTGCTGCTACTGTTGATCTTGTCAAGGACGGAAAAATGGTAAGTGGCGGCTTTGTAAACGCGGGAGAGGAAATTGACGGCGCCGTACAGGGACCGGGTAACTGGACACAAATCAACTGCGGCGATGCAGAAGCAACATTACCCTATTTGCACATTATTGTTAAGGCTACAGGCGATACCGCTAATGCACAAATTGCTGTATCAGATACCTTCACATTCAATCTTAAAGATCTTGGCATTACTCTTACCGATGAGTACCAGGATGTAGTACTTCCTATTGAAGAAAAAGGTATAGCAATGATTTCATGGGTCAACTTTATGGGTCTGGATGGCGGAAGCAGCGTCTATACTGTTAAGGACATATTCCTTTCAGATTCAGCGGAGCCTACTATTAAAGCTGCAGCACCTGCTCCGGCAACTGAAGCACCCAAGACCGGAAGTTCCGATGTTATGGCAGTAATGATGCTTGTTATTATGGCTGGCTCTGCATTGGCAGTGATAAGCTTCAGAAAGAAAGCCAGAAGCTCATAAGAAATCCTTTAATCGCCATATATCCTCCTCGAAGGTAGAGATTCAGGCAGATTGTATATGGATGATAATAGTTATAAGTTGGACATATAGAAATAAACTTATGAGATAGAAAGATAATTGCTTAACATAAAGAAGATTGTGAAATTTTTAAGGCTGCAACTTTTCTTAAAAAGAAAGTGCAGCCTTTTACCTATCTTTTAATTCTTAAACTGTCTCGGTATTGGGAAGCAGTAAGTCCGGTATATTTTTTGAATATTTTGCAGAAATATTTTTCGTCCTGGAACCCGACTTTATATGCTACTTCATAATTCTTCAGGTGTACATCCTTAAGGAGTTCCTTGGCCATCTCAATTCTGTAGCTGTTAAGGTAATCAATAAGATTGGTTTTCATCTCCTGCTTGAAAAGGAAACTCAGGTAGGCCGGAGAAATATAGAGTTCTTCTGCCATTGTTTTAAGGCTGATATTTTTATGATAGTTCTTATGTATGTAATCCAGCGCTTTTTGAATAAACCTGTTCAATGGGGCATCATCGTGGATTTCTTTAATTATGTTTTCTACAATGTTAGCAATTTTAAGACTTAAGGTTTTTAAATCTTTGGTTTCAGTAATCTCATCATAGCTTTTCAGAATCAGTGTCTGCAGATTCTGGGAATCAATATTTTTGCGGGTACAGAAGTTTGTAATATTATTCAGGAGCAAAACACCAATTTTCTTAATATAATAACTGTCCCTTATATTAACATGTTCGAAATTCTCAAAGAAACCGGTGACGCTTTTTTCAGCAAGGGCAAAATCACCTGTTTCTATTGCCTCAAATATTTTTTCTTCATCCTGGGATGGATACAGGTGGAGAATGTTCTCTTCAGACATCTGGTCATCAAAGACTGCAATTTTCTTGTCGCTCAGGAATATACAGCTTTCCAGGGCAGCCAATGCTTCCCTGTATGATTTATGGGATTGTAAAGGTGAGGGTGCGATTTTTCCTATGCCCGCAATAAAATTGTAATCATAATTGTATGTCAGTTCATCAAATATCTGAATGATGAACTCCTTAAATGAAGTTGTCTCCAGTTCCTTATGGGAAGAGATAATTACTATATCATCGTTTTTCATGACTATCTCGAATGGAAGCCCCGGCCCTTCCATACCTTTTATAGTCTCTGTTATTTGAAGGAGGACGAAGTCAAATTCTTCATTGCTGAGCTTTGTATAAAGCTCATGTTTGTCTTCTATCCTGATAATAGCTGTACAGCAGGGGGTTTCAGTCAGATTTATTTCGTATTTGCTGCACTCATTAAAAAAGGTGGAGCGGTTTCTGAGTTTATTGTCGAGCAGCCTGGACAGAAACTGGGAGCGGAGCAGGTTTTTATACTGATTAAATAAGTCCTGGTACTCGCTGATCATCTGTTTTCTGTTTTGTTCCTCGATGACCGCGTTTTTGGCCCTCATCACGGCCTGGATGATTTCCTCTGCCGAGCAGGGTTTCAGGAGATAATTGCTTGCCTTGAGCTCTATGGCTTTTTTAGTATATTCAAAATAGTCGTATCCGCTTACAATAATTACTTGCACATTCATGCCCATCTCTTTGATTTTTTCTGTCAGGTCAAGACCGTCAATATGGGGCATCTGGATATCCACCAGTGCAATATCCGGGTGCGTGTTTTTTATAACTTCCAGCCCTTCTTTCCCGTTATAGGCGACACCGCACACCTCAATATCATATTTCGCCCAGTCAATATAGTTGGCAATACCGTGGACATGTTCATATTCATCATCAATAATTACCAGCTTATGCATAATTACTTCCTTTCTATATCCAGTTGTGGCGAGGTAGGAACCGAGATGCTTACTTTAGTACCCTTTCCCAGCTCGCTGTCGATCTTTAATGAATAGTCGTTATTGTAATAGATGGATAAACGGTTAATAACGTTTTTGATTCCGTAGCCGCCTTTGGATGGAGTTAATTTTTCAGTATCAGGGTTGAGTAATGTTTCAAGTTTGTCTTGCGGGATGCCGGCACCGTTGTCCTCAATCTCAAAATAAATCCTGCCATTTAATAAACGGCCCGAAACATTTATGGTAGTTTTTTTGTCATTGGTCTCAGTTCCGTGAATAATAGCATTTTCTACAAACGGCTGTAGGATCAGTTTCGGGATTTTAAAGCTCAGGATGTCGGGAGTGAAATAGATACTGTAGTTAAGTTTATTTTTATATCTTTTCTCCTGAAGGAGAATATAATATCCGATAAATTCTTTTTCCTGATAAATATAGAAGTACTCTTTGCCCACATTCAGTGCAAGCCTGAATACCTTTGACAGGGCATGAATCATGTCTTCAACGCCTTTGTTGTCGCCGCCCACTGCTTTCCAGTAGATAGTGTCAAGCGTGTTGTATAAAAAGTGGGGGTTAATCTGGGCCTGCAAGGCTTTAAGTTCGGCAATCCGCTCTTCTATTTCAAGGGCGTAAACTTTATTCAGCAGGTTATTTATGTACGATATCATCTCATTATAGCCCTTGCCTAATTTTCCAATCTCGTCATTGTATTTGAACTTGACCTTTTCTTTAAAATTACCCTTTTTAACCCGGTCCATTGAATCGACCAGGTCCTTTATGGGTTTGGTTAAAAATGAAGCTGTATATGTGGTAAAGTAGAAACCTAAAACCAATGCAAATATAAAAATAACTATAACAATAACCGGCACATAGGACAGGTTAATTGCAAAACTCCGCATAGGAACGACGTTGATAATCTTCCAGCCGCATCTTAAACTTGTAAACGTAAGAAGGTGCTTTTCACCTTTATAGGTATATATCTCTGTTCCTTCATTAAGGTTATAGAAAGAATCAGGTAAATTTGCTTTAATGTCATAGACATTTATGTCATTTGCTATATTGGTCAGATTTAAAAAAGGGTTATTATACTGATCAAGGAATATAATCGTACTGTCTTTAATGCTCAGAATATTTTCAAAAAGATTGTTTACCACGGCTGTATTGATGGAAATCATCATAAAAGCCTTTGTTGAGTAATCATTCAGTTTAAGCAAGGTGCGGAACATTGATATCTTATCGCCTTTATTGTTTATAATAAAATCAGTATTTTCCTTTGGAACATAAACCCACAGCGGCGCACCTTTCATTGTATATGCATATCTATAGATTTTTGTAGATTTGATGTCATCAAACTCGGGGATATTACTGCTTTTGTCAGAAGAGGCATAATAGCTGAAGCCGTTATCAGCGTAAACACTTATGAAAGTAACGTAATTCTTTGCAACAAGGAGATTATTAATCATATATTCAACATAATTCTGATCTGCCGGGTTATTGTCAAGCTGTTCTTTGGTGTAGGAAATGGTTCTGTTCACTGTAGCGTCTGAAGCGATAAATGAAGATAAATCTTCAATCTCATGCTGTATATAATCTATACTTGTAGCGACTTGTTTTATATCTCTCAGGTTAAGCATTGTCAGCCGGTTTGTTATAGTCTCGCGGTACAATGCATAAGATGTTAGACCGATGGAGGACGCTACAATAAGGATTATAAAACAGTTAACGAGGATCAATTTTTTTCTGATGCTGGAGTTCATAAAAGTATTTTTAGCAGAGCTGAAAAAATCAAACTTCACAATTAAAACTCTCCTCTTGGGATAGTTTACAATTCAAAGTAATTACATTATAACATTTTTTAGAGTATTGCTCAAAAAAAATTAATAAATATCCATATAAATTCCTGTTCTGTAATTTCATAAAAAACAGAAACCTTTTTAAAAATTTGTCTACTTATTATTTATTAATTAAATGGTATAGTTAAAATGTCAAAATTAAACTATATTTAAGGAGGAGTTTTTAATGAAACTGTTCAGAAAAGGCTTAGTTTTTCTGGTGGCTATAGCTCTTCTGTTAAGCATGGCCGCTTGCGGAAAAAAGGCAAGTAAAGAAACATCTCCTACGCCGACAGTAAGTGATTCAACACCGAGTACTCCTGCTGAGGAAACTAAAGAGCCTGTGACTATTAAATTCTTCTCTAACCTGCCAGATCGATCCTCCGGGCAGGGACTACTGGAGCAGACAATCCTTGACAACTACATGAAAGAAAACGATCATATCACCATTGAAATTGAAGCTCTCCAGGACGAGCCTTTTAAACAGAAATTCCAGTCCTATGTTGCAAGCAACAATCTGCCTGATATATTCAACGTATGGGGTCAGCCGGCGTTCTTTGAGGCTGTTATGGAAAAAGGCTATGCTGCAGAGTTAAATCCCGCTGATTATGCTTCTTACAATTTCTTTGAAGGCTCCACCACAGACTTCAGTTATAACGGTAAATTATACGGACTTCCAAGAAACCAGGATATTACCACAATCTTTATAAACAAAGCCATATTTGAAGAAAACGGAGTTAAAATACCCGGTACATATGGTGAACTTCTGCAGGCAGCAAAAGATTTCAGGGCGAAGGGTATCCAGCCACTGTCCATCAACGGAAGAGACAAATGGATCCTGAACCTGTTCTTCCAGGATCTTGTAATCAAGGTTAGCGGCAATCAGCAGACAATTTACGATGCTTCTACCGGTAAGACAAAATTCTCAGAAGATCCCGATATCAGAAAAGCTGCTGAACTCTTTAAAGAATTAGTTGACGCAGGATTGTTCCAGGATTCCTTTGTATCTGCCGATTATGGTGCTGCACAGAACTTGTTCCTGCAAGAACAGACTGCAATGTTCTATATGGGGGCATGGGAAGTCGGTATGGCAAGCAATCCGGACAACTCCGAACATTTCAGAGAGAATGTAGGATTAATTCCATTCCCGGTTGTTGAAGACGGAAAAGGCAAGATTACAGACGTATGTGCATGGAATGGCGGCGGATATGCAGTTTCTGCTTCATCACCTGTGAAAGACGAAGCTATCAAACTCCTCAACTACATGATGCATCCTGATAACTGGCCGAAGATTGGCTGGCAGCAAGGACTTGTTGTACCTGGACAGAAATATAGTGACTACATGACCGGAGAAGAAAATGTTCTCCAGGTTCAGATTACTGATGTACTTAACACAGCTACATCCATGAGCGGTACTCCATGGAACGACTTCAACCCTGGCGATTGGAAAGCCAATGTTGAAAATTACATTCAGGAATTTGCGGCTGGCATAACATCAGTTGACGAGTTCCTTGCAAAACTCGACAGCGCAGTACAATAAATAAAATAAGTATATTGAAAATAAAGGTCGAGCAGGGAGTTTTCCCTGCTCGGCAAAATTAGGGCAAAACCATGAATTATCTATAATTATTAGAAATCAATATATTATAATGTCTTTAAAGAAGTAATTATATTGAAAATAAAGTTAATTTATAGAAATAAAGGCTTATTTGCAGTCTGATTACACATCTGTTAAGTGCATTAATTTACCTGACATGTATATGACCTATAAGGATTTGATCTTCCCCCGTCATGGCAGGGAAGCTGGTAAGCCTATGATAGGAATTTGGAGGACAGCATATGGACAGGATAAGAAGAAATAAATATGTAATTTTCGCGCTTGTCTTCCCGGGACTTATAATTTATGCATTCGCCGTTCTTTATCCAATCTTCAAAAGCTTTTATTACGGTATGACGGATTGGAAGGGGATCGGTGAATTCAATATTATAGGTCTCGAAAATTACAAGAAAGTAATTTTTGAAGACAAAGTGTTTGTAACATCGCTAATAAATGCAGCAGTATTGGCAATATGTACTGTGTTAATTCAGCATCCTATAGCCATGTTTTTCGCAATTATTGTTGATAAATTGGGCGGGAAGCTGGAATCGTTTTTCAGAGCTGTTTTGTTCATACCTTGTGTAATATCCATAGTTGTAACTTCGAAAATGTGGGTTAATGTCTTTAATTCCTCATATGGATTACTTAATAAATTTCTTGATGCGGTACATTTGGGTTTTTTAAAGCATGACTGGCTGGGAGACCAGCATGTTGCACTCTATTCAGTAGTCTTCGTCATAATGTGGCAAGGATTTGGCTATGCATTTCTGATATATTACTCGGGTATAAAGGGCATACCCGAAGAACTGTTTGAAGCGGGAAGAATTGACGGGGCCAATTCATGGCAACAGTTTATTAATATAACTTATCCCATGTTAAAGCCGGTAATACTTGTAAATGTTTCAATAGCCATAACCTCCTCGCTGAAGCAGATGGAACCCATTTATCTTATGACCAACGGCGGACCGGGTACTAAGACCCAGTTTGTTGCCAACTATCTGTATACCCAGGCTTTTACTGCACAGAAATACGGTTATGCCAATGCTATAGCTGTTGTGTTTGTGGTGATATGTCTGATAACCACTGTAGTTGTGCAGAAAATATTTAAGCCGAGGGATATATGAGAGGGGGGTTAAAGCTATGGCAGAGACTGTTTCCAATAAGCATAGTATCAGAGGGAAAATAAAAAAGAAAATTTTCAGATATATTCAAATTTTGCTGTGCTCAGTATTAACTGTAGGATGTATTTTTCCGCTTATATGGCTTATAAATTTTTCGCTTTTGAAGGCCAATGAACTGTTCGGACCTAAATTCCTTGTATGGCCCAAAAATCCTCATTGGGAGAATTACCGCCTTGCTCTGACAGATGGTAAAGTGCCTCAGTACCTGGTAAACAGTGTTATTGTTGCAGTGGTGAGTGTATCACTTATAGTGATTCTGTCGGTCATGATGTCCTACGGCTTTAAGCGTATGAGGTGGAGGCTCAGTAATGTGTTTTTGAATATAGTGCTGTTGGGCTTCATGATCCCTATACATGCGACGTTATTGTCCAATTTCATCACATTTGCAGACCTGAAAATACAGGACAGCTATTTTGCCCTTATTATTCCATATGTCGCCTTTAACCTGCCCCAGGCAACCTTCATAATGTCGGGTTTCATGGACACCATACCTGATGCTGTTGAAGAATCTGCTTTAATGGATGGCTGCAGTATTTTCAGACTATTGTTTACAATAGTATTGCCGATTTTAAAGCCTGCAATTATGACCGTCATAATCACCGCCTTCCTCAATGTCTGGAACGAGTTTATTATGGCGGCAACGTACCTTACAAGTGACAGGTACAGAACACTGCCATTCTCTGTGTATAACTTCTCGGGAATGTATTCATCCAATTATTCAGCCCAATTCGCTGTAATGGCACTTTCTGCTTTCCCGTCACTTATTGCGTATGTTATTTTGAACAAGCATATAACGAAGGGAATAGCCGCAGGAGCGGTAAAAGGATAAAATTTTCCCTTCACTTCACAGGGAAAACGAGTCCCCGTATGAGGACTCGTTTTTTTCCTGGTGTTAACACATAATATGTGGCAATTATGTGTTAACTTTTATGGAATGAGGAGGGCCTGTGAGGGCTAATGTAAAGTGTGATTTCTGTTAAATGCATGCAAAGGATTGAATGTCTCTTAAGTCCATACCGAAGTACAACCAGTTAAACCCGGTCCATCTGAAGCCGGCAATAGATCTGGGACCTACAAAGATAGGGTAAAACCAGAAACCTCTTTGTCTGTGGGGCCAGATAAAAGTAAACCTGAACAGACAACTGCTTATTGCGCCGGGATCGACTGCGAATACTCCGACAGGCTGTTGAGGGATGAATGTCGGAGGCGGACCCGGAGGAGGGCCGTATTGAGGGTATTGGGGAAAAGATGGCTGGTCAACCGGCAGAAAAAATCTTAATATATCCAAAGGTGAGCGGCGGCCGAAACCGGGCTGTCCTGGTCTGCCGAAGTCCCTGTCCCGGTCAAAATCCCTGTCCTGATCCCTTCTGAAAAATTGCTGTTGAAACACTTCCTACCTCCTTCTATGCCTGCTTTGTACCTACTTTCAGTGTTGCAAGCTTTTGTCTACAACAATAAATAAATCTGTCAGGATTTATTGACCTTGCATGAACTTTTCAGTAGGAAAAAGTCACATTTGTTTTAATCCTAATACAATATATGTATGTTTTAAGATTTCGGTACAAGCACTGTTGGCGGATGCCTTTTGACGACCAGAGGCCAAAGATGCCTATAATACAAAAACAGGACAGACAATTTCAATTATCTGTCCTGTTTTAATTATGCTGTAGTATTTAAAGTATTTAAGCTGCATTACTGATTAATCTGAAACATAATTTGGATTGTTTATCTGTATCTAAGATATCTTCGGATTATACGGTAGGTAAGAACTGCAGCTTCTGCGCGTGTTGCGTTATCTGACAGGTTCAGTTTTTTACCATCCCCCGAAATGATACCTGAACCTGCAAAGGAGGCAATAATATGTCTTTCGGCTGCAGCAATCTCGTAGTAATCGTCGAATTTCTCAATCACATCATCTGTTGCGGAATCCAGCGGAATACCCAAATAATTCAGAGCATTATTGAGTAATAAGACCATATCCCTTCTGGTCATAACTTTTCCCGGGAAAACCCTGTCAAATCCATCGGGGTGTATTATGCCCAGATTGACCGCTGTAATAAGATCCTTGTAATAGGGGTTTACAGGAGAGATATCTGTTGGGGTAAAAAGTCCGCTCATGTCATAAGGAATATCAAAAGTTCTTAATACCCAGCGAACAGCCTCGCCTTTGGTTATTGCAGTCAGGGGACGGAAATATCCGTCTCCATATTCAAATGCACCTTTGCCAAGAAGGCCGTAGATGGCATCCTGTGCCCATTTTACCGGTTCAACATCCTTAAAGGCTTTAATTTCAGGGACATTTACCTTAATAATTTTTATTTCAGATTCCCCTGCAGTATTAAAGGCGGTTATAGCGTATTCTGAGCTGGAACCCGCAACCGGGGTTGTATCTATAAAGCTTCTTTCACTGCTTTCTGTCATGCCCAGTAATTTCTTTGATCCGTCGTCTGCTATCCGATAAATATAATAGCCGTCGGTCTTTTTACCGGGGTGGTTCCATGTCAGCAAAACCTGACTGAATCCAATGATTTGAACCTGAAAATCTTCAGGAGCCTCAGGGCTGGACCCGTAAAAATCCAATTGCGGGCTGTAACTTGCCAGGCTTTCATTGTTTGCACGGATTCTGAACTGGAACTCGGTGTCAGGTGAAAACGTCAGTATTGCTGATAGATAACTCTGACTGACAGTCTTAAAATCAGTCCACTCATCATTTATGCCTTCCCTGTATTCAAGGGTATAGGTTGTGTTCTCAGGAACAACATCTTTGCTGTACAGAAACAGCATATTATTGTATGTATAGAAGATTGGCATGGGTGGGGTTGCAGGGTAAGTATAATCTACGTAAGCAGTCTGGCTGAAAGCAGAAAAGGCCGTATCTCCGCGGATAGCCCTTATTTTATATGTATAGCTTTGTCCGCTTTCTATATCGGTATCGCTAAAGTCATGAATATTTCTGCCGACAACGCCTATTTTCTCCCAACTGCCAGTACTTTTCCGCCATACTTCAAATCCGGTCTCAACTTCATAGGGATACTGCCATGTAAGGATTACCCGTTCAGAAGGCAATGCCTTGGCACTTAAATTCCATGGCCAGGGTACCACTTCTGTGGATATGGATATCTCTTCTGTGTATTCAGAGTGTTGACCATTTTTTGATCTCATGTACAGACGATATGTATAGGTTTCACCGCTTAAAAGACCTGAGTCGGTATAAGTATTGGCCAGGCTTGAAGAAAAAATGGTACGGTAATTGCCTGCGGCATCCATTCTCTGGAGTACAGCAGTACCTTCAAAATTATTTGTCATATCCCATTCAAGTCTTATCCTGTTTGAAGATAGGGCATACCCTGTAAGCTGAGTGTTTAATGGAAAGCCGGTCCTTGTGGAAACTCCGACACTGTGCGGGATATTGTTTGTATATCTTCCGTTGGGATATCTTACTTTTATCCTGTAATAATAGAGGGTATCGGGTTCAACGTTTTTATCGCTCCAGGAATTATCGCTCACAGTTAATTGGGCAACGGTTTCCCATCTGTTGGTGCCGTATTTCTTTCTTTCAACTAATAAATCATATTCAGGCGGTTTAACAGCCGGTAAATTTGGGTATGACCATTTTAAGTCCACTTGTGAACTGTAAGTCTGGGAAACAGAAAGGCCGGTCGGGTAATAAACAATTACTTGTTCTTCCCGGGTATAAGCACTGAACCGGGTGGTATAGACTACACGGGCACGGTAAGTGTATATATGCCCGTTTGATATTGAATAATCATTATATGACGTTCTTCCTTTATATAGGGAAGCTATGGGAACGAACTCGCCATGATCTGTACTTTTTTCAATGACGGTATAATAATAGGAAGTTCCGGTGTCCAGGTTCTCCCAGCTGATTTTAACATAAGTACCGTTAATTTCGGCCTTGAAATTCTGTGGCGCAGGTAGTTCTGCACCAAAGACAGGAATAGCTGAAAGCACCAATGAAAACAGCATCGAAAGTATAATAATAACGGCTATGAAAATGCATAAAATTCTTTTGTATAGATTCAAAACAATACCCCCGAATATGAATTAATATATGGATTATACCACTATTAATTATCGGCATAAACAACCGCAAAAAAAAGGCCGGCATTGAACCGGCAAAGTAAAGGGGGTCAAAATGTATTGTGAGGTCATTTACATTATTAACCGTTTTAAAGGTTTTTATACAGAAAAAATAAGATTTAATTACAATTCTTTTAAATTTTTTATTTATTGTTGTTATACTTCTGCTGCTGTATAATTAAAACATAATGAATTTTAACTGAGGGAATATTTTTTTATGAATAAAGAAGTATTAACAAAACCTAAAAACTGCGATAATATTGGAGGATCCGCCCTTATAGAAGGCGTAATGATGAGGGGTAAAGACCGAATGGCCGTATCTGTCAGGAAAAGTTCAGGGGAGATATACACTGAAGTTAAAGAATGTGTTCCCTGGACAAAAAAGAATAAGTTTACAGGCCTGCCTTTTGTAAGGGGTACGGTATCCCTGTTTGAATCCATGGTAACAGGCATTAAAACCCTCATGGATTCTGCAGAGCTTGTGGATATAGAGGAAGAAGAAACCGAAAGCAAGTTCGAAAAATGGCTGCAGGAAAAACTGGGCGACAACTACATGACCTTTTTCCTGTATGGTTCGGTAATTATAGCATTTGCTTTCATGATAGGAATATTCATGCTTCTTCCAAATCTCATTGCCGATTTTTCAACCAATTTAATGGGCTATGACACATCAACAGGCAGAGGCGGCTTTTTGGCCAATGTCATTGAAGGTTTGGTGCGTATAATTATTTTTGTCGGCTATATCATACTGGTTTCTCTGAATAAGGATATAAAACGGGTTTTCCAGTATCATGGCGCCGAACATAAGACTATTCATGCCTATGAAAACGGAGAAGAGCTCACTGTTGAGAATGCAAAAAAATATACTACTCTGCATCCAAGATGTGGTACAACTTTTATGTTCCTGGTGGTAATGATAAGTATTATTGTCCATGCTCTTACAGGCTGGCATAACAGGCTGCTCAATATTGTCATCCGTCTGGCACTGGTTCCGGTAATTGCCGGGATTTCCTATGAAGTATTGAAATTTGCCGCCAAAACAAACAGCAGGCTTGTAAAGGCATTAAGCATGCCTGGTCTTATGCTTCAGAAAATAACTACCAAAGAGCCGGATGATTCCATGCTGGAAGTGGCAATAGCATCGTTAAAAGCTGTTGTGGAAGAGCCGGCTGAAAGTCCGGCAGAAGTTCCGTCTGAAAATCTGGCTGATGCCGCAGAGGAAGAGCAAGCGGTAAATTCGGCTGAGAGTGTATCGCAAGAGCCGGTGAAAAATCCGGTAGAAAACTTGCAATAAAACTGATGAAAAATCTTTAAGTTATTGTTTGTTTAAAGAGTTTTAAGGTGTGCATAAAATGACCATAAAGGAGCTTACTTTTAAAGCAGGCCAATATTTGAAAGAAAAAGAAATCGAGGACCCGTCCAAAGAGGCAGGTCTTCTTTTGTCGTATTTATTAAATAAGGATTTAAGCTATATCTATGCTCATGGTGACATGGAACTTGAGGAAAGTATAATTAAAAATTACTTTGAATTAGTTGAAAGAAGGGGGAATTTCGAACCCTTTGCCTATATAACAGGAAAGTGCGAATTTATGTCTTTAACGTTTGATGTGGATCCATCAGTTTTAATCCCGAGAGCCGATACCGAAATCCTGGCCGAGGCTGTAATTTGTGCCCTTGGCGGCACGTTTTTTTGGAGCAGTTTATCCCTTTCTGAAAAAGTGTATAAGCTTCCCCCTAAACCGGATTATAAAGGTCTGGATATTGGTACAGGTTCGGGCTGCCTTGCAATATCCATTTCAAAGTTTGTGGAAAATATCACCATGACAGCTGTGGATATATCTGAAACAGCTCTTGAAATTGCCCGTCGCAATGCAGTAAACAATAAAGTGGCTGACAGGATTGAGTTTATTAACGCTGACTTTTTGTCGGACGAATTTGGGCTGAAAGATAAATACGATATTATAGTCTCCAATCCGCCCTACATTCCCGATGAAGATATTTCGTCATTAATGCCCTCGGTAAAAAACTACGAGCCCCTGACGGCACTTAAAGGCGGCAGGGACGGTCTTGTGTTTTACAGGGAGCTTGCAAAAAAAGCACCTCTTCTTCTTGAGCCGGATGGAATACTTGCCGTAGAATGCGGATATGATCAATCAGAAAAAATTCAGCAAATCTTTTCTGAGCATAATTTCGAGACAACAGTCCTTACAGATTTTTCAGGAATAAATCGTGCAATTATTGCAAAATAGAAGAAAGGACAGGGAACAGATCCCTGTCCTAATGAGTACCTGCCCCTGTAAAGTCATCACTTGCTCTCTGGTCCACATAATAGGCAAGTATATCTCCCTCTATAAGCTGCCAGCCTCCCTGATTTACATCATAACCTTCCAATACCCAGCCATTTG
>JAAYMA010000021.1 GCA_012521615.1 Clostridiaceae bacterium | reverse complement strand
AGCAAGGGTCTTTATTTCGTTAATAATATCCTCTTTGTTACGGCTGCGCTCCCTTCCCCTTACATGGGGAACGATACAATATGTGCAGAAATTATTACAGCCAAGGATAATGTTAACCCATGCCTTATGCTTTTCAGAACGTTTAATGGGAAGGTCTTCCCTGATTCCTTCCTCTTTTTCTTTTACCGCAAAAACTCTCTTGCCTGTAGTGTAATGGCGATAGAGAAGTTCAGGGAATTCATGAATATTATGTGTTCCGAAAACTATCTTTACATTTCTGTATGACTTCTTGATTTTCTCAACTACATGAGGCTGCTGCATCATGCATCCGCTTGCCACAATTATGGAACCTTGCTCCTCACAAACCTTGGACAAGGCTCCAATATGACCGTAGACCTTTTCTTCGGCATTTTCACGCACACAGCAGGTAACAAAGACAATTATATGGGCAAAATCGTCTTCCCTGATCTCTTCAAATCCCATTTCAGTGAGCATTCCTGCAATAGTTTCTGCGTCGCGCTCATTCATCTGGCAGCCGAAAACATCCAATTTAAATTTTTTAGTTTTACCAGTCTCCAGAGCATATTGAGTGTTGAGATTTCGTACATGTTCAACCCATTCTGAACACATTAAATTACTGTTGTCGCTTTTTATTTTCAAGGCGGAATTCCTTTCTATTTTCTATTTATTCAGGTTATTGCTCCAATCAGCTTATAAAGCTGAAATCATAATTGCCTGTATAATAGTATTTTATCATTATGATAGCAAAAATGCAGAAAAAATAAAAGTGGAGATAAAAAGACGGCTGAACCGTCCTCCTTATTTAAGGAGCATATTTTAATCACTACTATTTGTCATTATTGGTTATTGTTTTAAGTTAATTCAGCAGACTGCAAGTATTCTGCGAATCTGTAAAAAATAAGATGCCTGCCAATGCAGACATCTTATTTTTTAAAAGCAGTATCAACCTTATTTCTTTAGTTCAATTTTAATTATTAACTAAATAAAAAGTTATTCTTACCTTAACTGAGCGTCAAAGCCTTTTTCTAAATTCTTTAAAATCCTGTCCATAGCAACGTTTACATCTTCATCCTTAAGAGTTCTGTCATTTGATCTGAAAGATAGAGCAAACGCAACACTCTTCTTACCCTCAGGAACCTGTTCACCTTTATAGACATCAAACAGATTCACATATTCCAGGAATTCTCCGCCTTTTTCCTGAATTGCCGCCATAAGATCTGCCACATAGACATTGTCATCAACAACTATGGCCAGATCCCGTGTAACTGCGGGGAATTTGGGAAGCTGATTATGTTGTTTTTCCAGACTGGAAGCCTCAATAAGAGTTTCCACATCAAGCATTGCCACATATGTTCTTTGCGGACACTCGTTCTTTTTTGCAACTTCAGGATGAATCTCGCCTAAAACACCACAATCCTTTCTTTCTCCATTTTTCCAGACAAAGAGCCTTGCTGTTCTTCCGGGATGGAAAGTGGGGTTATCTGTTTCTGGCCTGAATTCGGCTTTTTCAATTCCCATATTGGAAAGCAGTTGTTCCACACAGCCTTTGAGTTCAAAGAAGTCAATACCACTACCGTACATCCCCAGGGTAAGGGTCTGTCTTTCATCTGGAAGCTGCTGACCATCAACAGGAATATAAACATGTGCCAGTTCAAACAGCCTGGCTTCAGGTATCTTTCTGTTATTATTTACAGAGAGTGATTTCAGCATTTCGGGAATAGTTGTTGTCCTTAAAATACTAAAATCCTCTCCCATAGGGTTGGATATGACAATTGTCCTGCGCAGCGGGCTGTCCTCAGGAATATCAATCTGATCAAACACCTTAGGGCTTACTATTGAGAAGGTATAAACCTCATTAAGACCGCATCCGGTCATGGTATTCCTGATTATATCCTCCATGCGCTGCTTGTAGGTTTTTCTTCCCTGAGTAGCTTCCTTGCCTGAAAGCAGTGTCGGCTTAATATTGTTATAATCATAAAACCTTGCAATTTCTTCACAAATATCCTGGAAATGCTCAATATCACGTCTGAAACTCGGAGGAGAAAGCGTCATTTTTTCCTCGTCCACCTCAAACTCAAGGGCTTTGAGAATTCTTACCATTTCCTCTGCAGGAATATCAGTACCAAGGAAAGCATTTACACGCTCTGGCTCGAATTTCAACACTTTCTTCACATATGGTCTGGGATATACATCTATTATCCCTTTGACAACCTTGCCTGCGCCCAATTCTTCAATTAATTCAGCGCAGCGGTTAAGAGCAGCAACTGTATTTTCAGTGTCAAGTCCCTTTTCATAACGGCTGGAAGCTTCACTTCTCAAACCTATTTTTTTGCTTGTATGGCGAATGGAAGCAGAATTGAAGGTTGCCGATTCCAAAAGCAACATTCTGGTGCTTTCTGTGACTTCCGAATTCTCACCACCCATAACACCTGCTATACAAACAGGTTTTACTGCATCACAAATACAGAGCATGCTGCTGTCAAGTCTTCTTACCTGACTATCAAGGGTTGTTATTTCCTCTCCCTCTTTGGCCCTGCGTACAATTATTTTGGAACCTTCAAGCTTTTCAAAATCAAAAGCGTGCATTGGCTGACCATATTCGAGCATTACGTAATTTGTAATATCGACTATATTATTAATTGGTCTCATACCCGCAGCTGCGAGTCTTCTCTGCATCCATGCAGGGGAAGGTCCTACTTTTACGTCTTTGACTATTCTTGAGGAATATCTGTAGCAAAGATCAGGATCTTCAATTTCAATTGAAGCAATGGCATTTATATCACCATCAGCCTCTTCCTTTACAACAGGTTCACGTTTTTTAAACGGAACTTTTAATGTGGCCGAGGTCTCCCTTGCAAGACCGATAACAGACAGACAATCAGGGCGATTTGAAGTTATTTCAAATTCGATGACCTTATCAAGGTCTAAAGCATCCCTGATATCCATCCCCAGGGGAAGATCTTCTTTAAAAACATAGACACCATCATCAGGAGCATCTGGCAGATAGTCTTTCGATAAATTCAGCTCATCAATGGAACACATCATGCCATAGCTTTCAACACCCCTGAGCTTTGCTGCCTTAATTTTACCTCCGGGAAGCTTTGCCCCTACCAGAGCCAGCGGTATAATATCGCCTTCTTTTACATTGGGCGCTCCTGTAACAATCTGCAAAACTTCAGACCCAATATCTACTTTACAAACTACAAGCTTATCTGCATTAGGGTGAGGCTCTATCTCAACGATTTTGCCGACAACAACCTTTTCTATATCCTCTGCCATATCCACTACGCCTTCTACCTTGGAGCCCGAAAGAGTCATAGCATCGATATATTCTTTTATATCAACATTAATATCTACATGATCTTTAATCCATTTCAGCGGTGCTTTCATTTATACTACCTCCTTAAAACTGTTTTAAGAAACGCATATCATTTTCAAAGAGCAATCTCATGTCGTCAATACCGTATTTGCCCATGGTAATACGCTCTATACCCAGACCAAAAGCAAAACCGGAATAAATTTCAGGATCTATGCCACATTCTCTTAAAACATTGGGATGAACCATTCCGGCACCAAGTATCTCCACCCAGCCTTCTCCTTTACAGATTCTGCATCCGGTCCCGTTGCAGCCCCAGCATGAAACGTCCACTTCGGCTGAAGGCTCAGTAAATGGAAAATGGTGTGGTCGCAGACGAATTTTTGTATTTTCACCGAATATGCCTTTTGCGAAAACCTGTAATGTGCCTATAAGATCTCCCATTGTAACGCCTTTGTCTACCACAAGTCCTTCCACCTGATGAAAAATCGGGGAATGAGTAGCATCTACTGCATCAGACCGGTATACCCTTCCTGGACATATAATTCTGATGGGAGGTTTGTGAGACTTCATATGCCTTATCTGAACAGGGGAGGTATGAGTTCTCAGCAAAACATTTTCAGTAATATAGAATGTATCCTGTGTATCCCTTGCAGGGTGATGCTTTGGAATATTAAGGGCCTCGAAATTATTGTAGTCTGTCTCGACTTCCGGACCCTCAGCAATTTCATAGCCCATTCCCAAGAATATATCCTTAATCTCATCAAGTATATTGGTAAGTGGATGTTTCCTGCCCAAATCCTTTTTTGTACCCGGCATGGTAACATCAATTACTTCACTTTTGAGTTTTTGATTAATAAGTTCTCTGTTCAGTCGTTCCCTGACACTTTGAATACCTTCCTCCAAAGCAAGGCGAATCTCATTGGCAACTTGACCTACGACCGGTCTTTCCTCAGGCGACAATTTGCCCATACCTTTAAGAATCTGTGTCAATTTTCCCTTTTTGCCCAGATACTCTACTTTTAAAGCCTCGAGTTCACGTACATCTGAAACCTCAGAAAGAGCGGCCAAAGCCTGACTGCGAATCTCTTCCAACTTTTGCTTCATATTTCAAAGACACCTCTGTTCTTTATATATTTTAAATAAAAAAACCCACCGTCATAGGACGATGAGTAGACCGCGGTACCACCTATGTTCATGAAGTGATACAAAACCACTTCATGCACTTAATTGCTGTAACGGGCGCCTCCGTTCTCCCCTACTTGAACGTTCAGGGAGAAAGCTCCGAAGCGAAATTCCGCATTCACATTTTATTGATGTTTTCAGCCTTCGACATCAATTCTCTGTGTAAAGAGGTGAATGCCTACTTATCTTCTTCATAGCCTTTGCATTTTCCTTTATGCGCGTTTATTCTGTATTTGCAATAATAAACGAACTTAATCAGTTATTTATTATAACAAAAATATTATATCTGAGTACAGAAAAGTGTTCAAGTCATGAATACAAATTACCTGTCTTTGAGCATCCACTCAAGCACGCGCTGGATATTTCTGTCCCAATATCCCCATTCATGGCTGCCCGGGCCTTCTTCATAGGTCAAATCAAGACCATACTTTTCTGCCGCAGCTTTAAACTTTTGATTAGCCTCATACAGAAAATCTTCCGTGCCACAGCATTGAAAAAGTCTCGGAAGTTCAATATTCTGTTTTGTTAATTTCTCGATAAGGCTCAATAAATTATAATCAGTCGGAAGATATTCCTCCTTTGAACCGAAAACAGGCTTTACCAGTGAATTAAATAAATCATTTCCATGACTGAATAAAGTCGATGTAAGATCCAGCGCACCGGACAGACTGGCTGCAGCACAAAACTTTTCCGGATTTCTTAGTGCAATCATAAAAGCACCATATCCGCCCATTGATAGACCTGCAATGAAACTGTCTTCTCTTCTGCCGGATATGGGAAAATATGTAGAAGCTATATAAGGTATTTCTTCGGAAACATATGTATAATATTTTAACCCATATTTCATATCAGCATAAAAGCTTCGGTTTACGTTGGGCATAACTACCGCAATACCGTGCTGTAAAGCATATCTTTCTATACTTGTCATTCGGGTCCAGACTGTGTTGTCATCCGACAATCCATGAAGCAGGTATAAAACCGGAAATCCATTTTTCTTTATTTGTTCTCTGCGTTCTTCCTCCAACATCTTTATTTGTGGGAGTATAACATGAAGAGGCTGTTCCATTTCAAGAACCTCTGATTTGAAACTGCACTGTAAAAGAGCCATATCTCCACCCCAATTCATATTTTAAGACCTGGTTCTTTTATTTTATTATATTATTTACCCATATATAGAACAAAAACCCGCAAAATATTACGGGTTTAAAAATCAATCGTCAGGCAGACTGTCTTTTGAAATACTGGTAACATCATAGGGTGTTTCCTGATATACGTAATAATTCAACCAGTTAACAAAAAGAAGATTTGCATGTCCCCTCCAATTTACTATGGGAGGTTTGGAAGGATCATCATCAGGGAAATAGTTTTTCGGCACTTCTATATCTAACCCTTTTTTAATATCACGCAGATATTCATCCCTTAAGGTATGAGCATCATATTCAGAATGCCCGGTGACAAAAATCTGACGTCCATTTTTTGCAACGACAATATATATACCAGCCTCTTCAGATTCGGACAGTATTTTAAGGTCTTTTACCTTCTCCACATCCTCGCGCCTTATTTCTGTATACCGGGATTGGGGAACATAGAAAACATCATCAAAACCTCTGAAAAGTTTATGATACTTTTCTGTAACCACATGGGGGAAAATCCCGAACAACTTTTTATCAAGCCTGTGTTTGGGGACTCCATAATGATGATATAATCCCGCCTGAGCTCCCCAGCAAATATGGAAGGTAGAAAAAACATTGGTAACGCTCCAGTCCATTACTTTCTTAAGCTCTTCCCAATATGCCACTTCCTCGAATTCCATAGTCTCCACAGGTGCTCCAGTAATTATAAGCCCATCATACTTTTCATCCTTTACTTCATCAAATGTCTTGTAAAAAAGGTTAAAATGCTCCTGAGGAGTATTTTTGGACTTATAGGTTTTAGGATGAAGAAGCTGTACATCCACCTGAAGCGGGGAGTTCCCTATAAGCCGAAGAAGCTGGGTCTCAGTTTCTATTTTTGTAGGCATGAGATTCATTATGGCTATTTTTAAAGGACGTATGTCCTGAGTTCTTGCTCTTTCTTCACTCATAACGAAGATATTCTCTTTTTGCAAAGTTTTAAATGCTGGCAGATTACTTGGGATATTTATTGGCATACACTTTCCCCTCTCCACGTACTTTTTTTCGCATGTATGCATTTTTTCTATCACCGACTTAATAATTGATTTTAAGATTCATAAACTACAATGTCAACTAAATTCATAATTAGTAAAGCAATTTAAGAAGAATTACGCTTACCAAAGCATATTCAGATAATAATTCGGGGTATTATTTAATTCTACCTGAAAAACAGTAATTTTATATATTGATATTTTTGATGAAATTAATTTGAAACCGGTTATTAATTTATATAATAAGTCAAATTATATATCTGTTTTTGATGTAATAAAAAGCAAATGTCCGATAGAGACACAAGAATTGTGCTGTAGTTGATATCCGGCTCAAAAGCTAAAATTCATTCTTATAGTGATTCCGCGTTGAAGTATGATATATTTGAGATGTGAAAGAATACATACGGCAATAATGGGGTGGAAGGTTTGGAAAGATGTCCCTGGTGCGGTACAGATGAATTATATGTCAGATATCATGATGAGGAATGGGGAGTTCCGGTATATGATGACAAGAAACATTTTGAATTCCTGGTTCTTGAATCTGCCCAGGCCGGTTTAAGCTGGATTACTATTCTTCGTAAAAGAGAAAACTACAGGAAAGCCTATGATGATTTTAATGTTGAAAAAGTAGCCCGGTATGGTGAGGCTCAAATTCAGGAACTGCTAAAAAACAAAGGGATTGTGAGAAACCGGAGAAAAATAGAAGCTTCCCTAAATAATGCACGCCGTTTTATAGAGATTCAAAAGGAGTTCGGAAGCTTTAATAAATATATATGGAGTTTTGTAGACAATAAACCTGTGATCAATCACTGGATGCACATTTCAGAAGTTCCTGCCAATTCCGGTCTGTCAGATAGAGTGAGCAAGGATTTTAAAAAACGGGGTTTCAAATTCCTTGGAAGCACAATAGTATATTCCTACCTGCAGGCCACTGGAATAATCAATGATCATCTGGTAAGCTGTTTCAGACATAAAGAGATCTCAAAATTTTACGGTTGAAACCCCATAGACTCGAACTCCCTGAAGTTCGGCGGACTTTTCTCATATACATGCTGCCGGGCGGTCATTTCCTTCAAAGAATTCGGCTGCTCTACATAAGAAACCTTGCATCTACCTCTGACATTTATATATAAACTTGCTTCCATATGATAACATGGTATTCAGGTTTTGGGTCTTACGCAGAAGCGTTGAATTTGTATACGAATTCTAACGGCTTTTAAACCTTATCAGCCTCATGGCATTAAGAATAACAAGCAGAACACTTGCCTCATGGATGAACATTCCCGATGCCAGATGAACATTGCCTGAAAGCACGCCGGCCAGAAGTACTATTACTACAGCAACAGCAAAGAAAGTGTTTTGTCTGATATTTCTGATTGTAGCTTTGGAAAGGGCATAGGCATGTGAGAACTGAATTAATTTATCTGCCATTAATACCACATCGGCAGTCTCCATGGCAACATCGGTACCACCTTCTCCCATTGCCAGACCTATATCAGCCAATGCAATTGCCGGAGCATCATTTATTCCGTCCCCCGCCATTGCTACCACATGACCTTTATTTTTAAGTTTCTTAATATGTTCCACCTTTTCATCAGGTAAAAGTTCTGCATAAAACTCATCAATACCAAGCTTTCCAGAGACAAGCCTCGCAGTATGTCTGTTATCACCAGTAAGCATTACAAATTTCTTAATGCCATTTTTACGAAGTTGCTTTAAAGAAGTAAGCGCATCATCACGTATTTTATCTGCTATTGAAAAAATGCCTTTAATTTGACCGTCAATTGCTGCATAAACTGCGGTATTTCCTTCTTTCTCCCGCTCTGTTGCATATTGCAGAACCTTATCATCCATTTCTATATTTTCATTATTCATTAATTTATAATTGCCTGCTATAACGCTTCTGCCATCTACAACGGCTTTAATTCCACTGCCTTTGATTATTTCACCAGAAACAGAATCGTTATTTATATCCAGATTACGTTTTTCAGCTTCTTTTACAATTGTCTGCCCCAGATGATGTTCAGATATTGTCTCAGCCTTTGCCACAAGACCTAACAATTCATCTGTGCCTATATCACCAAAGACTTTGATATCAGTAACCTCAGGCTTTCCTTTTGTCAGTGTACCGGTTTTATCAAACACAATTACGTCAACTTTGGAGAGTTTATCCATAACCTCCCCGCCTTTGATTAGAACTCCATTCCTTGCGCCGTTACCTATTCCTGCCACGTTTGAAACCGGTGCTCCTATAACAAGAGCTCCGGGACATGCGACAACCAGGAAAGTAATTGAAAGACGTAGATCACGCGTTATAATAAAGACTATTATAGCAAGCAGAACTATTGCAGGAGTATAAACATTTGCAAACTTATCCAGGAATTTTTGAGTTTTGGATTTGGATTCCTGAGCCTCCTCAACAAGCTCGATAATTTTTGCGAAAGTAGTATCATCACCTACTTTTTCAGCAATTATTTCTATATACCCATTATCAATAATTGATCCCGTAAAAACTTTGTCGTTAACTTCTTTAAAGACAGGGGTGGATTCGCCGGTAATGGCTGCTTCAATGATGGATGCCTGACCAAGAACAATACTGCCGTCGACAGGTATTTTGCCACCTGATTTTATGACTACTCTGTCTCCTTTTTCAACCTCTTCAGCAGGTATTGTGATAGTTTGCCCGTCACGAACCACTGTTGCTTCCTGAGGCGCCATGTCAATCAAGGTTTTCAGGGATGAACGGGTCTTTTCAAGGGTTCTTGCTTCCAGATAGTCACCAAGAAGGAACAGAAATGAAACAACCGATGATTCGGTAAATTCCTGAATGTAAATCGCGCCGATTATGGCTATTGAAACCAGAAGTTCTATACTGAAAGTTTTTAATCTCAACGCCTGTACGGCCTTTATAATAATTGGTATTCCAGCAAGTACTGTTGCTAATATCAGAAGGGCATTTTTAAAATTTATATATCCAAATGCTCCTGTTATGAAGCCAAAAACTATAAGAATACCTGATATTGCCGTTATTTTATTTTTGTACTTATTAATATATAGCACACTTTTACCCCCCATCTGATTAAACTTCTATGTTATTTTTGTTGATAAAACAGTAAAGCCCAGACTTAATAAAACTCCCCCTATTTTGTCTGCATTAGTCTCATTTTCATCAAATTCCACCTTGACCTTACTTGAATTAAAAAGTACTCTTACGGAATTTATCCCTTTTGTTTTGTTTAAAGAATTTTCGATTTTTTTAACACATGTAGGACAAGTTAATGTGTCCAGTTTGAATTCTGCTTTTTTCATAGTATTCACACTCTCCTTTACTAAATAATTTTAATCATATCGATTATATAATAATCCTTAGCTTCAAGCCATTAATTATGATTTTTGGGCCTGTAATTCAAATAACCTTGGAAAAAGTATATTGTTTTCAAGATGAACATGCTGAAATACGTCAGCTTCAAGTTCCTGAAGTTTGTTGTATGTCAGCTCATATGTTGCACATGCATCTTCCGGCAGTTTAAAGTCACCTGTTACAGTTCTTAACTCTTTTAGAATATGGCCTGCTTCACTATGCTCATCTTCAAGCTCTTTTATTATTTTTACTGCTTTATCAAGATCCTCTTTACTGCCGCTTTCTTCATAGTTTCTTATTGCCGGATATTGATAAGTTTCTTCCTTTACCAAATGCTCTTCAAGCTCCATTTTTACCATATGGAAAAGTCTGTGGACCTTGAAAAGTTCAGGATGACCTTCTCCATGAACCCTTAAAATTTTAGTTGTAAGTTCACTTATTTTTGGAAGCTCGGACCAAAGATAAGCATGGTGTTTCATTAATATATGATTGATCAGATCCTCTATAGGTTCTTTACGCCAGTCTTTTACAATGTCATTTTTCTCAGTGAATTCATTAAATAATTCATTTAATTCGTTAACTATTTGATCTTCATCCAAACCGCTTTCAGCTATTGCTTCTTTCAATGGCCTGTTTCCACCGCAGCAAAAATCAATTTTATATTCCATAAAAAGATCTGAAGCTTTCGGAAAATCTGCCACTATGTCTCCTATTTTTTGTGTACTCTCAAATTTACGCATTTTACTGCCTCCTGTTTTGTTTCTGTTTTTTCCTTTGGCTCCATTGTACCGATTATGTTTCCTTATTAATGTGACGCAAATCAAATTTTTTTATTTATATATGAAAACTTGTAAAAAAAGAGCCATTCCGAAAATTACTTCTCTAAATAAAACATTATGTCCAAATTTCAAGTCCCTCAGAAGCAATTTAAGTTTTGTGCGAAAACTTCAACTACTTCCTGCGACCAAGAAAACATGAAGATCTGAACATCATGTCTTTTTAGTAAACTTTCGAAACAGCTCACTTATATACTATAAATAAATTAAGCGGCCCGACTGCAATGATATAAGAAATCATCGTAGTCTACAGCCGCTAATAACGTAGATCAGGCATAGTATTTATTCAAAATCCACTACATTGGCCCATCTGAACAGAAACTCACGTTCTTCAGGCTTTCCTTTTACCATCTGGGAGGCTGCAACAATTGGAAGCCATTTTTGTACATACTGTTTTGCCGTATCACTTTTTTTGCAGAAGAGATTCATATAGTATTCTGCCTTTTCCATATCCCCTTCAAGACAAAACAGCAGATAAGTTCTGGCGGTATCGGCACTGGCATTTCCTATGGTTGCATGGGACCAGTCAAGTATATAATCCACACCATCATCCCCGACAATAATATTACTTGGATTAAAGTCGCCGTGACATATTTTTGAGTGTTTTGGCATGCTTTCCAAACGAGTGTGAAGTTCATACCTGATTGTAGCGTCCAGACCGGATTCAGAAATTTTCCTGTGCATTTTATCCCTGAGTTTATTGAGTAAAGGTGCGGTCTTGCTGTGCATCATAAGCTGGATATCAACAAACCTCTCCATATATTCATGGAAGTTATCAGGATCTTCCTCCATAATCTGAGCCAGAGTTTTGCCCTTAATAAACTCAGTAACAATTGCCCACTGATTACCTATTTTTTTTACTTCCAATATCTTTGGAATAGGCAGGCCCGCCTCTTCCACGCGGGCATGATTTAGAGCTTCATTCAGAATGTCTGCTTTTGAATAACCCTCGTTGAATACTTTAACCGCCATATCACCATAACGATAAACTTTTTTCGTCGGCCTTTCAGCAATAATATCCTTTAATTCCATGACCCTACCTCCTTACTGCCCATAATAGGCTCTTAAATACATCTCCTTTATCTCGCTCATAAGCGGATATCTTGGATTGGCTCCGGTGCACTGGTCATCAAATGCCTGTTCTGTCATTTCATCAAGATTTTCAATAAACTCTTTTTCGTCTATTCCATAGTCTTTTATTGTCTTTTTAATTTCGACTTTAGCTTTTAATTCTTCAATTGCCTCAATTAATTTTTCCAGTTTTTCAGTATTGTTTTTACCTTTCAGTCCCAGATAATCAGCAATCTCAGCATATCTTTCAAGAGTATGAGGATGATCATACTGTGGGAAGGTACCCATCTTAACAGGGGCTTCGGAAGCATTGAATTTTATTACTTCTGTTATCATCAGCGCATTTGCTACTCCATGGGGCAGGTTAAAGAATGCTCCTAATTTGTGTGCCATAGAGTGGCATATACCCAGGAATGCGTTGGCAAAAGCCATACCGGCTATCGTAGAAGCGTTGGCCATTCTCTCTCTTGCTTCCGGATCAAGAGCACCTTTTTCATAGGCTCTTGGCAAATAATCAAATATTAATTTAATGGCTTTTAGTGCCAGACCATCGGTATAATCTGTTGCCATCATTGATGCATAGGCTTCAAGTGCATGGGTTAAAGCATCGATACCGGAGGCCGCTGTAAGACCTTTAGGCATATTCATCATCAAATCTGCGTCTACAATTGCCATATCGGGAAGAAGTTCATAATCTGCAAGCGGATATTTTATACCGGTTTTCTCATCAGTTATAACTGCAAAAGGTGTAACCTCCGAGCCTGTACCTGCAGTGGTGGGGATAGCAACAAAATAAGCTTTTTCTCCCATCTTCGGGAATGTATATACACGTTTTCTGATGTCCATAAAGCGCATTGCCATATCCATAAAATCAACATCTGGATGTTCATACAGTACCCACATAATTTTGGCCGCATCCATTGGTGAACCGCCGCCAATTGCTATTATGCAGTCCGGCTCAAATACTTTCATTGCCTCGGCGCCTTTTATTGCGCATTCCAGTGTGGGGTCGGGAGTAACCTCAAAGAAGGTTGTATGAGCTATACCCAATTCATCCAGTTTATCAGTTATAATCTTTGTATATCCATTATTATACAGGAAATTATCTGTCACAATAAAGGCTTTCTTTTTACCCATTACATATTTCAATTCGTCAAGGGCAACAGGCAGGCAACCTCTCTTCATATAAATCTTTTCCGGAGCCCTGAACCAAAGCATGTTCTCTCTCCTCTCTGCAACGGTTTTAATATTTAAAAGATGCTTTACGCCGACATTTTCAGAAACCGAGTTACCGCCCCATGAACCACAGCCGAGGGTAAGCGACGGAGCCAGTTTAAAGTTGTACAAATCACCTATACCACCAAAGGAAGAAGGTGTATTGACAAGGATTCGGCAGGTCTTCATCCTCTTTGAGAATTCATCCAGTTTTTCTTTTTCGGTAACAAAGTTTAAATAAACAGAAGCAGTATGACCATAACCGCCTTCCTTAACAAGCTGTTCGGCCTTATCCATGGCATCTTCAAAATTTTCTGCCTTATACATGGCAAGTACAGGTGAAAGTTTTTCATGAGCAAATTCCTCAGACATATCTACCTTTGATACTTCACCAATTAAAATCTTTGTGCTTTCAGGAACTGTAATTCCCGATAGCTGTGCAATGGTATATGCAGACTGACCTACTATTTTCGCGTTTAAGGCACCATTTATGATAATTGTTTTGCGTACCTTTTCCAGCTCATCTTCATTGAGGAAATAGCATCCCCGATTTTTGAATTCTTCTTTTACTTTCTCATATATATCTTCAATAACAATGGCTGCCTGCTCAGAAGCACATATCATACCATTGTCGAAGGTCTTTGAATGAATTATCGAGTTAACTGCAAGTAAAATATCTGCAGAACTGTCTATTATGGCCGGTGTGTTTCCAGGTCCAACCCCTATCGCAGGTTTTCCCGAAGAATAGGCAGCCTTTACCATACCCGGACCACCTGTTGCCAGAATGGTATCGCACTCTTTCATGAGCATATTTGTCATTTCCAGTGAAGGTATGTCAATCCACCCTATTATTCCTTCAGGTGCTCCGGCTTCAACTGCTGCTTCCAGCATGATTTTTGCTGCTTCAACAGTGCAATTTTTTGCTCTGGGATGAGGACTCAGGATTATTCCATTTCTGGTCTTAAGAGCAAGCAGAATTTTGAAGATCGCAGTGGATGTAGGGTTTGTTGTAGGTATTACTGCAGCAATAACCCCAAGAGGTTCAGCAATCTTCTTGATACCGAATTGTTTGTCCTCTTCCAGAACACCGCAGGTTTTTGTATCCTTATAGGCATTGTAAATATACTCTGCAGCATAATGGTTTTTAATTACTTTATCCTCCACTACACCCATCTTTGTCTCTTCAACCGCCATTTTTGCAAGTGGTATTCTCTGTTTATTGGCAGCAGAAGCGGCGGCCAAAAAGATCTTATCCACCTGTTCCTGAGTATATGTGGCAAACTTTTTCTGAGCTTCACGAACTGTGTCAAGCACAATCTGAAGTTTATCAACACTATCTGTAATCTGATAATTTATTTTCTTTTTCATATTAATCCCTCCTGATGAAAGCCTTTGATAAATATTTAACGCAATTTGTTAAAAAAATAACATGTCCAAGGAAAAAAATTTGGATACCGAAACGTTAAATATTTAACAATTACAATTATATAGTATCATCATTATTGATGAATTGCTATTATGTGAATTTACAATTTTACAATCTTCCGGCCAGAGTTTTTATGTATTTATAACAATACATTCATAGGAACTCGATGAACAGTACGACAGAGGACGGTTCTGTGTCACAATCCGTCACGTCCCGGACACAAAAACACGGAACCGTCCCCTGTCTTACAATTTTAAAGAAATGCTTTTAATTCCTGAATATTATTTTCCTCAGTTTTAAGCAGTCTCTCCATTAAGTTCTTAATATCCTGCTCAACATTATGATATTTTTTCAGATTTTTAACGGCATTGATAACACCCATATTACTTCCGATAATAAGCATTTCTGCAATATGGGAAGCAGATCTGTCAGTAAGTGTCTGCATATTAATCATCAGATAGGTTTTAATTTTGTCAAATGCACCTATCCCCTTTTCATCATATCCGTTCTCATTTAGCTTTTGTCTGGCTAATTTATGAATTTCCTTATACTCATCGAGTTGGGAATTAAGATGTTTTTTAAATTCCTGGTCTTCAACAATATCAAGCAACTGACTTATTGTTGTTACACCCATCTGTGAATTCTGATATATAAAGTTTAACATTTCGGCATTTGCGTTCATTTTCTCACACTCCTTCAAAGCTATTATGTCCATAATTAGTGTTAATATTTATTGGAAAAGCGCAAACATAAAAGCTTTGACTGGAGTTTCCTTAAATATAATAATCCAGCACAAGCATTACACAAAAGCCTACAAGCAGAGCATAGGTAGCTCCTCTTTCATAGCCGTGGCTATGGGTTTCAGGTATCATTTCATCACTTATGACATAGAGCATGGTTCCGCCAGCAAAAGCAAGGGCAAAAGGAAGAATAAAGGAAGCAATGGTTACTGCAAAATATCCAAACAATGTTCCTACCACTTCAACCAGCCCTGTTGCAAGGGCAATCAAAAATGTCCGGGTTTTGCTCACTCCGGCAGCAAGCATGGGGGCTATTATAACCATACCCTCAGGTATATTCTGAAGAGCTATACCAAGAGATACTGTTATGGCGCCGCTAATATCATCGGTACCAAAACTGACACCTGCCGCTATGCCTTCAGGCAGGTTATGTATGCCAATGGCTGTCACAAACAGGATTATTTTATCTAACTTTTCCAAACCTTCAGGGTGGCGTTCTTTGTCAATTCCCGCTATATTATGCAGATGAGGCACAAAACGGTCAATAAAATTAAGAAACATGGCACCAGCAATAATACCTACAACACAAATCAATATACCAAATTTTCCGCCATATTCTATGGACGGAAGAATAAGACCCACAACAGCTGCTGCAAGCATTACACCGGCAGCAAACCCGAGTATAATGTCATTATATTTGTGAGAAATCTTTTTGAACAAAAATCCGATAAAAGCTCCTATTACAGTCGCACCGCCCACCCCAAATGCTGTTATTAATACTAATTGCATATATCTTACTCCCCTTTTATCTTATATTTGTCAATCGAATTTTACGGCGTTAACAATAGACATGACTATATATTATGAATACCTCTAATCTGCACATCATAATCATATTATCACATATTAATTAAAAATCACCGCAAACTTTTCAGATGCAGGGTTCCCCGTCCCGTACAGTCTCAAATCAACGAATCACACATAATAAATAACCACGCAAAAAGGACATAGCATTGTAAACTCCGCTATGTCCTAATGTACAAAGTACGCTCTGATATACCGGTTAAAAAACCGGAACTACTGCGCCCTTATATTTCTCTTCCATAAAGGCTTTTACCTTGTCACTCTTCAGAGCCTCTACAAGTTCTTTTATAACCGGATTGTCTTCGTTTCCTTTTTTGACACAGAGAATATTAGCATAGGTCTGAGCTGCTTCTGAATCCTTATCTTCCAGGGCAAGAGCATCTATATTTGCATTAAGACCATCCTGAAGGGCATAGTTACCATTGATAACTGCCATATCAACATCCTGCCTGGACAAGGTCAGCTGGGCAGCCTCCAACTCTTTTATTTCCAGGTTTTTAGGATTCTCAGCAATATCCAGGATTGTTGCTGTAAAATCTGTTCCCTCTTTAAGTTTGATTAAGCCCAGATCTTCCAGCAGGAAAAGGGCACGGGCTTCATTGGTTCCATCATTTGGCACAGTTATAACAGCACCATCCTGAAGTTCCTCGAGGGTCTTGGTTTTACCGGGGTAAATTCCAAAAGGCTCATAGTGTATTGCTGCAACCGAGACCAGATTGGTTCCATGATCAATATTGAACTGATCAAGGTAAGGTTTATGCTGAAAATAGTTGGCGTCAAGCTCACCATTTTCAACATTCAGGTTAGGTTGAACATAATCAGTAAATTCAACAATTTTAAGCTCGATACCCTTTTCAGCCAAAATTTCTTTGCAGACTTGCAGAATTTCAGCATGGGGTGTAACACTTGCTCCTACTACAAGAGTTTTGCTGTCTCCTGTTTTGGAACTTCCAGATGCGCAGCCTGTCAAGACTGCTGCCAACAGGATAAATATTAATAATAGATTTATAGCTTTCTTCATAACAATTCTCCTCCTGTAATTTTTGATTTATTGATAGATATCTGTTTTATATGAAGTTTATATATACCTAATACAGTAATTAACCGATGCGCTTATCGCACTTCTTGGCTATGAAACTGCCAATTTCCTGAAAGACCTGGACTATCAGAACTAAAATTACAACCATCAGCCACATGATTACGGTTTCTTTTCTGTGGTAACCATAGTTAATGGCTATTGCTCCAAGTCCGCCGCCTCCCACAGCACCTGCCATAGCAGTATAACCCAGAATGGTTGTGCTCGATATGGCTGCACCATAAATGAGGGAGGGCATTGCTTCAGGAAGTATTACCTTACACATAATCTGCATGGTAGACGCACCCATTGACAGGGACGCTTCTATCACGCCCCGATCTACCTCCTTTGCAGAGCTTTCCACCATTCTCGCCACATAGGGAGCCGATGCAATAACCAGTGATACTATTGTTGCTTTAGCACCAATGGTAGTTCCTACTATCAGTCGTGACAGAGGCATTACCGCGACCATAAGGATAAGGAACGGAACTGAGCGAAGGAAATTGACTACAGCACCCACTGTGGTATTGATGGTTTTATTCGGTTTTACCCCGTCCGGATCAGTAACCAGTAAAAGCATTCCTACAGGCAATCCTATGGCATAAGCAACTGCAGTAGAAACAAGAGACATATATAAAGTTTCGAGGAGTCCCTTCCATACCAGAGAAAGCATCTCAGCACTGAATATTTCATTTATAATATCTTTAAGCATCGTAGCGTTCCTCCTCGTATGTAATATCTTCCGAATCAAGATAAGCCTTTATCTTCTTCACTATCTCGGGATTTTCAGGAAGTTCAAGCAGCATATGCCCATACATTTTCCCGCTTATCATTTTTGTCTTGGCAAAGGCAATACTCACCGGTTCGCCACATTTTAACACCATGTTTGCTATAACCGGACGGTCTGTCTGACTTCCGTCAAACACAAGACGAAGGTATCTCCCTTTTCCGGCAAATTCTTCATTAGAATCTCCATTTGTAAATATGAGCTTTTTGGTAGCCTGAGTCTTGGGTTGGCGGAACACATCCTGAACCATCCCTACCTCTTCAATACGACTTTTATCAATAATGGCAACGCGGTGGCAAATCTGCTCAATCACTTTCATTTCATGAGTGATAATTATTACGGTTACACCTGTCTTTTGATTAAGCTCTTTAATCAGCTCAAGTATAGACTGGGTGGTAGTTGGATCAAGAGCACTGGTTGCCTCATCGCATAAAAGTACTTTGGGATTGGTCGCAAGTGCCCGCGCTATAGCCACACGCTGTTTTTGCCCTCCCGAAAGCTGGGATGGATAGGCTTTTTCTTTATCTGCAAGCCCTACTGTTTCCAATAGTTCCCTGGCCCGTTTTTTCGCCTCTTTTTTAGGTACCCCCGCAATTTCCAACGAGAAACAAACATTATCCAAAGCAGTTCTCTGCATTAGGAGGTTAAAACTTTGGAAAATCATACCTATAGATTGTCTTACTTTTCTTAATTCCTTATCAGACAGGGAAGTAATATCACTACCGTCGAATATCACCCTGCCTGCCGTAGGTCTTTCCAAAAGGTTCATACATCTGACAAGGGTGCTTTTCCCTGCACCTGAAAGACCTATTATGCCAAATATCTCACCCGGGTAGATGGACAGATTAATATCGTCCAGGGCAGTCACAGCAGTTTCCCCGCTGCCGAATGTTTTACTGAGACTTTCAATTTTTATTATTGGATTATTTGCCATCGTTCTGCTTCCTTTCTAAAGCTGTTAACAGCAATAAAAAAATCCTTGATGAAATCATCAAGGACGCAAGCTCTGCTTCGTGGTACCACCTTGTTTTGCTCACACCTCGCGGATATGAGCCTCATAGAGTACGGATTCAGAAAAATCGATACTCTTGCGCTTTTACGGGCGCACCCGTCGTAGCCTGTGCATAAAGTGCAGTCGGTACGCAGCTCCAAGGCCATGTTCAGCAACATTCCCCTTACCCTTTTCCACCAGCCGGGCTCTCTGTTAAGCTTCCTGCCGCCTACTCTCCTTTTCATTGCCTTTAAGATGTATTTAATTTACACACAAGTTTACAACATATTATATTAATAGTCAATAGCAGAGTTTATATAAAAATCTGATTACAATATACTTATAATTTTATCGACTCTGCATCGTTTTTCTGTCTTTATATTTTTATTCTATAATCGACGTTCTTTTTGAATTATACTTTGGGTAAGCTTTCAAAACCTTTTTCCAGTTCTTCATCTGTAGGAATGTAATCGGTCATAGAACCGTCATTATAGCTCATATATGCAGTAAGATCAAAATAGCCCGTTCCTGTAAGTCCCATGATTATAGTCTTCTTTTCTCCGGTTTCTTTGCATTTTAAAGCCTCATCAATTGCAACTCTGATGGCATGTGAAGATTCCGGAGCAGGCAGAATACCTTCACAGCGGGCAAAAGTAGTGGCAGCTTCAAACACTTTTGTCTGCTCAACAGCCCTTGCCTCAAAATATCCGTCATGATAAAGCTGGGACAATATCGGGCTCATACCATGATAACGGAGTCCTCCTGCATGATTTGGTGATGGTATAAAGCCTGAACCCAATGTGTACATTTTTATAAGCGGTGTCATCTTTCCTGTATCCCCGAAATCATATGCAAATTTTCCTCTGGTCAGCGTGGGACAGGAAGCAGGTTCAACCCCTATGAAATGTATATTGTTTTTGCCCTGAATCTTATCCCCCATAAATGGAGCAATAAGACCTCCAAAGTTTGAGCCACCGCCTACACAGCCAATAATAACGTCTGGCTGTATATCATATTTTTCACAGGCTATCCTGGTCTCTTCACCTATTATGGACTGGTGCAGAAGAACATGATCCATGACACTGCCCAGAACATAGCGGCAATTCTCATCCTGCAATGCTACTTCCAGAGCTTCAGAAATAGCGCATCCCAGTGATCCGCCGGTATCGGGGTTTTCTTCAAGTATCTTTCTTCCTACTTCAGTTGTATCGGAAGGTGAAGGAATAACTTTACCGCCATAAGTTTCGATTACTGCCTTCCTGTAAGGCTTCTGCCGGGCCGATATTTTTACCATATATACAGTCAAATCCAGGTTGTAAAATGCACATGCCATAGCAAGGGCGGTTCCCCATTGTCCTGCACCGGTTTCGGTAGTAAGTTTGGTAAGCCCCTGCTGCTTTGCATAAAACACCTGCGCTGCGGCTGAATTCAGCTTATGGGAACCTGAAGTATTTGTACCCTCAAACTTATAATAAATCTCAGCAGGAGTATTCAGTTCTTTCTCAAGATAATAAGCACGAATTAAGGGAGATGGACGTGTCATCCTGTAAAAATCCCTGATTCCTTCGGGTATCTCAATATATTCGTCGGTAGAATTATATTCCTGTTCAACCAGCTCTGAAACTAATATCTGCTTTAAAGCTTCTTTAGGCAGCGGCTTTAATGTCGCAGGATCCAAAAATGGCTCAGGTTTATTTTTCATGACAGCCTTCATATTATACCAATGTCTAGGTACCTCTTGTTCTGACAGATAAATCTTGTAAGGCACTTTTTTCATACTTCTCATTCCTTTCTTTTTCATACTTCTCATTCCTTTCATAATTTAATAAATTGAAAATACCCAATAAAAAAAGCCTTTATCCTGATATAGGACAAAGACTTAATCTCTGCGGTGCCACCTATTTTGCGTATAATACGCCCCTCATTTTCATGTACCATCATACATGCTTCCCTGATAACGGGTGAAGTCCCCGGCTAGCATACTCTGATTATTTCTGCATCGCCCTCATGAGTCCATTCACAATAACATTTATCACCGCAATCCCACCACCTGCGGCTCTCTTTGGATAAATGGGTTATTGCTACTACTCTCAATCAACGGTTTATACAATATTCAGGTTATAGTTAAATCTATTTTACCATTTTTATCATGATTGTGTCAACCGGAATCAAATAATTCAGTTTATATCTTTGTACCAAAATGGTTCCAGCTGACTATTTCTTCAATATTCTTTCTTTGTTTCTTAGGAACTGCAGCACCTTCAGCGGGATATCCCATGGGAAGAAGCGCAATTACCTCTAAATGTTCAGGGAGATTTAATATTTCATGACACTTTTCTGCATCAAAGGCACAAACCCAGCAGGTTCCAAGGCCAAGATCCGCTGCTGCTAAAGTTATATGATCGACGGCGATAGCTACGTCCACATCACAGTGGTCTTTTCCGTCGCTTCTTTTCCAGGATTTCGAGTGATCGCCGCAGGCAACAATAATGACAGGTGCTTTTTTAAACCAATCCCTCGGAAAACATTCTGAAATCTTTTTTCTTAATCCTTCATCAGTTATCACAATAAAATGATATGGCTGAAAATTGCATGCAGATGGTGCAATTCTTGCAGCTTCAAGCACTTTTAATATTTTTTCATTTTCCACCTCTCTGGTATCAAAGTTTCTCAGAGAATACCTTTTTTCAGCAATTTCAAAGAAAGACATAGCTTTACCTCCTTTGACCGATGTTTCTTAATCCTTATTAAACCGATATGTCTGAAAATTATTTTACATGATTTTGGGCTGATATTCCAATGTTACTGCTTAAATTAAAAGCCGGTCCTGCTGTATTGCAAGACCGGCTTTATGAACAGAAACATGTTCTGAAAATTTTTAGTTGCCAAATACCCTTATAACTTTTGCCATTGCCTGGGGAGGATATATCATAATCATGGGACCATCAGTATAAGTTACCTCTACTTCTGTTCCCTCAGTCAGTACACTTTTGTCAAGTTCGGTATCTGTATATCCTTTATAAATTTTGGTTTCCTCGCCTATAAATGCGGTACCTTCTTTATAATTTCCTGCAGGTTGGTCAGAAGGATCTTCCACAAATATACTTGAAATTTCATCCTTATCATCAAAAGTTACTTTTGTGATAGCACCTTTGATATCAAGTCTTTCCATTGAAGAAACAAACCAGTTATCCTCGAACTTTTTAACTGTTATGAATTTTCTTTCAGAGAACTCGTATCCAGTAGAATCAGTATAATTGAATATCACTTCATATCTAAATATTTCATCATTGATATTTGTCACTTCAGTTATCTCATAGCTTTCAATCCAGGGGCTGGATGTGCCGGTAACCCAGTTTAAATCAGAAAAATAGGTATATTTTTCTTCTCTTAATTCAGGTGACATGACTGCAAACTCTAAAGCACCATTCCTGGTTTTAACGCCTTCAGCCCATGATTCAGCCGCAGAAAGGGCATCTTTCGGCGCTAAAGCCTGCTCCAAAAGCTGAATACGCATATCACAGGCGTCAGCCTTTGAGTCATCATTTACATCAGCCTTTGATTCAATATATACAGCATTGTTTTTCCAGGTCACTTCCATTCCCAAAGCTTCAGCAATTGCTCTTACAGGAGCCAGAACCCTATGATTGACAAGTACAGGATCTACATCTGTTTCAATTTCTTCCCCATCCACATACATCTTTATTGCTGTGTTTGCAAAAGCAGCAGTTGCAAGACTTAAAATCATAACTGCTAATACGGCAAAAAATAGTTTCTTTTTCTTCATCTCTCATACCTCCATAATTTAATAATTTTCTCCCGTTCATTAAATAAGACGAATGTATGGCTTAAAAGTTCCCTTTTTTATATTAAATTTTTTATTGAAAAAATTTTTATTTTTATTATTTTAATTATTGTTAGGTTATAGTCATTTGTTCTCATGCATTTTGTACCTGAAATTTACATTCTTAACTTTTTCATTTATATATTGACAAATAAATATATACGAATATATAATTAAAGGTTTATTTTTGTGTTTTTTATAAAGTTATGTTATATATATGGTGTATCAAAATCAGAAAGGAGTGCAAGAATGTCTGTTTTAAAAGCTGAAATACGAGATTCAAATCTGAAGGCCAAACAGCTCAGAAGGTCAGGAATCATTCCCGGTGTATTGTATGGCAGCCGAGACAGTGAGCCCATCAATATCCAATTTAAACAAAATGAAGTGGAGCGCTTTTTAAGAACCAATACCATCGGAGCCAAAGTAGAGCTGGTTATAGGTGATAAAAAACAATTGACCTTATTGAAGGAAATCTCGTATGCGCCAGTAGGCCGAAAAGCAGAACATCTGTGCTTCATGCTGCTCGCGGAAGATGAAAAAATCAACAATATCGCACAAATCATACTGCTAAACAAAGATAAGGTAACAGGGAATATAAATCAGTCACTTTTTGAAGTTTCCTATAAAGCTTATCCTCGTGATCTGGTAGACAAAATAGAAATTGACATGGAAGGAAAAAAAGCCGGTGACAGCATGGAAGTTTCCGACCTTGAGATTTCAAAAAATGAAAATATTGAGATTCTTACCCCTCCTGACACCGTTATTTACAACATTACAGCTCCAAGTAAAGTAGAAGATACACCGGAAACTGAAGAAGATCAGGAAATCACAGAAGAAACTGCTGAATAAAGCAAAGAGTAGTACATAGTCTTGAGGGCTCCAAAAATGGCAGCCTGAGAGGCTGCCATTTTTTTAATTTCCGTATCCTTTTTAAATTATCTCACGTTTCAACGCATCAATTATATTTTCTTTATTTACCTTTGCACCTGAATAGAGCATTGCCATACCCACTATAATAAATACAGCCGCTATGGTAAGTCCGACATCAAACCAGGGTACACTCAGTCCAAAACTGAATTTTCCAACAAGCGAACGATGCATCAGATACATAACGCCGAAACTTACCGGAAGTCCATAGAATAATGCTTTAATACCATAAAAGATACTCTCATAGTTAATCATCTTGTTGAAACTTTTTGGTGTCATGCCCACAGATTTCAGCATTGCAAATTCTCTTTTTCTAAGGGCAATACTTGTAGATATTGTATTGAAAATATTGGCTGTGCAAATTGCTGTAATAAGGGTTATGAAACCATATACAAAAACTTTCATCAAAAGTATCATCTGTTCTTCCCGCTGCCTGAATTGAAAAACATTGAATACGAACATTTTTTCCTGGCCAATATTGTTTTGGTATTCTTCTATGGCTTCCTGAAGTTTTAACGAATCACTGCTGGTGAAATATAATTTCGTTTCGATATTGAAGTTTATATCCTGACCAGTTGTCAGTATTCTGTCCAACGTGTCCTGGGAAACAATCAGGCGAAAACCCGCGCTGTCGCCTAAAGGCGATAAGCCCATGGGTAATTTATCAGTATATGCTGCAACTTCTATTTGAGCAAGATCATACTCTTTTTCCTGTTCCCAGTCTTTATAGTGAATATTAATTCTGTCGCCAGCTTCTACATTCAATGTACGTGTCTCCACATACCTGCCTTCTGTGTAATCCCTGTATTTAACCGTATCAATCACAATTGCCTGCGGATTTTCCGGGTTTTTAAGAAGTTCAAAATCAATTCCTGCTTCATTGGCAAAATCTTTTAGAGCTTCATCGCCCATGGCATTTAAATAAACATTGTAATAAAGCTTTTGGTCTTTTTCTTCAATTGGATTATTTATGATTTGGTCAGAAGCCAACTCCTTGTCTACCCAACTGTATAAATAAAGGGAATTATACCATGCCAGATTATGATTTCCATTTAAATTACTTAAATCTTCAATTATCTCTTCCTTCTCTTTATTATCATAAACATTCAAAAAGACCTCGATGTCATAATTTATTCCATCCTGAGTCATCAGCAGGGTTTTTTCCAAAAAGTCAGTAAAGAAAGAAACTGACAAAAACAGTACCATGCTTACAACAAGCGAAAATACTGTAATCTTGTATCTTTTTCTGTTTCTTTTAAGGTTTTTTAGACCTATCTCACCTTCAATTCCAAATATTTTTCTTGTAAGCCAGCTTGTTTTGACCTGTCTTCTGGTAATTTTAATATCATGTGTCTGCCGGATGGCGTCAATTGCCGAAATATTGGATGCTCTCCTGGCAGGAATATATGTTGAAATCAGTATTGTGATTATTGATACAATTACTGAAACTATTATTGAAGTTGGCATTACCACTAATTTTAAACTTTCAGAAATCATAAAAGCGTTTTTAATGAGCGGATTAATAAAATAGAAAGTAATACCTATACCCAAAATCCCGGATATAATACCTATAGGAATACTGATTAAACCTATTACAAAGCCCTCGAAGAATACTGAATTTCTTTTCTGCTTTTTGGTTGCTCCCACACTGGAAAGCATACCTAAATTTCTTGATCTTTCGGAAACCGATATTGCAAAAGCATTATAGATGAGTGATACAGAGCCTATCATAATAATGCTCATAATAATAGCTGAAAAATTGAAAAGCACTCTTCTTACCTCATCGCTTTTTATCACACCATGATATCTTAACAGTTCGTAATTAAATGAAACATGTTTTATTCCATGTTTCTCTGCAAATTTTTCAGCATAATCAAAGATTTTGCTGCTGACTTTTTTTACTGAGACCGCCGCGTTGACCACATCATTTTCTGATAATTCATTCTCATTAAGATATGATACAGCGGTGTATCCTGGCGACCAGGTTGGTTCCCAGGATGGCCTTTTGATAATGCCAACAATGGTGTATTCCTTAAATTCATCACTGGTAACAACCTCTTGTATTCCATTTTCATCTATTATCAATGAATATGACTGATCCAGAGGCAAATCTCCGTAGTCTTCAAGCAAGGAATATCTCTTTCCTATCTCCAGGTTTAATACATCCCCTATTTTATAATCCACTTTTGCATTCGATAAAATGGCTTCAGAAATGGCTATTTCACTGGAGTTTTCAGGTAAACGACCTTCCTTAAGCTCAATAGGATAGTTTTGAAACCCTTCCTCATTATATTCCCTTACAAATATATAAGGCTTATTTTTATTCTGACTGCCTTCCAGAATGGAATATCCCACATCCCTGCTTAATAGGACGGCCTTTGTTTCTTCATCATTTTTTATTGCCTGCACCTGATTCTTATTTACATACCTGTAAAGAATATGCCATTCACCATCGGTAGCTATGGTCTGCCTTCTTAGAAGATCCATGAAAGAAGCACCTAAAGTTGCAACCGCAGTAACCATTGCAGCAGATATTATTACACCTATAATGGTGACAAGAGTTCTTTTTTTATTCAGTTTGAGCTGTCTCAGTGTCAATCTGTTTACAATATTCATCTGCGAATCACCTCATCCTTTGTGATCCGTCCGTCTTCAATAGTCAAAATCCTGTCAGCCTGAAGGGCAATTCTTTCATCATGTGTAATCACAATCAATGTCTGGTTCAATGTTTTATTGAACATTTTTAGAAGGCTGATTATTTCACTGCTGTTTTTACTGTCCAGATTACCCGTAGGCTCATCTGCCAGCATGAGGGCAGGATTGGTGATGAGAGCACGCCCTATTGACACTCTCTGCTGCTGTCCTCCGGAAAGCTGATTGGGCAGATAATCTAACCTGTCAGAAAGTCCTAACTTGTTTACTATATCTTTAAAATGGCCTTTATCGGCTTTTCGCCCGTCCAGTAAAAGAGGAAGCATTATATTCTCCTTAACAGTTAAAACAGGTATGAGGTTATAAAACTGATAAATAAGGCCTATTTGTCTTCTCCTGAAAATTGCAAGCTTTGTCTCATCAAGAGAATACACATCAGTATCTTCAACATAAACTTTACCGCTTGTGGGAGTATCCACCCCACCTAAAATATGAAGAAGAGTTGATTTCCCCGACCCGGAAGGTCCTACAACTGCAATAAATTCACCTTTATTTACCGTAAACGACACATTATCCAAAGCCTTGACGGCAGTTTCTCCCTTGCCGTAAATCTTAGACAATCCTTCCACTCTCAATATTTCCATAAAATATTCTCCTTTGCCTTTTGGATTTCCATCTGTATGAGTAGAGTATACATTCTTTATATAACTTATCAGTGACAATTAAGGTGACAGTTTTGTCACAATACACCTTTATAGAATTTCAGGGAGAAAACCGTTCCTTCACCGACTTCGCTCTTGACATCTATTGTTCCGCCTTGGCTTTCAATTATACTTTTGGACATAGCAAGACCGATTCCTATGCTATCTTTGTGAGAATTGGCAGCTTTATAAAAGCGGTTGAAAATATAGGGCAGATCTTTCTTACTTATTCCTTCCCCATTATCATAAATATTTATTATGGTATATAAAGAAGTCTCAGAAAACTCAATCCCGATTTTTCCGCCATTTTGAGTATGTTCAATACAGTTTTTTATAATATTTGAAACTGCCTCACATGTCCAGTTAAAATCTCCGATAAGTTCAGTGTTCCCATCTCCAAGGATTTCCAGGGTTTGATTCTTTATTTCCATAGGAATTAAAAGGTGTTCCAATGATTTATCAATCAGCTCTCTTATTTTTATCCTGTCTTTTTTAAACTCGACAGCGCCAGCATCGATTTTGGACAGTTTAAGAAGGGATGTTACCAGCCACTGAAGTCTTTCAAGCTGGGAACGGATGTTGCGTAAAAACTCATTGCGTTTTTCATCAGGCAGATCTTCATTATTTAAAAGGTCTACCATGACATACATGGAGGTGACTGGTGTTTTAAGCTGGTGTGAAATATCTGAAATTGCATTGGCAAGAAAAATTTTGTCCTTTTTAAGAAGGTTGGCCTGCTCATTTAAAGTCACTGTAACTTTATATATTTCATTTTTCAAAATGCTGAGCTCGCCTTCCGCATTATCCCTAATATCAACGGAATACTCACCGCCGGCAATTCTTTGAAGATATTGGGAAAGGAGTGCTATTTGCCTGTATCTCCAAAGTGTGAAAATTATTGAAATGACAACAGTCAACAAGAATGCAATCAGGAAAATCATACCTGCCGTTTTGTTCAGGAGAAAAACTGCAACATTGCCCACCAGTAATATTAAAAATATGGAAATGAAATAAATTCTTATTTCTTTATTTCGCATCAAAGTATTTATTCTCCTCCGATATAACCTATTCCCCTCACAGTTCTGATTATTCTGGGCGTCTGGGGATCATCCTCAATTTTTTCTCTGAGCCGTTTTATATAAACCGTAAGAGTATTGTCGTTGACGAAATCACCTGCCACATCCCAAAGTTTCTCTAATATCTGATTTCTGGTTAAAACCTTCCCTTCATTGTTTGCAAAAATTAAGAGCAGACGATACTCCAAAGATGTTAAATTTACTTCCTCACCATTTTTATATACTTTTGCCCTGGTCATATCTATTTTAAGACCAGCAAACTCAATAACTGTTTTTGTGGGTTCAATCTTGCCATATCTTCTCATTACAGATTTTATCCGGGACAAAAGTTCCCTTATTCTGAAAGGCTTGGTGATATAGTCATCGGCACCCATATCAAGCCCCATGACCACATTTACCTCATCATCTATGGCAGTAAGGAAAATAACCGGAATATCACTTTTCTTTTTAAGCAGCCTGCATATGTCGTAGCCGCTCCCGTCAGGAAGGGATAGATCAAGTAGTGCCAGATCGAAATCTGCCTGATTAATGGCGTTTTTTGCCGACTCAAAATTCAGGCAGTGGGTTACCTCATAGCCTTCCTGCTCAAGGGAATAGCATAGTCCGGACGCTATTATCCTGTCATCTTCCACAAATAGTATCTTCATATACTGATTTAACCCTTTCATTTCTTTGGTGGACAGATGGTGGACAGGGGTCGTTTCCCTGTCTTACACCCCACTTTTATGGTAATGTTATGCTCCATACGTGGCATACTGATAAATTTAAACCCTAAGCTGTATGCTCAGGGTTCAAAAAAATTATCACTGCAATATTTATATTTGTCAAGTTATTACAATGAACCGGGACAGGGAACATCCCCTGTCCCGGTTTAAAACTACTTCAGTTCTGCCTGGGCTGCTACCAGACAAGTTGCGCCATACTTCTCCCTTAGCTTGGGTTTCTCGATTTTACCTGTTGGATTTCTTGGTACATCATCAAAGATAATCCTTCTTGGTCTTTTATACCTGGGAAGTTTCATACAGAATTTCCTTATATCTTCTTCCGTACAAGTATATCCGGGCTTCAACTCGATGATGGCCGTAACTATCTCGCCGAGTCTTTTGTCTGGAAGCCCTATTACTGCAGCATCTTTAATTCCTTCATGTCCGCGCAGATAATCTTCCACCTGTACAGGATATACATTTTCCCCGCCACTAATAATAACATCTTTTTTCCTGTCAACAAGATAGATAAATCCATCCTCATCCATTATCCCCATGTCCCCGGTATAAAGCCATCCGTCTTTCAATACTGCTTCTGTAGCTTTTGGGTCATTATAGTAACATTTCATAACACCGGGTCCTTTAACAATCAGTTCGCCAACCTCACCCTGTGGAACGGGATTACCTTTTTCATCAACAATCTTTACTTCCCAGTTATAACCGGGTACACCAATAGCTCCAACTTTATGTATATTTTCAACTCCCAAATGTACACAACCGGGTCCGGCTGATTCGCTCAATCCGTAATTGGTATCATATTGATGATTTGGGAAGTATTTTTTCCAGCGTTTAATCAGACTTGGAGGAACCGGCTGAGCACCTATATGCATGAGTCTCCACTGAGAAAGTTCATAATCATTAAGATTTACTTCCCCACTTTCAATGGCATCCAGTATATCCTGTGCCCAAGGGACCAGAAGCCAGACAATTGTTATTTTTTCTTCAGATATTGTTCTGAGTATCCAGTCAGGCTTAATTCCTCTGAGCAATACGGCTTTACTTCCTGTATACAGGCTACCAAACCAGTGCATTTTGGCACCTGTATGGTAAAGAGGCGGAATACAAAGAAAATTATCTTCCCTTGTCTGACCATGATGCATGGCTTCTGTAATACATGCAGAAACAAGGCTCGAATGGGTATGTAAAATAGCTTTTGGAAATCCGGTGGTTCCGGAAGAAAAGTAGATTGCAGCGTCATCATCATCTGTTATTTCAATGCCGGGATCTTCACTTGAACAGTTCGCCGTAAGCCTGTCATAACTTTCTGCAAAGGAAGGTCTGTTTTCGCCGGCAAAAATCAAAGGCCTGATATGCTGTATACAGTCGTAAATCATCTCTATACGACCTATAAACTCAGGGCCGAAAATTAAGGATTTGGCCTCCGATAGTTTCAGACAATGTTTTATTTCTTCGGATGTGTATCGGAAATTCAAAGGAACAGCCACGGCTCCTGCCTTCAGAATTCCAAAATATATCGGGAGCCACTCAAGACAATTCATTAATAAAATAGCGACTTTATCACCTTTTTTTATTCCGCGTTTTATAAGTAAATTAGCAAACCTGTTTGCTTTTTCATCAAAAACGCGCCAGGTCATTTCCAGCCTGTATTCGCCAGCCGGATTATTTTCAATAAGTTCATATTCACGCCAAATAACATTGTGACTTTCCTGTAGATCCAGATTAATTTCAGTCAGACATTTTTCGTTGCCGTATAAACGGGCATTGCGAGATAAAAACTCTGTGATAGGCATTATTCACTTTCCTCCCCATACTGCCGTACTGCACAAAAAAATCTGTGTCCGTACTGCCATACTAAATTTCTTTATACATTATAGGAAAACAAAGGCTGAGAATCAAGTTAAATTCTCAGCTGATTTTCTATTCAGGCGGCAACAGCGGGGGAGAATTTTATGCATTTTTTCCATTATATCTTGCCATACAAACAAGCTGTGTCATAGTACCCATAGGACAATACACACACCAGGACCTGGGCTTAAACAATATCATTGTAATTAACCCCAATAAGGTCGAAGTGAGCATAATACTGTAAAATCCGAAGGAAAACTGTGAAATCCACGCGGGTATACCCGTTACCCAATTAGCCCAGTGCCATGGAATCTTAAATGTCCAGAGCAAAGTTACAACCTGGGAAAGGGTTTTTACATCCTTGAAAACCAGAACTGTGTTAAATATCATGAGTCCGAACATAACCATGAAAAAAGACAGGAAACCATATCTGAACCATCTGGATTTGAGCCAGGAAGGCATGGGTTTGTTTCTTGATAAACCCAGCTTTTTGCCAAGTAATGTGAAAAGCTGTCCCCTTCCGCAATATTTATTGCAATAAGCTTTGCTTCCGGAAATGAATGATATTGCCAAAGGAGTTAAAAAACATATTAAACCCAACCATGCAAATAAAATGTTGAAAAATCCAAGAATCAGATATAATGCGGATGCTATCCACAAAAAATCATACCACTTACGTTTTTTCATGCAATCACCTCCACCGGAGTCAATTCAATAATAGAGGCAGGACATTCCTTTACACAAAGCCCACACCCTATACATTTGCTTGTGTCAACAACTGCATAAATACCGTGGTTTATGCTGATCGCGCCCCTTGGGCAGACTTTAACACAGCATCCGCATGCCACGCATTCTTTAGCAGATACTTTTGCTGATCTTTTAGCCATATTAAACTTGTACCCCTTGCTGAAGATACTGCACAGATTAATCAGATTACAAAAAAAGCAGTATCTTTATTAAAAAAAGATTACTGCATATACTATAGAATATTATCAGTGTGAAATCTGTGATAAAGTCACTGAATTTACCGGAACACGGAAAAATTAAACGGTACTATCTTCCTTTTTTCTGAAAAGCTCGCTTTTATAAACTATGAGCCAGACAATTAAACTTACGGCTATACCTGCAAAAATATCAAGTATCGAATGCTGCTTGATAAACACAGTAGATAGATTTATCAGGATTGTCAGTATAAGTGTCACTGTTCTTACAAGTGTATTCTTTAAAGTTTTACTGTCAAATACAGCGAAAGCCACTGCAATTGACCCTACTACATGCATGCTGGGAAGAACATTGGTATTGGTATCGATCTCATATAGAAGTCCAACCAGCCTGGTACAGAAATTTACCCGCTCAAATTCCAATGGTCTTAAATCCTGACCATTGGGGAATATTATGCATATGGCAATACTGATTGAAAAACCGAAAATAATAAACCACATATACCTTTCGAATGCAGGTATATCTTTAAACAGCAAATACAGGCCAGTCAGAAACATAAACGGATACCAGAGAACATAAAAAATCACAAATGCCTCGACGAAGGGGATAACATCGTCAAATGGTATGTAAGACACCCAGTAATCAGTCGTAATATGTTTTTCCGCAAGAAAAAAGACCACCAGATAAATAGGTAAATATAGTATCAATAATAAATGTCTATACTTTTGAAGTAAATATTTTAAATTATTCTGTTTCATATTCTGCACCGGATTACCTTTCATTTACTATAATCTCCACCGCATTATGCAGGTTTTTTATTTCAATAATATCGCTTCCTTTACTATACTCGCCATCCAGCGTCCAGTCAGTTTTTTCAGAAGAATGAACAATGAAACTTTCGGCTGAACAGAACTCTATCATTTCGGTTTCATAATCCTGATTTTTTAAGGCAATAATAATCTGACCCAACTGGGCAATATTCCCCGGGGTTTTAATCAGTATGAGTTCGAACTTTCCATCATTCATATTCACTTTTTTCGAATCCAGTGTAAGTATACCCCCCACTGAAGTAGAATTACAAACTCCGGCAAAAAGATAATTATCCTCATAAATCTGCCCGTTTGCCTCCACACGCAGATGAACAGGTTGTATATGAGGTATTTCCTTTATTCCTTCAAGAACATAGGCCAGGTGACCAAATATATTTTTCCTGGGTTGAGGCGTCGAGTAAGAAGCTTTTGTAAAAACACCACAAGAGGCTATGTATGAAAAATACCGCCCATTAAAACAGCCCACATCAAATTTTTGAGGTTTTCCTTCCATTATATCTCTTGCTGCTTTCATTATATCTCTGGCAAGCTTGAGACTGCTTGCAAAATCATTTGTACTTCCGGCAGGAATATACCCGATCGGCTTTTTAACACCTGTTTCAAGCATTCCTGATATAACCTCATTCAGTGTACCATCCCCGCCGATGCATACAACTATATCTACATCTTGTGCATGCTCTTTTGTTAATTTTGTTCCATCACCGCTTTTTTCTGTAAGATAAACATTATTCTCATATCCATATTTTTTAAACAATTCCTGTATATCGCCTATATATTTATTAGCCCGTTTTAATCCGGCACATGGATTAAAGACTATCGCAGCCTTTTTCATTGGTTATCTCCTTTTAGAAATGATGTAAGATATAATCATGTTTTTAATATACTGTATCCATATATAACCATCTTAGTATAGGATATCACATCTTTTTAATTTTGTTAATTAATTTCTGATTAACAGTTGCTTATAGTATCATAAAGGAGCATATTTCTGCATGATTTTTTCAGCTGTTTTAATACCATCAACAGCAGACGACATTATTCCGCCTGCATATCCCGCCCCTTCTCCCACAGGATACAAGCCTTCAATGTTGGACATAAACTCTTCATTCCTGTTTATCCTTACAGGAGAAGAGCTTCTTGTTTCAACACCTGTCAGAATACTGTCTGCCATGGCAAACCCTTCTATTTTGGAATCGAAATATAAAATGGCTTCTTTAAGGGTTTCTGTAACATATCGGGGAAGTATTTCTTTAAGCTCCGCAAATACAGTGCCTGGCTTATAGGTAGGCTGTACACTGCCCCATCGGGTACTGATTCTGTCTGAAAGAAAATCGCCTGTAAGCTGAACAGGAGCTTTATAATCCTTTCCACCATATTTGAAAGCCAATTGTTCATATTTGCGCTGAAACTCTATACCAGCCAAAGGATGATCACTTCCGAAATCCTTGGGGGTAACGCCCACTAAAATGGCAGAATTTGCATTTTCCCCGTTTCTTGAATACTCGCTCATGCCATTGGTTACTACAAATCCTTCCTCAGAAGCCGCTGCCACAACATACCCTCCCGGGCACATACAGAAGGTATAAGCCGATCTGCCGTTTTTTGAGTGATATGAAAGTTTGTAGTCAGCAGCACCAAGTCCCGGAAAGCCGGCAAATTTGCCGTACTGGGCATTGTCTATAATTTTCTGGGGATGTTCTATTCTTACTCCAATTGAAAAGGCTTTGGGCGTAAAATATACTCCCCTTGCATATAATTTTTCGAAAGTATCCCTCGCACTGTGTCCAACAGCCAGCAGAACCACTTCACAGGGTATTTCCTCAGTATTATTGACAATAACTGAAGATATCACCCCGTTATTTATTACAAAATCAGTTACCTTTGCATTGAATCTTACCTCTCCACCATTGGCAATGATTTCTTTTCTGAGATTCTTAACTGCTGTCCTTAAATAATCAGTACCTATATGAGGCTTGTTTTTATAAAGAATATCGGAAGGCGCCCCGGCGCTGACAAACTCTGTAAGAACGGTATGGCATCTTTTATCATTGATTAAAGTATTGAGCTTGCCGTCTGAGAAAGTACCCGCTCCACCTTCACCAAACTGTACATTGCTTTCAGAATCAAGTTGCCCGCTTTCCCAGAACCTGTTTATTTTTTCTGTTCTTGTGTCTACATCGTCGCCTCTTTCCAGGATCAGCGGTCTGTATCCTTTTCTGGACAGAAAAAGTCCTGCAAAAAGCCCGGCCGGACCCATACCAATAATGACAGGCCTTTCTTTCAGTTTACAGGTGCCGGGAGCTGGCCATTTATATGATAAATCAAGGGCTACTGCCACATTTTTGTATCCTTTATTGAGAATCTTCTTTTCATTTGATAATTTTACATCAACGGTATATACATAATAAATATTGTCTTTTTTTCTTGCATCTACTGATTTTTTAAATATTTTAAATTCCTTAAGCTCATTTTCTTTAATCCTGAGTTTATTAAGGATCAGGTTTTTAAGAGCAGTTTTTTCAGTTTCTTCATTTTTGACTTCAGTAACAGACAATTTAAGATTGGTAAGTCTGAGCATCACTACCTCCTGCTTTTACATAGCTGCATTTTTTCCGGCTACAAAACCTGATGACCAGGCCCACTGAAGATTGAAACCTCCGCACTGACCATCAATATCCAGTATCTCACCGGCAAAATAAAGACCATTTACTATTTTTGATTCCATTGTATCCGGATTTATCTCATCAGTGTTAACACCACCTGCAGTCGCCTGAGCACTGGTCCAGCCCTTTGTACCCCTTATTTTAAATCTCCAGTCCTTTAATATATTAACTACTCTGTCCCTGTCTTTTTCAGAGAGACTTCCTGCAGGCTGTTTTAAATCCTTTATTCCTGCTTCAGTCAGCATTACCGGTATAAGTCTTTTATTTATTAAACCTACCAGGCTGAATTCAACAGTTTTTTCAGGGCTTGTGGCAAATCTTCTGTCAATTATATCTCTTAATTCTGATTTTGAAATACTGTCAATAACTGTTATCCTCAGATATGCCTCTTCCCCTTTGCTTACCAATTCCCCCGCTTTTCTGCTAAGCTGCAGAATTGGAGGACCTGATACACCATAGTTGGCAAACAATATATCCCCGCTGTCTTTTGCAACCAGAGTATTTTTATACAGCAACTCAGCAGTACCCGATATTTTGACTCCATCTATCCTTTTGAAGAAAGAGCCTTCGAGCATGATTTGTACCAATGATGGAAAAACATCAGTAATACTGTGGCCAAGACTTTTGGCCAAATCATAACCGTTTCCGTCTGAACCGCTTGACGGCATAGCCTTGCCACCGGCAGAAATTATTACTTTATCGCAATTATATTTTTTCCCGTCATCAAGTTCAATTACAAAACCCTTTTTTGCCGGTATTATTTTTTTGACCAAGGCATTGCAAACTGTCTTTATATTAAGTCTTTCAAGCTCATATAAGAAAACATCAAGAAAACTTGAGGCCTGATCGGACATTGGAAAGACCTTTCCGAGGTTTTCCACCTTATGGGCAATCCCCAGTTCCTCAAAAAATCTGATTGTATCATCCACTGTGAACTCTGATAAAGCATTTTTCGCAAATTCCGGATTTGTTCCATTATAATATTTCAAATCTGTATTAATGTTTGTAAAATTACAACGTCCATTTCCGGTAGCCAAAATTTTCTTGCCTATCCGGGGATTTTTTTCAAGTATAGTGACTTCAGCTCCGCATCTTCTTGCCGTTATGGCAGACATTATACCGGAAGCTCCTCCACCAACTACAATTACATGATTTTTTTTGCTCATAAGTTATTTTCCTGCCTTTTATCCTGATCTATCATATAGTTAATAAAAAGTCATTTAAGCTTTAATAAACAGTAATACAAAAACTATTATAAATCTTTACCCTGTCAATAGTCCAATAATCAGTTATCCGGTTTATTTTTTCAATAACAAAAATACCCCTCAGAAAAGAAGGGGTAAAAACAAATTATAATATCAGGGGGGGATTATTAACTTCATTATGAGTTTGCATCTACAAAACTTTTGATAAAAACTCCCTGGTTCTTATATTCTGAGGATTTGTGAAAAGTTCTTCAGGTGTATTTTCCTCAACAATTCTTCCTTCATCCATAAATATTACTCTGGTAGCAACTTCTCTTGCAAAACCCATTTCGTGTGTGACGATAACCATTGTCATGCCTTCATCGGCAAGTTGTTTGATAAGGTCAAGCACTTCTCCAACCATTTCAGGATCAAGGGCCGATGTAGGTTCATCAAACAGCATCACTTTCGGGTTCATGGCAAGAGCACGGATAATGGCTACTCTCTGCTTTTGTCCGCCTGAAAGTGTTGAAGGATAATTATTGGCTTTATCCTCAAGACCTATTCTTTTCAGAAGCCTCATGGCATTTTCTTTTGCCTCGGCTTTTATTTGTGCTTTTGTCGTATTTATCTCGAATAATTCTTTTTTATTTTTAGCAAATAGATTTCTTATCCGTATAAAAAAGTTTTTAATCTTTTTTGTACGCAGATCATGCAGCGCAATGGTAACTGGTGCAAGCATAATATTGTCTATAACAGTTTTGTTATTAAACAGGTTAAACTGCTGGAATACCATTCCCATATGACGGCGGTGAATGTTTATATTCACTCTCATATCAGCAATATCGACACCCTGGAATATGACCTGACCGCTTGTTGGATCTTCCATACAGTTAAGACATCTTAAAAAAGTGCTTTTTCCACTTCCGGAAGGGCCTATGATAGCAACTTTCTCGCCAGGTTTAATAGAGGTCGTAATGCCCTTTAAAACTTCCAGATCACCAAAATTCTTTTTCAGATTAATTACGTCTATCACTTTTTCTTAGGCTCCTTTCCATCATTTTGACGAAGAATGCAATAATCATTACCAGAACTATATAAATCAATGCCATAACCAGGTAAGGAACCATAAACTCATAACTATTGGAACCTATATAGCTGAAAGCAACATACAAATCAGCAGCACCAACAAAACTGACAACCGATGTTTCCTTAATCAGGGCTATAAATTCATTGCCCAATGTAGGCAGAATATTCTTTACAGCCTGCGGGACCACTATTTTCATCATAGTAGTTGCGTACGAAAGGCCAAGAGCCCTGCCCGCCTCCATTTGACCCACATCGACAGACAAAATACCGCCCCTCATAATTTCCGAAACATACGCACCGCTGTTAAAACCAAAAACCAGAACGCATACATTTATGGCAGGCAAATTTAATCCAAGCAGGGGCAGGATTACATAATACGCCACCAGAAGCTGTACTACAATTGGTGAGCCTCTGAAAAGCCCGACATAAAACCTGCAGAATCCATTCAATATTCTTGGAAGTCTCTTGTATTTAGGAATTACTTCAACAATTGCTATTAATGTCCCGATAATAATACCTATAGCAAGCCCCACAACCGCAATATATACGGTGTTATAAAGCCCGGTAACTACTTTTGTATATCCGTCATGATAATAAAAAATGTCCCAGAATTTCTCTATTTTCTTTCCAAAACTACCCATCTTATTGTCCCTCTATAAAATTAAAATAAATTTAAACCTCAGAATACCCCGCATTTATTCAGCGGGGTATTCTTATTTTATAATAATTCACTTAAATTAATCAGTTAAGTTCGTTGAATGCATCCACTATAAAGCGGGCCGGAGCTTCGTCTATAATGACATATTGAATATTTCCGTTCAGCATATCCTGAACCGCAAGTGAACCGGATTTATAACCGACACAGGATGCATTGAAACCATCAAATCCCCACTCTTCGTCTCCTTCAACATAAAATTGAGCGGTGGTTCCATTCTGAACGCCGATCTTGATATCATTGCCAAATCCGGCCAGAATGGTCTCTACATCTTCTGCAGTCTTACAATCATCAAATGTGGTATCATCTGCCTTGACAACCAGCATCTGAGCGGCATCATAGTACTTGTCAGAAAATTGTACATATTCTTTTCTGTCTTCCTTAATAGTAAGTCCTGCCATGGCAATATCAGCTTTTCCCTGACCTACTGAAAGGCAAACAGATTCAAAATCCATATTGCTTATTACAAGCTCTTTTCCGAGGTGATCAGCAAGAAGCTTTGCAATCTCCATGTCTATTCCGTAGTATTTATCGCCTTTTGTATATTCAAACGGCTCGAAGGCTGCATTTGTTGCAACTACCAGCTGATCTTTGCCGGGATTCAGTTCAGCCGATGACACAGGCTGAGGCTCCCCATCACCGAAATAACGGTTCAATATCTCTTCATATGTACCGTCTTCTTTAATTTTAGCAATGAAGTTATTTACTTCCTCAAGAAGTTCAGGTTGGTTTTTGTCCACACCAAAAGCATATTCCTCCTGAGTAAGGGGTATTTCAATAACTTTAACAACAGCAGAGCCTTCCTTATCTTTATCAGAAGCTCCACAGCCAGCAATAAAAATTGTCAGGATTGATACCGCAATAATCAATGCAATAATCTTCTTTGTGTTCATGATCGCCTATCTCCTTTTTGACAATTGAATAGTTATACACAATTGTTTCTGTTTTTGCATAAATATAAGTTACATCATGAATATACATTTGTCAACTAATATTTATGCATTATTTATACACTTTATTGCTTTCGCTACCCGAAATGGATGGCCTTGCCCCCAATCCCCATGATTGCTTCTGAAATAGCCTCAGATACTGTCGGATGAGCATATATAGCCTTTTTTGCATCTTCGATTTTCATATTAAGGGCGACAAAATTTGTTACCAGACTGAGTAGTTCGGTTGCATAAACTCCAATGACAGTGGCTCCTATGATTTTTTTGCTGTTTTTATCAGCTACAATTTTCACAAAGCCGTCCGGCTCCTGCATTGCTACAGCTTTACTGTTGGCTCCAAGAGGGAATTTTCCGGTTAAATATTCAATTCCCTTTTCTCTGGCCTCTTTTTCACTGTAGCCTACATGACCTATTTCAGGGTTTGTAAAAATGGCATTGGGGACAGATAAGGGGTCAAAACTCTCTTTTTTGCCTATAAGATGATTTGCTGCAATAATACCTTGCCTGGATGCTGCATGAGCAAGCATAATCTGACCTGTCACATCCCCTATTGCATAAACAGAAGGATTTGTTGTCTGCATGTACTCATTTACTTTTATACCGTTTTTCTTTTCATTTATCATAACACCCAATTTACTTAAATCAACAGAGTCCAGATTTGCCTTTCTGCCTGCTGCTACGGCAACTTTATCTATAGTTATGCTTTCAGTCTTTCCGTTCCGCTCAAAAGTTACAGTTTTCCTGCCTTCGGGTGTGGTATCTATGTCAATTACCTTTGCAGATTCAATAATGGTGATATTGTTTTTCCTTGCAGATCTCTTGATAAGAGAAACTGCATCCCTGTCCAGAAAATTTAAAATCTGAGGCAGGTATTCAATAACATAAACTTTACTGCCAAATGCGGAATATATAGATGCAAACTCCATCCCAATAACTCCTCCGCCTATTATAGCGAGGGTTTCAGGGATCTCTTCCAGCTCCAGCAGAGAATCGCTGTTTAAAATATCCGGTGAATCCGCACCTGGTATAGGTAGAGAGTTTGGAAGCGAACCCGTGGCCAGTATTAAATTTTTGTATTGAATTTTTTCGTTGCTGCCTTCTATGGTCAGAAACCCTTCTTCCTCAACGCCGGCCCTGCCTTCTATAACCGTTATTTTGTTTTTCTTCATCAAAAAGTTAATGCCCTGAACCAAGGAAGATACAATTTCCTCTTTCCTGCTTCTTAATTTTTCAAGGGAAAGTTCATACCGAGAAATATTGATACCAAACTCATCCGCTCTTTTTATGCCGGAAAGTAAGTTTGCCACTGAAGCCAAAGTCTTTGTAGGAATACATCCCTTATTGAGACAGGTTCCTCCAAGCTTGTCCTTTTCGACTAAAACTGTCTTAAGACCATTCTGGGCACATTTTATAGCTGCCACATACCCACCGGGACCTCCGCCTATAATTGCGACATCGGCATGAATAAATTCTCTTTCCTGATTTGAACTCTGAGTAATATTTTTCATATCAAACCTACCCTTTGCATAAGGCTAACTTTTGTATAGCCTGTATTTTTACAACAAAAATTATTAATGGCTTATACAGCTTCTATTATAAAAATACCGTTTTAAGAATTGTACTAAAAATTATGCAGTATAACAACATCAAACAATTACCCGGCTACCCCTGCCTTGGGCAAAAACATTGCAAATATTGGGCAAAAGATATATAGTAGAATATTGGAATTCAAAAGTAGAATTATTTAAGTTAAAGGAGACACATATATGTCCAATTTCAGAGAAAAACTGATCAGATTTATGTACGGCAGGTACGGTGTTGATCAATTATATTATGCCATGACGGTATTATGTTTTGTCTTATTAATTGCTAATTCCTTTCTGCAAAATACAGTACTTGGCATTCTGATATGGATTTTATTAATATTGACAGTTTGCAGATCATTTTCAAAGAATATTTACAAAAGGCAGAGAGAAAATATGGCCTTTCTAAAAGTCTGGAACCCGGTAAAGTCTAAAGCGGTTATCACCTTCCGAAGAATAAAAGAGTTTAAAACAAAACGTTACCGCACCTGTCCCTATTGCAGGGTAACACTCCGGCTGCCTAGAAGAAAAGGAAAACACATTGTGGAATGCCCCCATTGCCATAGGGACTTTTCGGTTCGGGTCCGTTTTTAATCCTGGGTGGCAATAAGCACACAATCCAGCACTATTTCCAGGTTCAGCTCTTCAGCAAGTGTTAGTACCTCATCATCATATGTGCCGGGCTGAAACCAGATATATTTTATTCCTAATTCTGCCGCCTGCTTTAAGAATTCTTTTGATCTTTTAGGAGACACCACCATATCAATTACATCCGGCAACTTGGGAAGGGATGCTAAATCTTTATAGCATTTATCTCCTTCCACAGTTTCATATACAGGATTTACGGCATATACCTCATATCCCTTTGATTTTAATCTTTTATATATCTTATTACCATACTTCTCAGGATTTTGGTTTGCACCAACAACTGCCCATACTTTTTTTGCCAACATAGTTTCTTTAAGCATAATAATCCTCCTGTAACCTTATTCAAAAACAAATAGACAGAATACTAAATTAAAGAACCGAACCTTATCAGAACGGTTCCTGAAGGCTGAACTGGTATAACAGTATAATTGCTATCAAGAGTCCTGCTAAAACCAGTGTAATGGATAACCACGATTCCCTGAACTTACTTTTTATGTATAAAAGCCGGTCACCACGTTTTATCAGGTCATGCAGCCAGGCACGTTTCCACCATGCAACTGAAAATATTATCGCAAATAAGATAATTGTAACAAATACAGGTTTTAAATTATCATAAGTAAAACCATTACCGATTAAACTCAATACCACATATCCGGGAAGCCTTCCCAATATGGAAATGAAAACGAGCGTGCTGATTTTTATGGTAGTCATTCCTGCAATAAAGGAGATAATATCATCCGGGAATGCAGGCAGCAAAAAGATAAGAAAAAATACCATTACCCCCTTTTCTCTGGTAAGATAATCAAACCTATCTAAATATTTTTTACTTACAAAACGTTCAACAAAAGGTCGCCCATATTTTCTGGTAAGCACAAAAATTATGGTAAAACCTATGGTGGCACCAATCATTGTATATATTACCCCTAAAAACGGGCCAAACAAATAACCGCCAATAAGACCTGTAACCTGTCCCGGCAGTGGGGCGATCAAAACCTGTAAAATCTGCATCAATATAAATACTACAGGTCCCCACGCACCTGCACTGATTATCATTTGCCTGGCCTGCTCAGGATTGACAAAGACTGAAAGATATGGTCTGAAAAAATATATAAGACTTCCCAATAATGCCACTGAGACAACAATTACCGCTATTACTGCTATTCTTGATTTTTTGTTATGCAAGTCAAAATCCCCCATATCCCGTGTAAAGGACCATAAATATAAACAACGATAACCTAAAAAATTGTACTATATAATAATTAGTTTAACCACAAACATTAAAGTTTTTTAATGTTTTTTTAATTAAATAATTTGGTTAAATTTATATTAGGTTATATTTATATTCACAGCCCGAATGTTGAATAAGTAAAAAGACTGGAATAAGTATAAAAAGCTACAACTCTTATGTAGCTTTTTATACTTTCCGGAATTTATTAAACCGGCTTTGGTAGAAAATTTTAATTCCTATTATCAGATACCCAGTATAGCACTTGCAATATTAAAGTATATCAAAAGCGAAATGGCATCCACTATTGTTGTTATGAACGGACTTGCCATAACCGCCGGATCAAAACCAACCTTCTTCGCCAGCATAGGAAAAAAACAGCCTACAAGTTTCGCAACAAAAACTGTAAGTACAAGTGTAACACAAATTATTGAAGCTACTGCTATACCTGTCTTGTCAAATATAATCAATTTTGCGAAATATACCAGAGCAAGAGTAATCCCGCTCATTAAGGCTACACGGAATTCTTTCCACAAAACACGCAGAATGTCTCCAAAATGCAGCTCATTAAGCGATAAACTTCGGATAATAGTGACAGACGCCTGGCTTCCTGAATTACCTCCGGTATCCATAAGCATGGGAATATATGCAGTCAGGATAACATACGTTTTCAATGCTTCTTCAAAATGAGATATTATCATGCCTGTAAAGGTTGCTGATATCATAAGTATAAGCAGCCATGGAATGCGGCTTTTCCATATCTCATAAGTGGTCTTCTTAAGATATGGCCTGTCAGTGGGCGTAATAGCCGCCATTTTCTCAAAATCTTCGGTAGTTTCTTTCTGCAGAACATCAATGGCATCGTCAACTGTGACAATTCCGACAATCCTTTTCTCATTATCCACTACCGGCAAAACCGTAAGGTCGTACTTGGCAAATAGATTTACCACTGTTTCCTGGTCTTCCATGGTGCCAACAGAAATAACATTACGGTTCATCACATCTTCTATTTTTGAATTTTCGTCCGAAAGAATAATAGTTCTTATAGTAACAAATCCAATAAGATGTCTTACGTTATCAGTTACATAACAAGTGTCAATGGTTTCACTGTCAAACCCTTTCTCCCGAATGCGTTTTATGGCCTCAGCGACGGTCATGTCGGCATGTAAGTTAATAAATTCGGTAGTCATAATACTTCCGGCCGAATCGGGCGGGTACTTAAGTATCTCATTTATGAGTTTTCGAGTATTTGCATCCGAGCTTGCCAAAATACGCTTTACCACATTGGCAGGCATCTCTTCAACAATATCAACCATGTCGTCGATATATAGTTCATTGACTACCTCACGCAATTCAGAATCGGAAAAACTGCCTATAAGTATTTCCTGCTGATCATAATCCATTTCTACAAAGGTCTCTGCAGCCAGGTCCTTTGGCAGAATCCTGAACAAAAGCAGGTAATTTTTTTCTGAAAAGCCTTCCAGAAGTGCCGCAATATCGACGGGATTCATGTGCGCAAAAATGTCCTTCAGTTCTTTATACTTTTTCTCTTCCAAAAGTGTAAGAACAGTTTTTTCCAAAGATTTTGTATTTACCATAAGTCTTGCCTCCTTCCAAAGTATTAACGAGCACAACAACTATGCCCGTTGTCCTTGACAGGAGTAAGACACAATAGATCGAAGCGTCAGTGACATGCGGACGCAGCCGCAGTGCTACTATATATAATACGTCTTCGATCAGGTATTGTGCCGCTACTACTGCCAGCGTCCATAATCTCACTTCGCTCCTTTCAAAAAAATAATAGTTTTATGAAGTGTATGTAAAGATTTTTTACATACATTTAATATACCTTTTTAAACACCTTTTTATGTTTAAATGAAAAATCATCGGAAACATAAAAAGCTTCAAACATTTATATCAGCACCATTAGCGCATAAATCGACATTACCAGTTTAGACCCTAATGTAAAAGTTGTCAAGAATATAAATTTTAATGATTCTGACCGATGGTACAGGCTTCACTGACTTAAATCTAAACCTTCAACAGGCCGCGGAAACCCCTGACACTATAATAGGATTCTGCACTGTTATGATATACAAAAACAGTATCGTAACGCCGGTCACAAAATAGAGCACCACCGAGTTTTCTGATTTTTTCAGGTGTTTTGATCCAGCTCGATGTTTTTGTATCAAACTCCCCTAATCTCTGCAGTTCCCGGTATTGTGCCTCATTCAGTATTTCTATACCCATTTCGGAAGCCATATCTATGGCATTGTTCTGAGGTTTGTTTCTTTTCCTTTTTTCCTGAGCCTCCCGGTCATAACAGATATATCTTCGGCCTTCAGGGGTTTCTTTGGAACAATCACAAAAGATATATACGTCCTCCCCAGGCTCATAAGCAGTAACATCCGGCTGTCCGCCGGTCTTTTCCATTTGATAAAGCGACCACAATTTTTCTATATCAGCTTCCAGCTTTGCTTGTACTTTATGCCATTCAAGACCTGCATGACGATTCATATTTTCTTCAAAGCGGCTTTTCAAAACTTTAAGTATTTCTTCCTGTTGTTCTTTAGTCAATACCCTTTTACTATCCACTTTTACTGCACCACCGTACATTACAACTGATTTATCCGGGTTAATCTCAAGCTCCGTCATGAAACATTTAACCCAACCTTATTATTACTCCGTGATCTGAAAATAGTACAACCCGTAAGATTTAATAAAATATTTACAGGACAGCACATACCGTAAATTTTGAAAAATGAAAAAATCCGGTGTCCGATTAAATAACAGACACCGGAAGTTAACAATTCCTGCTTATGACATTACTGATAATCTACCGATTAATTCTATGCATCGGCTTTCCAAAGCCCATGCAGATTACAGTACTCATATGCGCTTTCTATTTTATCGTCCTCAGTTAAAACAAATTCCACCCTTGGCTCATCCCCGGGTGACAGTTCCTTACGCTGAGCGCCTTTGGCAGTCTTAATATATACCCAGGTGATATAATGTTCCGGTATCATGGGATGTGGTTCCGAGCCTATTTCAACAATAACTCTCTGTCCGTCAACCTTAATAACAGGAACATGTTTTTCTGCAGATGCATCCTCGGTATTGGCAATTAATTCAGTCATATTTTCTCCACAGCAAACCATCGGAACACCGCTGCTGTGAATTAAGCCTGTCAAATTACCACAATGTTTACAATGAAAAAATCTTCCTTTATCGTTTTTCATACTGAACTCCCTCCCTGTTTATTAATGTACATTAATATATACCAATATATACAATCAGGGAAACAAAAATTCAGATCTTTCAATTTTTCTTTAAAAAGCCGACGGGCGATTAGTAATCTCTCATTTCTTTCCAGACACTCAGCATAACCCTGTAGCTTTCCGGGTTTATACCGCTAAAAATACAATTACTGCTTGAAAATATGTATCCGCCGCCGGTTTTTCCGTGAGTAAGACAATATTCTGCACTTTTTACAATTTCCTCTTCTGTTCCGGTCTGCAGGACAGAACAGTTAACATTTCCGCACAGGCAGACCTTATGGCCTACAAGTTCCTTTACCTCCCTGATATCCACTCCTGCCATCGGATCTATAGAATGCAGAGCGTGGGGTTTACATTCGACCAATTGATTCAATATGGGCATAATGTTGCCATCAGTATGCTTGATGACATAAAGACCTTCTTTTCTTGCCTCATCGATAATCCTGTACAAATAAGGCTGAATATATTCTTCAAACATTGCAGGGGATAGGAACGGACCTGAATTATAACAGTAATCGGAACATAAAAGCAAACATTCCACGCCACTTTCTCTAAGCCTTTTATTTCTCTCTATAGCTATATCAGCCATTTTCTTTGCCTTTTCTTTCACGCCCTCGGGGTCATCGGCAATTGCATATGAGAAGGTATATATATTATTTCCATCGGGTATTGCAAATGTTCCATCCCCCTCAAAGCCTATCATGGCTCTATCATCAAGAAGTTCCTTAAGATATTTGTGAAGCAGCCTGGTTTCAAGCGGTAATGACCCGTCCTCACAAAAAAGCTTCCGGTATGGCCCATAACCCGGAATTATGGAGTACTCAAGAGTCCCGTATACATGAACCATATATTCCGCTAATTCGAACAACTTAGCTTCCTTTTCCTTTAAGCTTAATTTCACCAGTTTCTCAGGTTCCAGATCCTCTGTGATGAATTTCCGTCCGAACATCTCCTCTTCAAGCTGAAACTCGAGTTCAAATGTAGGAACCTTGTCCGGCGTTTGTAAGTTCAATGCTGCCACAGCTCTTTCTTTTGGTGTCATGATATACTCCTCCCCCTTTATTTTGGTCTGTTAACTTAATAATAAAAATGAGACCTGAAACGCCTCTGGTATAATGGAATCGCCAAAAACACATTACCTCCCAGAAAGGAGCGTTCAAGTCTCATGATTATTATACCATCTAGCGTAGT
>JAAYMA010000020.1 GCA_012521615.1 Clostridiaceae bacterium | reverse complement strand
GCCGGCGAAACCGAGGTAAGGGCCTGGACCATAGTTAAAGGCACAAAGGCTCCCCAGGCTGCCGGTAAAATTCATTCTGACTTTGAAAGAGGATTTATAAGGGCTGAAGTCATTGATTTCGATACTCTTATGAAATGCGGAAGTTATTCAGCCGCCAGAGAACAGGGGCTGGTCCGTTCGGAAGGAAAAGAGTATATTATGCAGGACGGGGATGTAACTCTCTTCCGGTTTAATGTCTGATACTTGACATTATTTACGCCGTATTCTGTATCTTTTATTTTTACTTTTTAACCTGTGCAGATTCATACGGATTCCCAGCACTATAGCGCGCAAATAAGCCTTTCTTGACTTTGCGCGCTTTTTGTATGGAGTTTCAAGTTCTTTCACTATAAAATGCGCAAGTTCATATGCCGCTTCAGGAAGGGTTTTTACATATTCATTAGCTTCAATATTAGATTTGTACCTGCCCAATATATCGGTTTTTAAAATAATATCGATAATATTATCAAATTCTTTCTTATTTCTGACATACCATCCCATTTCATTGTTAACAAAAAAATCAATATTTCCTTTTTCATGGAGTGCCGCGCAGTGAGTAAATATTGTGGGCACACGTTTTACGAGCATTTCCAATGTGGTGGAAGCACCGCCCTTAGCAAGAGCCAGATCAGAAACCTCCAGAAGTTCATGCATATTGTCTACAAATCCCAGAACAGCAAAAGGGGTGTCGGAAATGCCGCTTTCCTTTAATGACAACAGTTCATTAAAAACTTCTTTGTTTTTCCCACAGATTACTATTATGTTAAAAGGGAATCTGCTTTTATATAAACTCTTTACATATTCAACAGTTTCACCTATCCCCTGTCCGCCGGATGTGGCAAGAAGAGTTTTTCGGGAAATATCCAGGGATAGTTCTGAAAGTATTTCCTCTCTGGTTTTTTCGACCTTTTGGAAAAACTTTTTGTTAAGAGGAAAAGATTTTATCTTAATTCTGTTTTTGGGCATGCCCTGATTTATAAGATATTCCTTTGCTTCCTTTGTAGCCACAATCACAGCCTCAATACGGGGATTTACCCATAAATTATGCCCTCTTATAGGATCGGTCATATAACTGAAAATTTTGTAATTAAGATTATATCTTTCCCTTGCAAACAATGCCACAGAACTGCAAAAAAAGTGTGTGGAAAAAACAATATCGGGCTTATATCTTAAGATATACCTGGTTCCTTTATGAATAAATTGCTGTAAAAAGAGCTTCATTACGGTATTAGATCGTGTAAGCCTGTTCAGAGAATCAATAAGTCTGTTGGCACTTGTTGTAAAATCCGGTCGTGCCAAAGCGAAGTCCCAGATACCTTTTATTATTTTGTCATCCCAATTGGCACCGCACTCTCTTGCAAAATCAATTACATCTACCTGAAATTGATCTGGATATAATTCTTCGATTGCTTCTTTAATAGCAAGGGCAGGCATTTTGTGCCCGCCTCCCGCTTCTATCATTGGTATTAAAATTTTCTTCAAACTATCAGCTCCGTTATTATTCCCTGTTTTCATTGAAGATGATATTCACAGCTTTCATGGGCGAAACTGTAGAAATTGCGTGTTTATATACAAGCTGCTGTTTACCCTCAGTATCCAACACCACTGTAAAATTATCAAAACCTTTTACCATGCCCCTTAGTTGAAAACCATTGGTCAGATAAACAGTAACCGGTATATGTTCCTTTCTCACCTGATTTAAGAAAACGTCCTGCAAATTGATATTCTTGGTCACTTCAACTCCTCCTCAATAACACAATTCAGATAAATTAAAATCACATCTTTCCATCATTTTACACAATTAATTTCCATTATTCAAGCTATCAGCCAATTTTTTTATAATTGCCCATGTATCTGTTTCACCTATATTTATCCACTGCAGATTTTCGGTTTTTCTGAACCATGTCATCTGTCTTTTTGCCAGATGTCTTGTATTAAGTTTTATTTTTTCTACTGCCTCCTCAAGCGAACATTCGCCTTGAATTGCAGATATTATCTCCTTATATCCTATACCCTGGAGTGATACAAGATCCGGGGAATATTTCTCCAAAAGACCCTTTACTTCCTCATAAAGCCCCATTTCTATCATTTTTTCAGCCCTTCTGTTAATACGCTCATAAAGGATACTTCTATCCATCTCTAACCCAAAGATTTTATAATCATATTCAGGTTTTTCCTTTCTTGATTCAAGCTGGTGCTCTGATATGGGTCTTCCTGTGGTTTTATAGACTTCCAGGGCTCTTATTACACGTTTTACATTGTTGGGGTGAATCTTTTCTGCGCTTATGGGATCCACTTCCTGCAAAAGCCGGTGCAGAGCTTCAGGTCCTTTTTCTTCAGCCATTTCCTCCAGTTGTTTTCTGTATTCCCAGTCAGCTATTGTTTCAGAAAATGTAATATTATAAACCAAAGAATTTATATACAGACCGGTCCCGCCTGATACAATGGGGATCTTTCCTCTGTTTAAGATATCTTTAATGCGTATTTTTGCGTCTCTTTGAAAATGAGCTACACTATACTCCTCGTCGGGGTCAACAATATCAATCAAGTAATGTGGTATCCCCTGTCTTTCTTCCAGCGTCGGCTTTGCTGTCCCTATATCCATCCCCCGGTATATCTGCATTGAGTCAGCAGAGATTATTTCACCATTAATTTGTAAAGCCAGCTTTATTGCCAGATCGGTTTTACCTGAAGCAGTAGGTCCGGCTATCACAATAACTTTATTCATAATCCTTCCCTTACACTATCCGTTTAAATTTCTTTTCAAAATCTTTCTTGTCAATTTTAATAATAACTGGTCTTCCATGAAGGCAAGTCCATGGATTTTCCATACTGCAAAGAGATTTTACAAGCTCTTTAATCTCTTCATTTGAAAGGGATTGATTGGCCTTCAGCGCACCTTTGCATGACATAGTGTAAATCACTTCGTTACTAATAATACTTCCCTGAGAATGGGTTTTCATCCACCGGTCCAGAATTTCTTCAAAATCTGAAACACTGAAACTGGTGTCGTATATATCAGGTATGCTTCTTACAATTACAGTGGATGAGCCGAAAGCCTCCAAATCAAATCCAAACTTTTGAAATATCTCCTGTTTTTCCATGACAAAATCAAATTCAGTGGAAGATAAATTAACAATAACAGGCTCCAGAATGCTCTGGGAATAACTCTGGGATTTTGCAAGTCTTTCCTTCAATATTTCAAACCTTATACGCTCATGGGCTGCATGCTGATCAATTATATATAAAGTAGAGCCATTTTGTAAAAGTATATAGGTATCAAATACCTGCCCGACAATCTGGGCCTCTTTTAAATGTGATAATGAATCATCCCTTGATACTTTTTCAGAATAATAAAAGTCCAGCGAAATTTCCCGGGTAGTATCACTTTGTTCAGATGAACTGACAGAAGCAAGTTCAACAGTATTCATCCGGGAAAGATTTTCTTTTTCGGACACTGCATCTTTTTGGTCAATATCCCGACTGAAAACTTTTCCTTCTTTACCGGTCTTATTCCCATTAAAATCTCTGTCAGCTATACTTTTGTCCTCATGCCTTACATCCCTGATACCGCTTTCTGAAATATTTTTCTCCTGACTGTCAACTGCCAGAGGATTCAAAATATTATTATAAACAGATAGAACCTTATCCTTGTATTCATTGCCGGCATCCTTGTGAGCTGTGTCCTGAACCCCGGAACTTTGCGGATGATTTAATCTTACATTCCCGGTTTTTTGGGTTTTTTTATCATCCATTTGTCCGGACGAATCATATTGTCTTATAAGAGAAGCGCTCAGAAGCGCATTTTTTACTCCGTGGTAAACAACGCTGTATACAATATTTTCATCACTAAATCTTACTTCCAGCTTCTGAGGATGAACGTTAACGTCAAAACTGCCGGGTGGGGCACATAAAAGAAGCACATAAAAAGGAAACTTTTTTTGCATTATCATTGTTTTATACGCTTCCTCGGCAGCAAGGGAAACAACCTGGCTTTTTATATACCGACCGTTTAAAAAAACTGACTGCCTGCTTCTGTTGCCGCGGGAAATTTCCGGTCTTCCGGCAAATCCGGTCAAAGTAAAGCCTCCGCTTTGATATTTAACCGGCAGAACCTTACTTGCAACCTCTTTTCCGTAAATGCTGTATATTACACTTAAAAGGTCATTGTTCCCCGGTGTATGAAGTCTTACCTGACCATTTTGTATAAATTTGAAAGATATATCGGGATGGGCCAGCGCAAGACGCTCAATAATATCGGACACATATCCGGCCTCTGTTGAGTCTTTTTTAAGAAATTTATATCTGGCAGGTGTATTGTAAAAAAGATTTTTGACTATAAAAGTGGTTCCCTTGGGGCACCCCACCTGATTTGAAGACAGGACACGTCCTCCCTCCAATACAAGGGATATCCCCATCTCAGAATTTTCTGTTCTTGTAATTAACTCAAGATGCGAAACAGCCGCTACTGACGCCAGGGCTTCACCGCGAAAACCCATAGTGGCAATCTGGTCAAGGTCCTCAATCTTACGTATTTTACTTGTGGCATGGCGTTCAAATGCCAGCTCAGCATCGTCTGCTTCCATGCCACTGCCATTATCGGTTATACGAATATATGAAATTCCGCCGTTTTTAATCTCAACAGTAATTTGATCAGCCCCGGCATCAATGGAGTTTTCCACCATTTCTTTAACTACTGATGCAGGCCTTTCAATAACCTCTCCCGCTGCAATCTGATTGGCTGTTTTCTCATCGAGAATGACTATTTTGTTCATATTATTTCCTCTTATGTGTGTTTTACTTTAAATCAATAGTTAATTATCTCAGTTTCTGCTGCAGACTGTAAAGCTTGTTTAACGCATCCAGTGGTGTCAATACAGAAGGATCCAGCATCCTCAGTTCATCCAGAACCTCACGTTCTTGTTTTGAAAGAGCACTGGCAGAAAACAGGTCAAGCTGTCCGTCGACAGGTTTTTCTTTGACTTTCCCGGGCTTATTGATATCGGACTTGTCCAGTTCTTCCAGTATATACTTTGCCCTGTCTATGACCTGATCAGGAATTCCTGCAAGTTTTGCCACTTCAACCCCGTAGCTTCTGTCGGCACCGCCCCGGTTGATTTTTCTTAAGAATATTATATCATCGCCTCTTTTTCTTACAGACACGCAGTAGTTCTTTACACCAACAAGCTTTTCCTCCAGCTCGGTCAACTCATGGTAATGGGTTGCAAAAAGGGTTCTGGCGCCAAGTCTCGCCCTGTCATTTATATATTCTATAACAGCCCAGGCAATACTGAGCCCGTCATATGTACTTGTTCCCCTGCCTATTTCATCAAGTATCAAAAGGCTCTTAGGTGTGGCATTTTCAAGAATGTTAGCCACCTCGGTCATTTCCACCATGAAAGTACTTTGGCCTGCAGCAAGATCATCGGAGGCCCCTACCCTTGTGAATATCTTATCGGCAATTCCAATTTTCGCATATTGGGCAGGGACAAAGCTTCCTGCCTGAGCCATAAGAGTGATGAGAGCCACCTGCCTCATATATGTGGATTTTCCCGCCATATTAGGACCTGTTATAATCAGTAATCTGTTGTCTTCAGAGTCCAGAACGGTATCATTGGGTACAAACTGATTTTCTGGAAGCATTTTTTCTACAACAGGATGCCTTCCTTCTCTTATCTCAATAGTGCTTCCGTCATAGACTTCAGGCTTTACATACTGGTTTCTGTCTGCCACCTCGGCCAAAGAACACAGGGCATCCAGCTCTGAAATACAATCTGCAGTAGTTTTCAGTCTGTTAACCTTCTGGGCAGCAATCTCCCTTATCTGGCAAAACAGCTCATATTCTCTGTCTATTACCTTTTTTTCAGCACCAAGTATTGTATCCTCCATTTGTTTTAATTCTTCGGTTGTGTATCTTTCGCTGTTCACAAGAGTTTGCTTTCTGTGGTAATCTTCCGGTACAAGGGATATATTGGCCTTTGTGACCTCTATAAAATATCCGAAACTGTCGTTATATCGTATTTTCAGATTTTTTATACCGGTTCGTTCCCTTTCCCGGGCTTCCAGTTCCGAAATCCATACTTTCCCTTCAATGGTTGCCTTACGATATTTATCTACCAGTTCATCGAACCCGTCTTTTATAATTCCGCCTTCTTTCACCGATAAAGGAGGTTCCTCGTGAATGGATCCGTCTATGAGAGAAGCCAAATCCTCCAAAAGATCCAGTCTTTCATGAATTTGCCGGATTAACCCGGAATTCATGTTTTTTATTAAATCTTTTATGTAAGGCAGCTTAAAAAGGGATGCCTTAAGTGAAAGAAGATCCCTGGCATTTATATTTCCAAATACAATTTTGGAAGTTATTCTTTCAATATCATAGACACCCTTTAATAATTCCATCAGCTCATTTCTGACCATGAAACTGTTTTTTAATTCATCTACCGAATCCAGTCTCATATTAATGTCATCCACACAGATTAGCGGCTGTTCCAGCCAGCGCCTTAGTTTCCTTCCGCCCATTGAAGTGGAGGTTTTGTCCAGAACCCAAAGAAGCGAACCTTTTTTACGGTCATCTCGCATGGTTTCTGTTATCTCCAGATTTCTTCTGGATGCACTGTCAATCATCATATACTCTTCAATTTTATATGTACTTATTCTTTCAATATGCTTCAGATCAATTTTCTGCGTTTCTTCAAGATATGAAATAAGTGCACCCGTTGCAGCCTGGGCTAAATCAAGAGAGGAAAGAGGGTTATCCCCTGCAATCTGTTTTATTCTAAGCTCCGCATCTGACAGATCAAATAAGTCATCACCGACAACCCAGGGATGTATATTAAGATAATCTATAAAAAAAGATTTGTATTCATCCTTTTCTGCAAATTCGTGGTTAACTATAATTTCTGAGGGTTTATACCGTGAAACCTCATCAATGAGCTTTTTCATTGAACTTCCCCAGGTTATCTGGGTAGTATAAAATTCTCCGGTTGAAATATCTGCAGCCGCTAAGCCAAAATAAACTTTCTGACAATAAATTGCCATTATATAATTGTTCTTTTTTTCATCCAGCATATCGGGCTCAATGACAGTACCCGGAGTAATTACCCTTGTAACATCTCTCTTTACAATGCCCTTTGTCTGGGAAGGATCCTCCATCTGGTCGCATATTGCCACTTTATATCCTTTATTGATTAAGCGCGCTATATATGTATGAGCAGCATGATAAGGGACTCCGCACATGGGAGCCCTTTCCTCAAGACCGCAATCCCTGCCCGTCAGGGTGATCTCCAGTTCCTTTGAAGCCAGAAGCGCATCATCAAAAAACATTTCATAAAAATCCCCGAGTCTGAAAAACAATATGCAGTCCTTATAACGTTCCTTTATTTCCATATACTGCTGCATCATTGGGGTCAGTTTAGGTTTAGCCACGCTTTTTTCCTCCTCTGCCTTCAAGCCAGAATGCTCCTGCGCGGACAATCTCCACATCTGCGATATCGCCCTTGTTGATGCCTTCAGCCTTAAAATTGACAAGCCTGTTATCCCTTGTCCTTCCTGAAAGCATTTCAGGATTTTGCTTACTTGGACCGTCCACCAGAACCTCTACGGTTTTACCCTCAAACTTTTTGGCTAAACTGGTGGCTATTTCAGTTTGCAAATCAGCAAGACGTTTAAACCTTCTGCTGATTACATCGGACGGTGTGGTCTGCTCAAGTTTTGCTGCCGGAGTACCTTTCCGGGGCGAATATATAAACATGAATGCAGAATCGAATTGTACCTTTCTTACTACATCCAATGTTTCTTCAAAGTCCTCCTCTGTTTCGCCGGGGAAACCAACAATTATATCGGTAGAAAGAGCTATATCGGGCACAGCAGCCCTTATCCTGTCAACCAGATCCAGATAATGTTCCTTGGTATATCTGCGGTTCATCAATTTCAGTATACGGTTACTGCCCGCCTGGAAGGGCAGATGAAGATGATTGCAAACCTTGCTGCAATTCTTCATGGCCTCTATCAGTTTGTCCGATAAATCCTTGGGATGGGATGTCATAAACCGGACACGCTCAATACCATCAATTTCCTCGATATCGTAAAGGAGCCTTGCAAAAAGGTCCTTTTCGCCCAGGTCATTGCCGTATGAGTTGACATTCTGCCCAAGAAGGGTTATTT
>JAAYMA010000133.1 GCA_012521615.1 Clostridiaceae bacterium | reverse complement strand
TTTGTTACTAATTAGTGTAAAGTAAACTATCTGAAATCACTCGAAACGCAGATGTTTTCTGATCTGACTGACTCTATGGAATTTACTTTTACAAACCGGAGTTTACTTTTTCAATTGACCTTATAATCTGACTGATAAATTCCTGTTAAAAATTCTATGAATATTTTTATACAGTATAGAGTATTATTACTACTTTACCAGGTTCATACGGATATATTTACAAAAAACTTTACCGGTTGCATTTTTATGTTTCAGGAAGAATATCAATAATCAGGAAATAAAGATGTGAAATTAACTAAAATATCAGGAAATAAGGCAATAATTTTTAAACAATTTGTCAAAACTATGCTAATAATGTTAAGATACTCTTTAGATTGGATAAATAAAAATTTGGTGATATCGCTGTGCTATAAATTTTAAGATTTGGGAAAATGGAGGGAGTATGTTTAAACATATGAGTGTCCGGAAAAGTCTTCTTTTTCCGATTTTGATTCTCCTTTTTATATATATAGTAAGTATTTATTTTACTTCAAATATTTGCCGCCAGCTGACCAGTAGTGTAATCAACAATTATGAAAAGCTTGCTTATAATGTTTCGACCACTTTCTCAAGATACATTGAAACTATTTGGGCTACTGAGGAAATGGTGGGAAGATATATAAACAATTCTCTGCCGAAATCAGAAAATTCAGAACTTTCCGAATATTTAAAATTATTAATCAGCAGAGTGAACGGAATTCAAAAAGCGGCTTATTTAAATGCAAATGGTCAATTACTTTTTTATACAGACAACTATAATGATGATGAATTATTAACCTTGTCACAAATCAATGAAATTAAAAACGGCAACACAAAGCTTATAACATGCTTTACAACAAATTCATATGACGGATCGGTAATGAATAATGTAAATGTTGCAAGAGGAATTGTACAGGATGGACAGCTTAAAGGGATAGTTACAGCTCTGCTGGATTTTAATAAAATAAATGAGCACCTTGCAAATATGATACCTGAAAAGGACGTTTTTTTTTCAATAACTGATAATAACGGAGCAGTAATTTTCCATAACAAAGATTTCTCTTTTTTAAGCAGAAACACAGATGGATCTGAGGCTGTCACAGTGTTTCTGGACGAAAGCGTAGCACCAGACAAGTTTGCAGTTATTGAAAAGGACAGCCTCGTTGGTATGAATTATCCCATATCGTCAATAGGATGGGCCTGCAGAGTCAGTTTCAAATATAACAGTGTTATGTCGAGTCTTTATGACAATATTGCCTTTAATCTGATCACATTATTTGTATTGATACTTGTCTTTGTTTATGTTTTAGCATATTTAAACCGCAGAATTATAAGACCTGTTAATTCTTTAAAGAATGCTATAGACAAATTTATTAATAAAGATTATTCTGCCCGTACAAATATAAAAGGTTTTGACGAAATATTGCTGACCTGCAGGGCATTTGATCAGATGGCAGAGTGTATCGAACATTTGTATTTATGCAAGTCACAATTTAATGCAAATTTGACCCACGAGATAAAAACTCCTTTAAACGTAATTTTTGCTTCAGTTCAGCTGATTGAAAATTATAAGTCTATTACAAATCCCGAAGTTTACAAAGCCAAGATTTCTAATCAGATGAAAATTATACGTCAGAACTGTTACCGGCTGATAAGGCTCACCAGCAATATATTGGACATCACCAAACATGACAATGGATTTCTTAAAATAAAGCTGAATAATTATGATATAGTAAAATTGGTCAGAAATATTACAGAATCAATTAAAAAATATACCGAGGCCAAAGGTATAGACCTTGTTTTTTCCTCCGAGCCGGAAAGTTCGATTATTGCCTGTGACCCCGATATGATAGAAAGAATTATCCTGAACCTTATATCCAATGCCATTAAATTTACTGACGAAAATGGTGAAATTACTGTAAGAATTTCAGAAAAAGAAGAAAGTATTCTTCTGAGTGTTAAAGATACCGGGATTGGTATTCCTCAAAGTAAGCTAAATTGTATATTTGAACGGTTCAAACAGGCTGATGAAACTTTAAACAGAAATCCAGACGGCACCGGTATTGGACTTTCGCTGGTCAAAGCTTTTGTTGAAGCCCATAATGGAAATATCTCAGTAAAGAGTGAGGTAATGAAAGGCACTGAATTTATTATTGAACTTCCTAAAAAAACTGTGGATAATAAGACTAATGATATTGAAAATCAGAGACCTGCATTGTCTCCCAATGATATTAGCCGTATCAATATTGAATTTTCAGATATATACCCTGAATTGGAATAATTGGTATGGGATTTGTTATTAATAGTATATGACATAAAAAAGATGGCGAACATTCAAAAGATAACCGCCATCTTTTGCTGAACTTATGAAGATTGATGTTGGGATAATTTTCCGACAGTCTTTCTACTATTTTAAAATTAATGTGCTAATACTTTGTGGTTTGGCTGTGCATTTAGAAACCAGGTTATGTACACGCAGGTTGAAGGGGATTTCGTCTTTTGATGGATTATGAACTACGGTAACAAGGCTCCCGTCTGGATTAACAAAGGCACAAGCTTCCAATCTGCTGGTATATAAGCTGTGTCCGATGCGTTTAGCACCAGGCCTTATATATTTGCTGAAATGTCCAATGAAATACCATGAGGCGTTCTTATGCCATTTTCCTGTCTCGGTATCACACATAATGGGAGCTTCGCAATAGTTACCTGCATGATTAGGACCGCCGTTTTTGTCTAATACCAAATTCCAATCAATGAATCCATGCATCCCGTTGTTAAGTCCGCCAATAATGTCATGTGCGTAAAGAGCTGCGTTTTTGTGGGTATCATCCTTAGAATACCGGCTGTATTCCACACAAGCTTCGGTACTGATCAGCAATTTATCCGGGAAACGTTTATGAGTAAGAGAAATAGCCTCGAAGTGATCGCCAGTGTACCAATGAAAACCTATTGCACCAACAATACCATTGGTTTCACCATCAATAATACTTTCACTTCGTTCAAGCATTCTTTCTTTATTATGGTCCCAGATCATAATAATTGTGGAAAGTCCTAACTCGTTTAAAGCAGGTTTAAGGTGGTTTAAGATGAATTCCCGTTCCTGAGCAGCCGAATATACACAAGAATCCCAAGTTTGAGTAGCCTCAGGCTCGTTTTGGGTAGAAATACAGAAAACAGGGAGGTCTAATTTTTCATATTCCTTTATATAATGAGCCATGTATTTTGCCCAGGCGTCATAAAATTCAGGCTTTAACTCTCCGCCATGGTTACGACAATTGTTGGTTTTCATATAAGCGGGAGGACTCCATGGAGCCATAAAAAGCTTAAAGTCCTCGGATATTTCTTTTGCATGCTTAAGGTAGGGGATAATGTATTTAAGATCACGCTCAAGGGAAAAATGAACAAATCCGGTATCGCCGGGAACATCATCGGCACAATAATTGCTGAGTGAAAAATCACAGCTGTCCATATGTGTTCGGGCAAGAGTATACCCAAGCCCGTCCCTGCCGTAATAGCTTTCAATAACCCGTTGACGTTCATCTTCAGGAAGCTTGCTAAGAACATAACCAGAAGCCTCGGTCATAGCTCCCCCAAAACCCAGCAGAGTTTGAAAGGTTATTTGTGGATACAGGTTGAGCAGTGTCATTTCGTTACCACCTCCATCGCTGTGTAACGATTGAAACTGCTCTGTTTCTACGATTTGATTATTGATAATTTGAGTAATTTTAATCTTCATACTGCTCTCTCTCCTTATATAGAAATCAGATTGGAAAAAATAATGTTCTGCTGTTCCA
>JAAYMA010000132.1 GCA_012521615.1 Clostridiaceae bacterium | reverse complement strand
TTCCGTCTTTTATATCATAACCGTACTTACAGTCATTCAGCAGTGACACTCCATATCCGTTTTCTGACAAGTCGGCCCATTTATGTGCACATACTTCAAACCGTGCCATATCCCAGGAGGTATTCCAGTGGGTCGGCCGTTCGACATTTCCAAACTGGATATCATAAGTGGCCTTCGTTGCATTGACATCCACAGGAAAATAAGCTTTTAACAATATATTTCTCTCTTTCCAGTCTATCCTGGTCCTGAAATCAATCCTCGGAATATCACTGTATACTTGTATATATTGTGTTATTCTGGAGTTAAGAAAGGTTCTCTCAATTTGGAGCGTCATTCTTACAGGACCTTGTTCCAGGACCTGAATATTATCAACCTCCAGAACCTCCCAACTCTTTTGCTTATAAAAAATATTTATATCCCATGCGTCATAGGTACAGGGAAGGTCCTCATAAGCCACCAGTCTGTTTGCTTTATGGCCTTCTTTGACCACTTCCCTCTCGTTGAATTTATCATAGATAGAAGTTATGAGACCATTATCGTCCAGTTCAATTCTGAAAAAATCATTCTCTATCAAACTGGTGTTAATAGTCCTTGAACCTGGAACATCAGCCTCTTCCCTGCATAATTCATATACAGAGTATCCTTTTGGCGAAACAAAGGGTATATATGTCAAAGCGTTATTATCAGGTGTAAGTTGAACAGGGAATAGTTGACCATTTTCTGATTTTACGCTTTTACACCACTCAGGAAGACTGGCCGTAATAACATTCCCCATGGGGAAGCCTGTTGGATTGAACACCACTAAGGCTTCAGTATCTAATCTGATACTGTCAGCAATTTTTTTCATGGCTATTTCAGACAAGCTTTCAAGTTCTTTTATTATTGTTTCATATTGGTAATTAGATTCCTCATAAACACTTTTTATGGATGATCCGGGTATAATATCATGAAACTGGTTTAAAAGAACTGTCTTCCATATGCCATTCAGTTTTTCAGCCGGATATTCCTCACCCAGCAGAGTTTTTGCCATAGTATAGAGACCTTCTGTTTCCATGAGCAGGAGTTCTGCAACCCTGTTATATCTTTTATTTCTTGCCATTGAAGTATAAGTGCCCCTATGATACTCAAGGTATAATTCACCAACCCAGTCAGGCAGCAGATCCTTATTTTTCTCCAGCTGAGCGTTCAAATCCTTCAGAAAACTTTTCAGGGTATTAAACTTAAATTTGGGCACTCCCGGAATACCTTTGCTGAGCCTTCGTCCGTATTCAATCATATCCCGGGTAGGGCCTCCTCCGCCATCCCCATGACCGAAAGGCATAAATACATTATTGGTCAGCGCTTTCTGCTGATATCTTTCCCATGTACCCAAAACCGTATCTGACCTTATAACCCCATTATATGTAGTTCTGTGATTTGTTTCGTAATCCTGCCCCGGATCAGGTGTTGTGATAAAATAGCTCAGAATTCTTGAGCCATCAATACCTTGCCACATAAATGTATCGTATGGCATTTTATTGTATTCATTCCAGCTGATCTTCGAAGTTATAAAGCATTCTACACCACACTTTTTAAGAATTTGCGGCAAGGCTGCAGAATAGCCAAAGACGTCCGGAAGCCACAGTATTTTGCTGTCTGCACCGAACTCTTCCTGAAAAAAAAGCTTTCCAAACATTATCTGACGTATAATAGATTCCCCGCTTATTAAATTACAGTCTGCCTCCAGCCACATTGCTCCTTCCGGTTCCCAGCTGCCTTCCCTGATTTTGGCACGAATTCTCTCATATAGCTCCGGCTGATCCTCTTTAACAAACTCATAAAGCTGAGGCTGACTCGACATAAAGCGGTATTCCGGATAGTGTTTCATAAGCTCCAGAACAGTAGCAAAACTCCTTACAGCTTTTTCACGGGTCTGCGACAAGGTCCATAACCATGCAACATCAATATGGGAGTGGCCTGTGCCGTTGACTATAATATCCTCACTTCCGCAATATTCTTCATAAAAAATCTGTTTTATATATTTGCTTGCTTGTTTTACAGAATCCAGAAAGGTTTGGTCATGACAATGAGCTTTTCTGAAATCAACTAAATTAACTGTATTTTTAAGATGACCCAATATATCCGTATATCTTTTATCATTCTTCGAAAGACATTCCAAAACATCCAAAGGCACTTTTATATCATAATACAGCTCTTCAACTTCTTTTTCCAGGACCGCAGCAGAACACTGGAAAAAGGCTTTTCCCTCATGAAGTCCTGAATAAGCGTGTAAATCAATGATATATTCTTCATTGACTTTGGCATTATCGGTTATAAAAAGTTCCCTGTGATTTACGTCCAATCCCTGAACGAGCCTTCCATTTACAAATGCAAGAAACTGAGGATTAGTTGCATCCCATTCGCCCTCTCTGCCTGTGCTGATTAATAGCAGAACAGTTCTGTTTTGAAAAGCTTCGGGTATTGTAAATTTTATCTGAAACCAGAAATGTTTGTCATATCCTCCCCAGCTTCCTCCATTTTCAAAGGACTGAAACAATTCAGGTTTCTCATAAGAATTTGAACAAGGTGCTATTTCAATCTGATCTACAGGCATTAAGCGGGAATAACGCAGAGATTTAAGTTCCTGAGTAAGTCTTTTTATTCTGTCCACTGTAAGCATCATATCCATAAGTAGCCCTCCAGAATTATCCTCCAAATTATATATTGATTATATAGATTGAATGCAGGAAATGCAATTTAAAGGAAAACAAAAAGGATTAAGCTTCAAAAGCAACTTACAAAAAATGAATGTAGGTCAATTGAAAAAGTAAACTCCGGTTTGTAAAAGTAAATTCCACAGAGTCAGTCAGATCAGAAAACATCTGCGTTTCGAGGGATTTCAGATAGTTTACTTTACACTAATTAGTAACAAATATGT
>JAAYMA010000131.1 GCA_012521615.1 Clostridiaceae bacterium | reverse complement strand
TTCCTTGATGTATTCCATTTCATATCCTTCATCACTCATATGAGGTGATGAAAGCCATATTCTATCTGACATAATATCTCTTACCCCACCTGCTGTTTACTCTTAAAATTAGGTACAAGTTCTTTGATATATTCTCTTATTACAGCATTATCTGTGCCTTCAGATATAATCTGCCTTATTGTGTCTATCCTGCGCTTTAGAAGCTGATAGTCAGTAAACACAGGTCTTGCCACAAAGATTTTTTCGTTCTTGGTCTTTTGTATGCCTTCTTCCGAAAGGAGCAGCTCTTCATAGAGTTTTTCACCCGGCCTGAGCCCAATGAATTTTATATCAATATCCTCATAAGGCTCAAGTCCTGAAAGTCTTATCATGTTTTCTGCAAAATCCAGAATTCTAACCGGCTCTCCCATGTCAAGGATAAATATCTCGCCGCCTTTGGCAAAGGCACCGGCCTGGATTACAAGCTGGGCTGCCTCAGGGATGGTCATAAAGTACCTGGTCATATCGGGGTGCGTCACTGTTACGGGGCCGCCCCTCTCAATCTGCTTTTTGAATATAGGTATGACACTTCCGTTACTTCCAAGGACATTTCCGAACCGGACTGCCACAAATTCTGTCGTACTCCTGGTATCCAAAGCCTGGATTATGAGCTCGGATATTCGCTTTGTTGCTCCCATCACATTTGCAGGATTTACGGCCTTATCGCTTGAAATCAGCACAAAGCGCTTTACATTCGCCTTGTCTGCCGCATGGGCCACGTTCCAGGTACCTATGACATTGTTTTTCACTGCTTCCTCCGGATAAGCTTCCATCAAAGGTACATGTTTGTGGGCCGCAGCGTGGAATACAATATCGGGTCTTAGCTTCTGGAACAAATAATTTATCCTTTTTTCTTCGCGTATGTTGGCTATCACAGGCTCGATGTCAAGGTTTGCAAAGTCTTCCCTCAGTTCCAGGAACAAATCGTGAAGATTGTTCTCGTAATTATCAAGTATGTAAAGTTTAGCCGGGCCATATGGCGCTATCTGGCGGCATAATTCCGAACCTATTGAACCTCCGGCACCAGTCACCAGGACTTTTTTATTCCTGATGAAATTCTCAATCTCCTTGGTATCCAGTTGTACTGGCGCCCTTCCAAGCAGGTCCTCTATCTCCACATCCCTAATCTTATGGATTACAACCGATTCATCGATAATCTGGGATACGGAACGAAGTATCTTTACCTTACGGCCCGTTCTTGACGCCTCACTGTAAATTTTGTTGATAGTTGCGGCCTTTGCATGGGGAAGAGCTATTATTATCTCATCTATACGTTCCTTTTCAACTATATCCTTTAAGGGAATCTCGTCACTCAGTACCTTTATTCCGTTAAGTTTACAACCAATTTTCAAGGGATCATTCTCAACAAACGCAACAGGTTTGAGAAGCAAATGGGGTTTTCTTTTCATTTCCCTTGCAATGGCGGCCCCAGCGCTTCCCGCACCTATGATAAGGACTCGTCTGACCTGATTCATGTCAATCCTGATACCCAGTATATACCTTCTGAATACCCGGTATAAAATCCTCACACCTCCGACAGCGAAGGCATCTATCATGAAAGTAATGGCGAATATGGACCTGGGAGCAAAAAGCCTCCCTGTAAACCTGTATTGCATGATAAGGAAGAGAGTGAGCACAAAGTTAGCCATGCCTGACGCCATGACAACACTGACAAGCTCATAGACGCCGGCATATCTCCACAAACTCTTATAAAGCTTGTGGGCATAAAATATTATCACTTTAATGGAACAGGCTATGAGAATAAAATGTATGTTATCGAAAAAACTGCTGGCAAAGGTTGAGATCTTGTAATCAAAACGTATGTAATAGGCAATGAACATTGAAATGATAAGATTAATGAAATCAATGGCTATAAAGGTAGCTGTCCTGAATATGAATTTACATCGTGCAGTTACTTCTGAATTCATCAAGCATCAACCCTTGCAACGATTTTTCGACAAAACTTTCCTTTTACATTCTAGTATGCTCTGGAAGATTTATCAAGTGGTTCTACCAATTGTTTTTTTCTTAAATATTGTATTTACCGCAAACCCTGTGCCAAGCAATGTCCAGAAGACCGGAGCAATGGCGACAACGCTGTCATTGGCCAGGGACGTGGCGAGATACCCGAGTACCCCGGTCAATATCCCTGCACCTGACATCAGGAAGATATCATTATTTCTGTTTTTGAGGTATACGATGAGGCCTTGGACTACAAAAAATCCCCACAGCAGCAGCAGCGCGGCAAGTGACAACACCCCTGTGTTCACACCAATCTGAAGATAGGTATTGTGGGGCTTGTCCACAATCATCTGTGTGGTATTGAATGCCCTTATTTTCCCTATATAGTCATGCTGCGGGAAAGCAATGGCATAAGTGTCAGGCCCAAAACCGTAAACTACTGCTCTTTTAAGAAGAGGTAAGGTCCTGGACCAGATATATCCCCTGCTGGATCCTAATTTTTCCCTGCCTTCGAAACCGAAATGTTCATATCTCTCTATGCTGTCAGTTTCATGCCCATTGACCCCTATAAGTTTGAAACCTGCGTTCTCATAGACTTTTATCTGAAAAGTGGCATAAGGGCTGGGATGTGTGAACGTTATGATATTCCCCTGGACATCAATCCTGAAATTCTTATACTTTTCGTCCTTAAATCTCACACGGGTCACAGTTTTGTCTTCATTTTCACTCTTACTGTACTCCAGGGCATTGCCGTCTGTGCCGTAGAACAGCAAATGATTGTCCCTGTTTTCTATTGTGAGGGATTCGGTACCAGTCACAATCGTGATTTTGTTGTCATCAAAAACGATGTCTTTAAGATCAAACACCCGGTTACCTTCGCCCAAAAATTCCGTATATTGTGTCTTTATATCCTTGACAAGCTCCCCTTCAAGTATCCTGTTTACCCCAATAAAACCTCCGGCTGCTGCAGCCACTACAATAACTGATATCATGATTGTCAGGAATATGTTCTTCCTCTGCACTATTCTCCTGACAAAAAAGAACAGGCAAAATGCGCATACCGAAAAAATGAAACCCGCGATACCTGCCAGGGATCTGCTTCCGAAAAGGTTGACCAATAATACTAATGTCAGAAGCCCAAGGCTTATTTTCAAATACCATTTTTTTGTGTACAGGAACATAGAGAAAGCAATTGGTATTACCAGTACCATATAGCTTCCTATATAGTTTGGGTTGCTGAAGGTTGAGAATATATTGGATAGCTCAAATCTGAACTGGAGACTGTCAGCAATGTCGTGATAGGCTTTTGGAAGTATGAGCCTCTTTCCGAAGTCAGTCCTGAAAAGATCGTACCCAAGGAACTGGAAAAGGCCTGTCAAACCTATTACGGTTGCTGATGCCAGAAGGGCTCCCAATATGAACTTGATATGCTTTTCACTGTTTACCATATTGAAGGCCAGAAGAAATAGGGCTACATAGCACAGGAGTGCATACATGCCTTCAAACCGCGCGACAAAGCCTCTCAGCGCCACGGTCCTGTGCTCCGAAAGCACTGTTGACAATATTGCCAGGCCGGCGTAAATCAGCGCCGGAAAATATATGAAGCTCTTCTTAAGCCGGAATTTATGTACAAGGGACTGGACAAAATAAAAGACTGCCGCGAAAATTGTGCCCGCCATAAGCCACTGGCTCTTGTAATA
>JAAYMA010000130.1 GCA_012521615.1 Clostridiaceae bacterium | reverse complement strand
TCGTGTTATCTTACACTTAGTCGTTTCCATTTGTAGGTTTTTTCCTTTTTTAAACCTACCAGAGGTCTTTCAGGTCTCATTTCTTTCATACTAAGTTAACAGAGCCTCTCTTTTATATTCTTGTCAGCGGGCATTTATGTACTTTGCTGACAGATATATATTAACACTTATTGGAGCTCAGCACCAATAAGTGTTATTTTTACTTTTTTACTTTAGCGCGATAAGTAATTAAAAAATTAATTGATATTATATTGATATTATTTTAATTGATTATTATTATAATATAAAATATAATATAAAATTTACTATTTTGGTAATATGTTATTTACTATATTTTATCAAAATGGTGGCATGCAGTATAATGACCACTTGATATTTCCCTGAGTTCAGGTTCTTTTTCAGCGCATATATCTGTCGCATAAGGACAGCGTGTTCTAAATCTGCAGCCTGAAGGCGGATTTAAAGGACTTGGCACATCGCCTTCAAGAACAATACGCTTGCTTGAGCGCGCAGATATTGGATCAGCAACCGGTATGGCTGAAATTAATGATTTAGTATATGGATGAGCGCTGTGGAAAATCAGTTCAAAGCTTTCAGCAAGCTCAACAAGTTTTCCTAAATACATAACACCAATTCTTTGGCTTATATGTTTTACAACACTCAGGTCATGAGCAATGAACAGATAGGTAAGTCCCATCTCTTCCTGCAACTCTTCAAACATATTGATAATTTGAGCCTGGATTGACACGTCCAGCGCCGATACCGGCTCATCGCATACAATAAATTCAGGATTTACGGCAAGAGCTCTTGCTATTCCTATACGCTGCCGCTGTCCACCAGAGAATTCATGGGGATAGCGGTTTGCATGTTCGCTGTTAAGTCCCACGCGTTCGAGCAGGGAAATAATAATATCCCTGCGTTCATTTTTATTTTTTGCAAGCTTATGAATATCTATTGCTTCACCAACAATATCACCAACAGTCATACGCGGGTCAAGGCTTGCATAGGGATCCTGGAAAACAATTTGCATTTTGCGCCTGTAAGGCAGCATATCAACTTTTGTGATATCTTTTCCGTCATAGAAAATTTGCCCGCCTGTAGGCTCGTAAAGGCGTAAAATAGTTCTTCCGAGTGTAGTTTTTCCGCATCCGCTCTCTCCGACAAGACCCAGTGTTTCACCTTTATTGATGAAAAGGCTGACATTGTCAACCGCCTTAACGTATTTGGGTTTTAATATGCTGCCGCCAACATTGAAATACTGTTTTAGATTTTTTACTTCTACAAGTTTCTTACTCATTTTTTACCACCGCTTTGCTCAAATTCTTTTTTCTGAATCAACCAGCAGGCACTGTAATGGTCATCTTTAATAGTCGTATAAGGCGGCATTTCCCTGAGGCAAATCTTCATACAGCTTTCACAACGTGGCGCAAAAGGACATCCTTTCGGAGGATTTAAAAGATCCACCGGTGTACCCGGTATCGGAATCAATTTTTTCCGCTCTTTCTCGTTAAGTTTCGGAATACTGCGTAAAAGTCCTTTTGTATACTCATGCTGAGGATTATAGAATATCTCATCAACAGTTCCGTACTCAATAATTTTACCGGCATACATAACTGCTATTTTCTCACACATACGTGCTACAATACCCAGATCATGAGTTATCATTATTATGGACATTCCGATTTTTTCTTTAAGCTCCATCATAAGTTCAAGGATTTGCGCCTGTATGGTAACATCAAGAGCTGTTGTAGGTTCATCGGCGATAAGCAGTTTGGGCTCACAGGCAAGAGCCATTGCTATCATAACTCTTTGCCGCATACCGCCCGAAAGCTCATGTGGATACTGCTTAAGCCTTTTTGCAGGCTCATTGATACCAACAAGGTCAAGGAGTTCTTCAGCGCGCTCCTGAGCTTCTTTACGGGTTTTGTTGGTGTGAAGCATAATTACTTCACGTATCTGGTTTCCTATAGTATAAACAGGGTTGAGGCTGGTCATGGGATCCTGGAAAATGATACTTACCTCATTACCCCGGATTTTTCTCATTTGCTCTTCTGTTGTCTCATTTATTCTGTGACCATTAAAGTCAATTGTTCCGTCAACTATTTTTGCGTTCTGGGCAAGTAGCTGCATAATCGAATATGCAGTTACACTTTTACCACTTCCGCTTTCACCGACTATTCCCAATACATCTCCTTTGAAAAGCTTAATGGAAACATCATTAAGAGCTTTCACCTCTCCGGCAGGTGTATAAAAGGACAGTCGCAAATTTTGTATATCCAATAATAATTCACTCATTCAGTAACACCTCAATTCTTCAGCTTGGGATCAAAGGCATCACGCAATGCATCACCCAATAGATTAAAAGAAAGTATAATGAGACTTATCATGATGGCTGGAGCCAAAAGTCTGTATGGGTATGAGTAAATACCGTCAATAGCCAGGGATGCCATGGACCCAAGACTGGGCATGGGCGCAGCAACTCCGATTCCAATAAAACTCAAGAAACTTTCAGTAAATATTGAAGAAGGAATCTGCAGTGTAGTTGTAACAATTAAAGTACCCATTACATTTGTCAGCAAATGCTTTCTGATTATTCTTGAATGGCTGGCTCCTAAAGCTTTTGCAGCCGTAACAAATTCCTGCTCTTTAATGGACAGAATCTGGCTCCTGACAATTCTGGCCATACCCACCCAATAAAGCAGACAGAACACTATAAAAATACAGATAAGTCCTACACCAATTGTATCTATCCATGCAAATGAGGGGTTGGTCTCTGCCAAATTCTTCAGTGGATATTTTAAAGTCACCATGAGCAGAATAATAATCAATATATCAGGTACTGTATATATAATGTCGACAATTCTCATCATTACAAGGTCAACCTTGCCACCGAAATAGCCGGCAATTGTACCGTAAAATGACCCGATTAACAGGACAAGTACACTTGCAACAATACCGACAATCAAGGAGATTCTGGTACCCATCATAAGCCGTACTGTCTGATCCCTGCCCAATAAATCAGTTCCCAGAAAATGAGGAAATACCTTTTCACCGGCAGCTATCCGAGCCAGTTCCTCCTCAGAATACTGCATAGGGGCAAGATTTTCACTTCCACGTATCTGTTGTTCATACGAATATGGGTAAAATTCAGGGAGTACAAAAGCAAAAATCATAATCAGAATTATGACAACAAGGCTTATCATACCTATTTTATTTTTTCTAAATCTTCTCAGACCGTCACGCCAAAAACTGACACTTTCCCGCATCACTACAAGGCTTTGCTTCTCTTCCTCATTGGCAGGAAGGAAATCGGAGACATCTAACTGAAAACTTAGTAAATTCTTTTTCTTATTACTCATGATTACATCCTTCCTTATTTAAGTTGAATTCTCGGGTCAATTATTTTATAAGCAATATCTACCAGCATGTTCATGATTATGATCAGGGATGCAAGGAATATAGTTGTACCCATAATCATAGTATAATCTCTGTTTATTATGGAGCTTATAAATTCGCTTCCAAGACCTGGTATTGTGAAAATTCTCTCAACAACAAAGCTGCCTGTAAGGGTATAGGCAAGTAATGGACCTAAATAAGTCACTACAGGAAGAACAGCATTTCTAAGTGCATGCTTAAAAAGTGATTTTGCCTGTGAAAGCCCTTTAGCCCTGGCTGTACGCATATAATCCTGACCAAGAACTTCCAGCATGCTGGAGCGCATTAATCTGGATATGTATGCCGTAGGATAAAACGCCAATGCCATAACTGGCATAATATAGTGCTGCCAGGAAGTAAGGCCGTATGTAGGCAATAAATCCAGCTTTACACTGAATATGACCATCAAGACCGTCGCGACAACAAAACTCGGTACTGCAATACCGGTTGTAGCAACAAGAATAATAAGGTTGTCCAGCCATTTACCTCTGTTAATGGCTGCTATACAGCCCAGAGGAATCCCTATGGATACGGAAAGTAAAATGGCTATACCGCCTACACGGGATGAAACTTTAAATCCGCTGGATATTATGTCCTGAACCGTACGCCCTCTTTGCTTGATGGATTCGCCCATTTCACCTTTAAGCAAATTGAGCATATAGTTTTTGTATTGTACTGTAACTGGCTGATCCAATCCGTATTTTTTGTTCAATGCTTCAAGGGTTGCGGCTGAGGGTGTTTTCTCCGCTAAAAAAGGCCCGCCGGGTACCATATACATCAGAAAGAAGGTAATGGTAGCTACAAGCCAGAGTGTAAAAATTGCTATAAGTACCCTTTTAACTACATAATTCGCCACTGTTTTCACTCCTCAATAACTTGGGACGTAGGGGTTTTGCGAAGTAATTATTGCCGTGAGTGATATGACCCGTAACAATAATCTCGCAACACTACTTGAAATATTATAAGGCGAAATTATCAATAAAGCAACAATTTGATAAATAAGGCAATACTGCATCTAATTAAAGTGATAGAGCAATTTTTGGATAAAGCAGGAAGAATTACTTGAAAGGAGACAAATTTGAAAACGAACGCCCGTTTGTTGCTGAAGGATTGTCTAATATATAATATAAATAAGTATATTATTTATTGTTATAATTTTAATGGAATTGATAGTTGATTTAACTTTTATATGATTTATAATTTGATAGGCTTAAAAAATAAAAAAATAAACTGGAGGAAAATATGAATTTACTTGAAGGTCTTAATCCTGAACAAGAAAAAGCAGTCCTGCACACTGAAGGTCCTTTGTTGGTTCTGGCAGGAGCAGGTTCCGGAAAAACAAGAGTCTTAACTCATAGAATTGCCTATTTAATAGAGGAAAAAGATGTACGCCCCTGGAATATACTGGCTATAACATTTACAAATAAAGCTGCCCGTGAAATGAAAGAAAGATTGGAGAACTTAATTGGTGAACAGGCAAATGATCTGTGGGTAGGAACTTTTCACAGCTGCTGTATAAGAATACTGCGGCGTGAGATTGAAAAGCTCGGATATGACACGAATTTTGTAATTTATGATACCGATGACCAGCTTAACTTAATAAAAAACTGTCTTGAGCAGCTTAATATTAATGACAGGGATTTTCAGCCCCGTTCGGTACTGAATGAGATCGGGCGGGCCAAGGATGAGATTATAGGTCCGATGGAATATAAAAAAATAAACAGCTTTGATTTCCGTTTAAGCAAAATTGCTGAAATTTATGAGTTTTATCAACAGAAGCTGAAAGCAAATAACGCATTGGACTTTGATGATATTATTATTTTGACTATTCAGATACTGTCCAAATTCCCGGAGGTGCTGAATTACTATTCTGATAAGTTCCGGTATATTCTTGTTGATGAATATCAGGATACAAACACTGCCCAGTATATGCTTGTAAGTATGCTGGCTTCAAGGCACAACAATATTTGTGTTGTAGGCGATGATGATCAGATGATTTACGGTTGGAGGGGAGCAAATCTCCGTAATATTCTTGATTTTGAGAAGGATTTTAAAAACTGCCGCATAATCAAGCTGGAGCAAAACTACAGATCTACAAAAACTATTCTTGCTGCAGCCAATCAGGTTATAAAGAATAACCGGGACCGAAAAAGCAAAGAACTCTGGACGCAGAATAAAGAGGGGACTCCCATTTACAGATACGAAGCTGAAGACGAGCGGGATGAGGCAAATTTTGTGGTAAATATGATTAGAACCTTGAAGAACAAGGGCAGAAATTACAATGATATGGCGGTGCTGTACAGGCTGAATGCCCAGTCCCGTGTACTTGAAGATGCTTTAATGAAGCATGGAATACCGTATAAAATCTATGGAGGACTGAAATTCTATTCCCGAAAAGAAATTAAAGATGTCATTGCCTGGCTGCGTATAATTCAGAATTCGAATGATGATATAAGTCTTTCAAGGATAATAAATGTGCCTAAAAGAGGTATCGGTAAAACTACGCTGGAAAGAATCGCCGAATATGCTGCAAATGAAAATGTAAGCATGTATAAAATTATCTCTCTTGCCTCTGATTTTCCGGCGCTTGCCCGTTCTTCCAGAGCACTTAAGGAATTCTTCAATTTCGTGGAAGAAATGAAAATGCTGGCACAAAAAACTGAGCTGGTAGATTTTATCAAGCTTCTGATAGATCAGAGCGGAATAATAAAAGAGCTTGAAATGGAAATGACCGATGAATCAAGAACTCGCATAGAAAATATACAGGAGTTTATTTCTGTTGCAAGTGAATTTGAAAAAATTTCAGAAGATAAACCCACCCTTGAAGATTTTCTGGCACATATTTCACTGGTTGCAGATATAGATGATACTGAGGAGGTCGGTCAAAGAGTTGTGCTTATGACCTTGCACAGTGCCAAGGGTCTTGAATTCCCTGTAGTTTTCATGACTGGTCTGGAAGAAGGTATTTTCCCAAGTTATAGATCTTCTATGGATGAGATGGAACTGGAGGAAGAGCGGAGATTGTGCTATGTGGGCATGACAAGGGCCAGGGAAGAGCTGTATATCACTAATGCCAAACGCAGGATGCTTTTTGGAAGTACGTCCTATAACAATGAATCCCGCTTTTTAGGGGAGATACCAGCAGAACTTACAGAGAATGTTGCAGGATTTAATTCTTACAGGATACCTGGCAGAGTTTCTGTAAATATCAGTTTTGCGGCTGGCGGTAAGCCTTTGGATCTTTCAGATCTTAAGTCAAGAATAAAAGCGTTTAACAGGATTCAATCAGGGGAAAGTGTAAATGTGGGTGACAGAGTCCTCCATAAAAAGTTCGGGGAAGGTACTGTCACTGCAAAAGTGGAAGAAGGCGGGGATAATCGGCTGGATATTATGTTTGACCAGTATGGAATGAAAAGATTAATGGAGAGCTTCGCTAAATTGAAAAAGATATGAATTATTTAAAACGGGAGGCTAATAAATGGTTAAGGCTTTGGTATTCGATATGGACGGAGTTATTATTGACAGTGAACCCTTGCATATCGAAATAACTGTTCATGTATTAAGGAAGCTTGGCGGAAATCCTGAACCGGATGAGATTTATGAATTTGTAGGTGTCAGGAATGATGAGATGTGGGCCATATTAAAAAAGCGCCATAATATAAAAGAATCTGTTCAGGAAATCCTTGAGATCCATGAAAATTATAAAAAGAAACGATTTTCAGAGGCCGAACTGGAAACTGTTGACGGCACCCCTGAACTGATTAAAGAGGCAAAAGAAAAGGGGCTTAAGACAGCACTTGCTACATCATCGCCCAGGTTTCTTGCGGAGTATATATTAAAGAGATTTGATCTGTACAAATATTTTGATGTTTTAGTAACGGCTGATGATATCAGTCAAAGTAAACCCAATCCCGAAATATACACCAGGGCTGCCCGAGCCCTGGGTGTAAAGCCTCATGAGTGCATAGCTGTGGAAGATGCACATTTAGGGGTTAAAGCTGCCAAGGCTGCCGGCATGAAATGCATAGCCTATGTCAATCCTAACTCGGGTAATCAGGATTTGAGTGTGGCAGATTATAAGGTGCATTCTATCAGGGATATTGTGCTCGATAAGTTTTGTAACCAATAAATTAAAAAATCGTGAAACAAACTCATATTAATGTTATGTTAAAAATCATGGGTCACTACCACAAGGCAGGGTATGATAATGAATGATAATATCAATAAAAAGAAAATTACCGATGAGTTGAATTCACTTCTCAACGAGATGGATTCTATTTTTAAGCGCAATTTTTTGTCCGGTGTATATGATGATCTTTTTGAAAAAAAGCTGCCGGTCATCGATGATTATCCTGATAATGAAAGCGCCTGGAATAATGTACAGTTTGATCCCGGGGAAAACCCTGCCGAATCCCGGGAGATCGAGGATACATCTTGCCAAAAGAGTCTGGATGAGCTTATGGCAGAACTTGATAATCTGGTAGGTCTCAATAAGGTAAAGGAAGATGTAAGGTCTCTTATAAACATAGTGCGAATAATGAAAATAAGAAAGGAAAGAGGGCTTCCTGAAGTAGACATGTCCCTGCACATGGTATTTACAGGTAACCCCGGCACTGGAAAAACTACTGTTGCCCGTCTGCTTTCAGGTATTTACAGAGAGATAGGGGTGCTTTCAAAGGGACATTTGGTTGAAGTTGACCGTTCCAGGCTTGTCGCCAAATATGTGGGTCAGACAGCACCACAGGTCATGGAAGTTGTAAAGGAGGCTTTGGGCGGGGTCCTTTTCATAGATGAGGCTTATTCCCTTGTGTCAAGGCGGGGTGAAAATGATTTTGGATATGAAGCTGTTGATACCTTAATAAAGGCCATGGAGGATTACAGGGATGATCTTATAGTAATTGTGGCGGGTTATCCTGACAAAATGGATGAGTTTTTAAGGTCAAATCCGGGTTTGCAGTCCAGGTTCAATAAATATATAAATTTTGATGATTATACTCCTGAAGAGCTCCTTGAGATCTTTAAAAAGATGTGTGAGAAAAATGGATATAAGGTTACTGAAGGTGCTCTTGAGAAAATAGAGCAGATTCTATCATTCCTTCATGAAGCCCGTACTGACAGTTTCGCAAATGCAAGGACTGTGAGAAATCTTTTCGAGAAGCTTCTGACCATCCAGGCCAACAGACTTGCTTCTTATGAAACTGTTTCCAATGAGGACCTGGAAGCAATTCTTGAAGAAGATATTGATAAAATTGAGCTCAGCGATCTTATGAGGTAGTAAAGTAACTGCCTCTTTTCTTATTTCCCTCATATACAGCTCAAATGGTCTATTTTAAAATGCCGGTGCATATAATGTTTATGGTACCTGATTTACATTAACTACAAAAGATAATGACTGGAGGAACCATAATGGAAAACATTAGTGCACTTAAGACCAGAAAAAAACTGTCTAAGGGTATCCTGTCTTCTGCATCGGAAATTTCATTATCCCATATTATAATAACTGTAATCAGTTTCATATTTTCCAGGGCCAGTGTTTTTGGCGTTATCAGACCTTTTGCAGTATCTTTATATGTTTCGGTCAATTTAAGCGGTTTATCAAAAATTCTTGCCATCCTATCCATAACTTTAGGTAATGCATTATTTTCAAATATTTATGAAACTCTGAGGCAGACAATCACTTTACTGCTGTTTGAAGCTTTCTTCTATCTTATATACAAACTTGGAGAACAGCAGGAAACTGCATTGAGCCGGGTGCTTCTCATCACTTTGATCACCGGTGCGACGGGTATCCTGAGAGGCGTTGTTCAGGGTATACGTGTTTATGATGTTGTGGTTTCAATATTGTCGGCTGCTCTGGTGTTTTCACTGACTGTAATTTTCGGACCGGTATGTGAAAGCTTTAAAAATTTATATAAAACCAGTGTACATGATGGAAAATTGATTTTTTCCAGGGCTGTTTTTTTGAGTGTTTTTATAATAAGCCTCAAAGGAATTCAAATATTAGGTTTAGAGATCAGTGCAATTTTGGCCGGAATTGCAATAATGCTGATTGCAAAGCATCGCGGGGGTGCGGAGGGAGCCTTTGCAGGTGCTCTTATTGGAACTATTATATCTGTTTACGATATTCCGGCTTCTTTGCAAGTACCGGGCATGCTTGCCCTTGCAGGGGCAGCAAGTGGTATGTTCCGTAAATCGAAAGTGGCAGGTCCTGTACTATGGCTGGTTGTAGTGACGTTTTTCTCAGGAGTTTCAGTACTTACGGAAAATATGGTGCCAATATATTACGAAACACTGGCAGCAGGTATTTTGTTCATGATTATCCCCAATCCGGTTAAACTTTTTCTTGGTAATCTGTTAAGCGGTATTGAAAAAAATGTTCAGGTACAATATTCCCATGAATATGGACAGATTCATGAAGCGGCTGACAGATTATTTGTGCTTGGCAAAGCTCTATCACGTGTTTCAAGGAATATAGAGGAAACAATACTGGATGACAATGCCGAAATTTCCGGTACTGACTGGATCGCAGAATTTGTGGCTGAAAAGGTATGTGCAAGATGCGGCCTGTCAGACAGGTGCTGGAAGATAAATTTTGTTAAAACCTATAAAATGGTGGAGAAAACCATATTGGACCTGAGAACTGATGAAACCGGTAAGCTTGAGATACCGGCATGGTTTAAAGCAAAATGTGCAAAGGCCTATAAGTTCTTCGAAACACTTGGTGCAGCATATTCTCTCTACAAAACAGAAAATATATGGAGAATGAGAATAAATGAAAGCCGGCTTCTTCTTGCAAAACATGCCGCTATAGTATTGGAAAATGTCTTTGCTGCGGCCCGAGGTATTCTGGATACTTCAGCAAGGGACTATGAAACAGAAGACTTATTATTCAGTTCAGCTGTAAACAGTGGAATTCCTGTAACTAACATCAGATATAACAAGTATCGTCAGGGCAAAAAGCCGTACCTGGAAATATCCCTTGATGCAAAAGACAGCATAAACTTTGAGAGAATAGACGAATTAGTGCAAGGTACCCTGGACAGCAAGTTTATCAGAATAGGTGAAAACCGTAGGGATATGATGGGCTATTCCATAGTAAGATATATGAAAAGGCCACGTTTCAAGTCGGCGACAGGAATAGCCAGAGCAAACAAATATAAGGACAGTGTTTCAGGAGATAATTTTACCTTTTTTATTTCCAATGCAGGTGAACATATAAATGCAATCAGTGATGGTGAAGGTTCGGGAAAACGGGCTGAAAAATACAGCCGCAGCGCCATACAAATGCTTGAAAATCTGATGGAGGACGGGATAGAACTGGGACAGGCAGTGAGAATTTTAAATCTTTATCTCAATATGAAAGGAGAAAATGAAAGGTTGGCCTCTATGGATATTCTCTCAATAGATCTTTCAGATGGCCGTGTTTCTTCCTACAAATATGATGCAGCCCCTTCTTTTATAAAAAATAAAGAGGGAGTCTCAGTTTTGGGAAATGAGAGGATAAATGAAAGCGGTGAGCCTGTACACTACATCTCTGCAAAAATGGAAAAGGGTGATATGATCATCATGGTATCTGATGGAGTAACGCAGGCATTTTCAGAAGCGGGGGAAATTTCTGCACTCCAATGGTTTATCGACAGCCTGGATACTGTTAATGCACAGGAATTGGCAGACGCTTTGTTAAACGAAGCAATTTTGCGCACAAAAGGGAATCACGATGACATTACCATTCTGGTTACCAAGCTCTGGTAGAATTATTTATTTGAAGCAAGCAACAGTTCCCCCAGTTTATTAATATTTCCTGCTCCCATAGTAAGGATGAGATCGCCTGACCGGGCATTATCCAGAATATATTCCGCAATGTCATCAAAACCCGAAATATATATTGCATTATTAGTATTCAAATTTATTTTTTCTGTCAGCTGGCGGGAATGAACAAGCCCATTGTCTTTCTCCCTGGCTGCATAAATATCTGTAACAATAACCTGATCGCAAAGATCAAATGCACGTGAAAAGTCGTCCAATAGTTCATACGTCCTTGTATAGGTGTGGGGCTGGAATACACAGATCAGCCTCCCGCCGGTCAATGCTTTTGCGGCATTTAATGTGGCCTTTATTTCTGCAGGGTGGTGGGCATAGTCGTCCATGACCCTGATGCCATTGATTGTACCTTTGTCTTCCAGACGTCTGTGAGGTCCCTTATACAGTTCTAGGCCTCTGATTATTGAATCCTTGCTGATTCCCATGGCGTGACAGGCTGCAATGGCGGCCAGAGCGTTGGAGACATTATGAACTCCGGGAGCGTTCAGGGAAATATTTCCCCAATGATTTTCTTTAAATAATACGGTAAAATGGGAAAATCCTTCTTCAAAACTCAGATTTTCAACTGTCCAGTCAGCATCTGGGGCATTGATACCATATGAAATAAATGGCCTTGTCAGGGTTTTTGCCAGTTCTTTTGTCTGCGGGTCATCAAAATTCAGCACTATAATCCCCGGAGTTTTCACATTCCCCAAAAAGGCTTTAAAAGAACTTCTTATATGGTCTATATCACGGAAAAAATCCAGATGATCAAGATCAATATTTAGTACTACAGCAAGGCAGGGACGAAATTTCAAAAAGCTGTTTTTATATTCACAAGCCTCAGTAATAAAATAGGAGCTGCTGCCGATCCGGGTGTTTCCACCTATTAAATCAAGCATGCCGCCTATATGAATGGTAGGATCAAGCCCGGCCTCGATTGTTATAGCAGAAATCATGGAGGTTGTGGTGGTTTTGCCGTGTGTACCTGAAATAGCCATACTATTGCTGAACTGATCCATTATGGCTCCCAATAAATCGGCACGTTCAATAACAGGAATACCTCTTTTTTTTGCTTCTGCAATTTCAGGGTTATCCTGGGGAACTGCGGCCGTATAAACTACAAGATCCTGATTAGTGATGTTACTTGAATTGTGGGAGTTATAAATAACAGCTCCCTTTTTTCTGAGTCTTTCAGTGATTTCAGATTCAATAATATCTGATCCTGTAATTCTGACATTCTTATGCATCAATATTTCAGCAAGGCCGCTCATGCTGATGCCGCCTATACCAATCATGTGAATAGTAAGGTTACTGCTGTTCAAAGTCAATATATGTCCCATTTAATACTCCTTAACTAACTTGATCCGTTAAAATTATACATCTATTAAAGTTACTTAACAATATAAAAGCTCATGTTCAATATTTATGTAGCTCTATAAATGAATTTTACCTGTTTCCCACGATATTAAGACCTGTTTTCCAAAGAAAAGTTGTTAATTTAATCTAATATTAATAAAAATTTTATGGATAAAGAAGGAATTTTGGAATTTTTGGCGAATTTATAAGTACATACAAAAACTACAATTGATATCGGAAGGTGGGCTGCTTTAATGGAAATCACAGACATAAGAATTCGTAAGGTGGACGCAGAAGGCAAAATGAGAGCTGTCGTTTCAGTTACTTTCGACAATGAGTTTGTTGTCCACGACATCAAAATCATTGAAAGTCAGAATGGGTTATTCATTGCTATGCCAAGCCGCAAGACTCCTGCAGGCGAATTCAGAGATATTGCGCACCCAATCAACGCAGACTCTCGCAACAAAATACAGAATGCGGTTCTGGAAAAATACCAGTCAATGCTTGCTGAAGAAGAAGCTGCTGGTGCATTGAATAAGGAATAAAAATACATATTTATTCCATTTGTTTTTGGGCACTTCGCTTAAGAGGTGCCTTTTATTTTGGTTCTACGTCAAATGTTGGGGTTGAACTAAGTAAAATGAAATAGCCCGTGGATTACTGGCAGATGATCAATTTAGGTTATCTGCCAGTTTTTATGTACATATT
>JAAYMA010000129.1 GCA_012521615.1 Clostridiaceae bacterium | reverse complement strand
CTCGATAGCGAACTCACATTATTCACCTGCCTGTTGTACATATTACACCAATATTATATCACAAACCCATCTGGATGTTATTCTATGTTATTAGATAATGCTGCCTCTCTCACTTATGGTAGGGTTCGTTGTTTATAATTTTAAATGCTCTGTATATCTGCTCCAGTAATATTATTCGCATAAGCTGATGTGGGAAAGTCATGGGTGAGAATGACAAAAGATAGTTGGCCCTTTTTTTTACTTCATCAGATAAACCCAGCGAGCCTCCTATAATGAAAGCAACATTGCTTGTACCCTGTATGCCAAGAGAATTTATTTTTTCTGAGAATTCTTCTGAAGACATCTTATTGCCTTTAATATCCAGAGCAATCACATACATTCCGTCTTTGATGTTTTTTAATATTCCTTCCCCTTCGGCTTTCTTTACCTGTTCTTTTTCCTGGTCACTCAGACTTTCCGGAGCTTTTTTGTCGGGCACTTCAATAAGGTTTAAGCGGCAGTATCCGCTTAGCCTTTTCACATACTCTTCCAGCACTTTTACCATGTTTTTTTCTTTTATTTTACCAACAGCAATTATTGTTATATTCATTGAAACAACACCTCTTTTCTGTTGCAAAAAGCAAACAGCTGTCTTACCAGTCTTATAAATACCCTAAAATTATATAATGGGACAAGTGTCGTTACTTTGTCCCATTACCTATCAAATTATATGTGTAATACTTTGCTTGCTCTGTCTCTTTGGGCAACTTCCAGATAAACATCGCTGTGAGGATCGATTTGTTTCTGCATGAGCGCATTGCAAACAGTTTGATATGCCAGCTCAGGAAAATTATTTTCTTTGCTTAAATGTCCCAGTAAAAATAATTTGGTTCCATTCTCAGCAAGATACGCAACTACCTTGCCAGCCATATCATTGCACAAATGACCATTATCGCTCAAAATACGCTGTTTAAGCGGCCAGGGATACGGCCCTGATTTGAGCATTTCTATATCATGGTTAGATTCCAGCAGCACCATATCGCTTTTTTCAAAATTAGACAGCAGTTCATTGGTAACATGCCCTATATCAGTAGCGATTGTGAGCTTTTTATCCTTGATGAACAGGTTGTATCCCACAGGGCAGGCTGCATCATGAGGTATCGGAAAACTCTTTATCTGAATATCTCCTATTTCCAGCGGCTCTCCTACCTCAATATAGCGAATATGCTCGGATGCCATCTTACCCATAAAAGGGCGCATAGCCTCCCAGGTTTCAGAATTAGCGTACACTGGTAATTTATAGCGTCTTGATAAGATTCCCGCTCCGTGTATATGGTCACTATGTTCATGGGTAATAAAAATTGCTGATATATTATCGAAAGACTCGCCTATGCTTTCGAGAGCCTTTTCAATTTTTCTGCCGCTTAACCCTGCGTCAATTAAAATAGCGGTTTCTTTAGAGGAAATGAATATACAATTCCCGCTCGAACCACTAAAGAGACTGCAGACTTTTATCATGTCTTTTTCTCCTTTGTATCTCTCAGTTGGAACTGATCCGCCTGATATCTGCACCTAAGCTCTGGAATTTCTCAACCATATTTTCATAGCCGCGATCAATATAGTGTACATTAAAGACCTCGGTCTCACCTTCTGCAATAAGCCCTGCAATAACACAGGCTGCCCCCGCTCTTAAATCAAGAGCTTTTATAGGTGCGCCTGTCAGCTTATGGCCACCTTCTATAACGGCCATCCTGCCTTCGACCCTTATTTTTGCTCCCATTCTTCTTAATTCTTCAATGTACTGGAATCTGTTTTCAAAGATCCCCTCGGTAATAGTACTTATTCCTTCAGCCTTCAAAAGAAGAATGGCTGCAGGTGGCTGCAGGTCGGTTGGAAAACCGGGGTAAGGAAGAGTTTTTATATTAACATTCTTAAGATTGTCCCTGCCGATTATCCTGATACTGTCATCAAATTCCTCTACTTTGACATTCATCTCCATGAGTTTTGCTGTCAGGGATTCCATATGTTTGGGTATAACGTTCTTTACCAAAACATCTCCCTCTGTAGCGGCAGCAGCAATCATAAATGTTCCCGCTTCTATCTGATCAGGGATTATGCTATGCACTACATTACATTTAAGCTCCTTAACTCCCCTGATTCTTATAACATCGGTGCCTGCTCCTTTAATGTCGGCTCCCATGGCATTTAAAAAGTTGGCTATATCCACTATATGCGGCTCTTTGGCTGCGTTTTCTATTATTGTCAGACCTTCGGCCCTGACTGCAGCCAACATAATATTAATGGTTGCACCAACACTGACAACATCCAGATATATCGATGCGCCTACCAGTTTGTTGGCAGTTAACTTAATATAGCCGTGCTGAATTTCAACTTTTGCACCCAGGGCTTCAAAGCCTTTTATGTGCTGATCTATGGGACGAACTCCAAGATTGCACCCTCCGGGGAAAGTAACAATAGCTTTTTTGAATCTACCAAGCAAGGCTCCCATAAGATAATAAGAGCCTCTTAGTTTGTGCATATCATTAGTAGTAGCTTTATATGAATTAACATTTCTTGTATCTATTCTGATGGTATTTTTATCAATATCTTCAAACCGGGCACCCAGAGATTCCATAATCCTTCTAAGGATCTTTATATCCAGGATATCCGGAACATTTTCAATAGTACATACATCACCTGACAAGATGGCTGCGGGCAATACACCAAGGGCTGCATTCTTGGCGCCGCTAATGGTTACCTCACCCTTCAGCCTTTTTTGTCCGCGGATAATAAGCTTGTCCACCAACACATCAACCTTCCGGTATTTCACTCAAGAGATTATTATATCTCAAATATATAAAGAGCGCAAATGTTTTAACAATGTTTCATTGGTACCTTCATCCATCTAATTTTTCCCCTGTCAAAGCATTGAAGTAGAGATGATTGTTATTATCCAGAACCACGCGCCATACCGGGGTTGCATATAATTCACCTTCATTAATTTGTCTGTAACCAAAGTCAACGCTGGAAACAATGGTTCCCTCAGGCAGATTTGCCATGACCAATAATTGATAGGGAGTTATAATTTCTATAGGAGCTGTGTATTTCTTAACGATTTTGACAGGAAGGAAAAGTTCCAAAATTCCGTCTTTGCTTAATGAGATGTTTATTTCCTGGTCAAAAAGAAGGGCTCCCTGATATTTTATAAGGAAAGTAAGATGTTTAGCATCTTCAGACTCAAGCTCTGATACAAGGCTCAGATTTCTTTTTTTATAACCCAACTTCGCAAGGTATGAATATACTTCTTTGCGGAAATCGTCCATATTATTAAAAAGTTTCTTCCCATGGTCTATCTGATCTGTGATTTTCAGCCGGTCATCTGTAAGTTCTATTCTTTCATTGCCTTTTTCATAGACAATAGCCTCAACACTGGTTTTTCTGACTTCCTGGTTACCAAAAACAACCTGAGAAAGCTTTGATAGGTTAAACTCCCTTGTTGTGTACAGTATCCTCCTGGCTTTTTCGGATGTGTTCTTTAAGTCTGTAGCTATTTGAATATTTCGGGAGTTTAGGTATTCGATGGCATAACGGTTATATTCAGCCGCCTGACTGTTTTTATTGGTGTAGATAATTGTAGCAGAGAGAAATATATTTAAAATTAAAAAAGTAACTATCAGTATGGTTTTTGCCCTTGCCCAATCCATGGTCAATTGTCCCCCAATACCGGTATGAAATAATCTTTTGCATTGTCACTTATTATCCAGTGCAAAATCATTTCATTATTTTTGTAGTTAATATCGAAAACATACCCGGGCTCAATTCGTCTGAAAAGTAGATCTTCGCCAGCTTCCATAATCTCAGGGTAAGTTTTAGGTATCTGATTGTTTACCAAAACCGAGAAGTCAAGAAGATAATTTTTTAAAGATACTTTCTCTGTTATGGAACGGACAATCCATCGACATTCCAGAACCCTGATATCATTAGCCCGGATTATAAGCGGAGAGTTTAGTTTTTTATCAGGACTTAACTCAGCGAAATAAACTGGTATTCCCTTGTATTTATAATCAAAATGCATTTCAAAATATTTATCAGTTACTTCTATATTGGTAAGAACAAGGTCTGCATTTCCTATAAGCTGTCTTCTGGCTTCAATAAAGGATATAGCACGATTGAACGCAATTGAAATATCCCCAGCCTGTATGTCGTTTGTTGGCAAATATCTGTATTCAATAGTACCGTCATCATATAACCTGTACAGATTTTCAGTATCGGTGAAAATAACCTGTCCGGCATCTTCATTATACTTTGCCATAAGGCTGTCTTTCTGAGCAAGAAGAATATTCTCCTGAATACTTTCATTTTCAAGATTTTCTACATTCAGGATTATCTCGTCAGGGATTTCAATAAAGAGGGTTGGAAAGCGGGTTACATTGTCTGAACTTACCGGAACAAGTATATCTTCACTGGCTTTAAATCCACCCAGTTCAGACAGATTGTCATATTCAGGCCTGCCTTCAAAACTGAGCTGATCGGCTAAATCCAGATAGAATTTCTTGGATAAATAATTACCTTTAATGGCGACAGTATATTGATAAACCTGGTTCCCATCATAAACACATACAGTATTTACCGATTTATTTACATCAGACGCCGGAAGGATTGCTATAGACTTGATAGAGTCAAATGCGGGCAATTCTGTTGTTTTTTTGTTTTCCAACCATAAAACTATTTCAGCAGGCCAGTTTATCGGGAAATTTACCTTGATACAGCGAACGCTTGTAATATCAGGCCATTCTTCTTTTGGAAGAATTTTTTCAGGTTTTTGACTTATGATTTGGGGAAGATAGTTTTCGTTTATATCCTCCCATATTTTATTGAAATATGCATCCCTTTCACTTATCTTCCATTTTGAAGCTGTGGGACCTCTGGAAACTACCAGACTGTCCGGAACAAAATACTTTTGTTTTATAGATTCTGAATCCACCGATGAGAAAAGTTTGGTACTTTTAAAAAACGGACTAATAAAACTAATAGGAAACCCCTGACCCTGCAGGTTCAGGTGGATTCCTATTTGAATCAAGCTCAGTGCCATCAATACGATGAGCAACATAGTTTTTATTTTTTCTTTAGTTAATCTTATCATGATGTGTGTCCCCTGACCTATTTACCGGTCAGATTTTTAAAAGTGATCTCGACCTTCTCAATAAAGTTCCAGTCTCTGAAAGATATCTGGAGATTTTCAATTTGTACATTTCCACCTTTTACGAGGTTGCCCGCGTCACTTTTTCTGAATATTATAATTCTTACATCATTGACCTTATTTAATCCTATATATTCCAGGTCAACAGTTGTGGATAGATAATAAGGCTGCTCAGTCAGGTTGATACCAGTGTCTACGTCATTTAACGGTACATATTCCCCATCTTTTTTTATGTACATTAACATGACCAAGGGATCATCTTTTTTCCATTCCTGGCCTGAACAATAGAATCTGTGCCTTCTGTTATGAACTACACTGGCAGATCTTTTATATTTTATTTCGTCCACAATTTTAACATTGGAGCTTGAATCAGGATTAAAAAAAAGCTCACTGTATGTTCTCTCTAAATCATCTATACTCAAAGGTTCAGTAAGATGAATTTTATCTTCTGTAAAACCGGCTTCGGGAGTGGTTGTTTCCGTTCCTGCCAATGCGGTGACTGAAGCTAAAATCGTCACGAAGATGAAGACCAGCAGGAAGGTTATTCTTTTTGCCAAAACTTTTCCCTCCAATCCACCCGAGTCTTACATATAAAACTTCAAGGTATATTATTCCTTTATAAAGGTACATGGAAATTATACAGGAATTTCTGTTACAATTCCATTACGTACCACTTAAAAAGCAGTTACTGTAAGGTTCAATTGGCTATAAGGTGTTGTTTTGGCCTGCTTCTTACGGGCAATTCCACAGTTAGCTGTGTACCTTTGCCCACTTTGCTCCTTATATAAATATCCCCTCCGTGAAGCAATGCTATTTCCTTGGCAATAGCCAAACCTAAGCCGGTTCCTCCAAGTTGTCTTGACCTTGCTTTGTCAACACGATAAAAACGTTCGAAGACTCTGCCCAAATCTTCTTCAGGTATTCCTATGCCATTATCTTCAACACGAATTTTTACATATTCATTTTCCACATATACTTTTACATGAATCCTGCCTTTTTCCGGAGTGTATTTTATAGCATTCCCTATTATATTTATAAGGAGCTGATCGATTCTATACCTGTCTCCTTGAATTATTGGTATATCTTTCATGACAGTCAATTTAAGATTTTGATTTTTTATCTCAGCCTCACGTCTTAATCTTTCAACACATGATGAAACCAGATCAGCTATGGATATATCCTCCAGGTTAAGCTTCACACCGCCATCATGCTGGGAGAGAGTCAATAAATCTTTGACGAGTCTGGTCATCCTGTCTGTCTCATCATTGATAACCTCAAGAAAATGTTCCACAATGGTAGGCTCTTTCAGGGCACCATCCAACAAAGTCTCTGTATAGCTTTTAACAGAGGTCAAAGGCGTTCTGAGTTCATGGGAGACATTGGCCACAAACTCACGTCTCATTTTATCAAGCCTGTGCTCCTCTGTAATGTCCTGTATAACTGTTACTATACCATCAATTTTGTTTTCCTCGTCTGTAAAGGAGGCCAGATGTATGCGAATATATTTGTCATTGTACTTGACTTTATGATTAGGGGCGGGGATAGCTTGTATTTCGTTAATCTCTTCAATGGATAAAGGAATATCAAGTCTGTTCATGAACTCATTAAAAGTCATACTATCGACTTGATCCTCGCTCAGTATTGATTTGCTGGCAGGGTTAGTATGTATTACATCACCATAGCGATTGAATGCAATTATGCCATCAGTCATATAATTAAGGATGGTTTCTACTTTCTTCTTTTCACTGGTGATTTCAGCCAGCATCTGTTTTAAACGCGACGACATGAAATTAAACGTCTTGGTGAGCTTACCCAGCTCATCATCGGACTTGACTTCCAGAGCATATCCAAATTCCCCGTCCGTGATTTTTTCTACTTTATGCATAATATCATAAATAGGACGTGTAATAGTTCTGGAAAGCGCAAGTCCAATTAAAAGCGCCGCAAAAACTGAAGACAAAAGACTCCAGAATATTACTTCGCTGAACCGGTTTAAAACCGTAAGAGCTTTCTGGCGACCATATTTGAAGAAAAGAATATAATCGCCATCTTCCAATGACTGAACAAAAGCATAGTCATAGAAATCCCCTTCCTCTACACGAGTATAGGCTTGCTTATCACCGGAAGGGGAAGCGCCGCTCAATACAGACATCAGATTTTCAGATTTATAAATAAGATTCCTGAAGCGGAGCTTATCTATCTGATAAAGCTCATCTGAGGAATAGACAATCTCACCTGTATCCTTATCAATGACTGTAAAACTCCTGTCCTCGCCACGTATAACGCCAGATATAACAGGGTTTGACTGAAGTATCGATAAAAGTTGGTCTATAGTAATATCGTCGCCATTTATACCCAACGCTTTATAATTAGTTTCTATGTTATTTTTAAAGTCCCGGTAGAAAATACTTTCTACCTGCATGTTCAGGAAAACCCATACAACCGTCATCAAAATGAAGGTTACAAGGACAAGAATTATAACCAATCTCCATTGAATACTGCGAAAAAAAGCAGATTTTATTCTTAACTTACTCATACCTCTTCTTTACAGATTCGGATTAAAGTAATATCCGACACCACGTTTTGTTAATATGTACTCAGGTTTTGATGGATCCCGTTCTATCTTTTCACGTAATCTTCTGACAGTTACATCGACTGTTCTTACATCTCCAAAATATTCGTAATCCCAAACTTTTTCAAGAAGGGTTTCCCTTGTAAATACCTGACCTTTTTGCATCCCTAAGAATTTAACCAGCTCAAACTCTCTTAATGTGAGCTCAATTACGTTTCCATCACGTCTGACTTCGTATCGGTTAACATCAATTTCAAGATCTGCGCATTTAATTACATCATTTTGCTGTTGCGGCACAGAATCGTCTGCAACACGGCGCAGGTTTGCTTTCACCCTGGCCATAAGCTCACGGGGACTGAAGGGTTTTGTTATGTAATCATCTGCTCCTAATTCTAAACCCAATACTTTATCTACTTCCTCTTCTCGGGCAGTAAGCATAAGAATAGGAGTTTGCATAGTCTCTCTTAATTTTCGGCAAACAGTAAAACCATCTATTTTGGGGAGCATAACATCAAGAATTATCAGATCAGGTTTTTCCCTTTTGGCGATTTCAATAGCTTGTTCTCCGTCGTAAGCTTCCAGTGTCTCGTAAGATTCTCTATTTAAATTGTATTTCAGAATGTCTACGATGTTCTTTTCATCATCAACTATTAAGATACGTTTTTTCATTTGATATACCCCCATCTTCAAGATTGGTGCATAGTTAATATTATAGCATAATCAGCTAAACTTTGACATGATCAAAACCATATTCTGTTCTATACCCAATACTCTCCAGGTTCTGCATGTCAGGCTGACAAAAGAACACACCTTCACAATATATTAGACTGGGGTAACATCAATTTGGTTCACAAAAAGACAAAAGCTCTGAGATTTAACTCAGAGCTGATGATAAAAATCTGGCAACGACCTATTTTCCCGGGACGTCTCCGTCCAAGTATCTTCGGCGCTGGAGAGCTTAACTTCT
>JAAYMA010000019.1 GCA_012521615.1 Clostridiaceae bacterium | reverse complement strand
TGTTCTTAATATTTGTGATAAAATAAGTATAGCAAATCTTAAACTTAAGAGGAATAACAGAGGGATTTATATGTATATAGGTTTTTTTGATTCTGGTATTGGAGGACTGTCGGTCTTAAAAGAAGCGCTTAAGATACTGCCTAATGAAAATTATATATATTATGGTGATACTGAGAATGCTCCTTATGGAACGAAAACCAAAGAAGAAGTAAAGGATTTGACTTTCAGGGCAGTCGAATTTTTGGACAAGCATAAAATCAAAGCTCTTGTTGTGGCTTGTAATACAGCTACCAGTGCAGCAGTGCGTGAGTTAAGGGAAAAATACAGTTTTCCCATTATTGGAATGGAGCCTGCTATTAAACCCGCAGTTGAAAATAACCAGAAAAAAGGTAAAAGGGTTTTGACTTTGGCAACGCCTTTAACCCTTAAGGAGGAAAAATTTCAAAGCCTGATTTCAAAGTTTGATGTTGAGCATATTGTTGATATGCTTCCTGCACCAAAACTGGTTGAGTTTGCTGAAAAGTTTATATTTTCCGGCCCCTGTGTTGAAAATTATTTAAGAGATATAATGCCTGCAAATATAAATGAGTACGGTACAGTTGTTCTGGGGTGCACACATTTTCCTTTGTTCAGGGATGTACTGTCCAAATTGTTGCCTGAAAGTACTGATATTATTGATGGCAACAGAGGCACCGTCAATCATTTGTATGATATCTTAAAGAAAAGAAACCTGCTCAATCCATCATCTGAAAAGGGACAAGTGATTTTTTACAAGTCCGGTAAATTAGTTGAGGATGAATCATTAATAGAAAAATATAAGCAAATTATTTATGATTGACAAGGTTTTTTATATACTCCTTAAACATATTCCCTCTGATTTCAAAATTATCAAACTGATCCCATGAAGCACATGCAGGACTAAGTAAAATTACGTCTCCCGAAGCAGCAGAATCATAGGCTGCTTTTGTGGCTTCTTCAAGGTTATTGACTGCTTTACAGGGGATCCTGCACTGCCCGGCAAACTCTTCTATTCTGTTCTTCGTTTCACCGTATGCCACGATAAGTTTGACATTATCAACGTATGGTTTAAGGTCTGCAAAACTGTGTCCTCTGTCAAGACCGCCCATAAGCAAGATTGTGGGCTTATTAAATGAAGAAAGGGCAATCTGGGTGGAAGTTATATTTGTGGATTTAGAATCATTATAAAAGTCTATATTGTTTATAGTCCTGACATATTCCAGTCTATGCTCAACTCCGCCAAAGGTTTTCAGCACATTTATAATGGCCTGGTTTTCAACACCGAACTCTTTGACAGCCATTACAGCTGCCATGATGTTTTCATAATTATGTTTGCCCTTAATTCTTATATCTTCCAAAGCGATTATCTTTTCATTGTTATACAAAATCCAGCCGTCTTTAATGGAACACCCGTTTTCAAGTTGTGTTAAAGAAGAAAAATATTTTTTAGTGGATTTTATATCGCTTGAAAGATCAAGCAACTCTTTGTTTTCCAGATTAAGGACCGCAATATCATTTTCTGTATGGTGGTTGAAAATCCTTTTTTTCACCTTCTTATACTTTTCATACGAACCATGAAAATCGATATGTGCTTCAAATAAGTTGGTCATAACTGATATATCTGTTTTAAACTCAATTACATTGCACAGCTGATGATCTGATACTTCCATAACGGCAATATCACCGTCTTTTAAAAGAGGTACAAATGAGCATACAGGATATCCGATATTCCCCATCAAATAAGCACTTTTTGAGGCTTCTTTTAAAAATTCATAAATTAATGTAGTTACAGTGGTTTTACCATTGGTTCCTGTGACACCAATAATTTTTAATCCTTTTGGGAAATAGCGGTATGCAAGCTCCAGCTCGTTGATAACAGGTATATTAAACTCGGTAGCCTTTTGAACATAGGCATGATTATTTGGTATCCCAGGGTTTTTTACCAGTATATCGAAGGAATTATCAAAAAGGTCCTCGGGATGGCTGCCAAGAACAATCTTAATACCTAAGTCTTGCAGTTCTCTGATATGATCAGGATTTTGTGATGCCTTTGCATCATTTATTACGACTTCGAAATCCTTACTGATTAAAAATTTTGCTGCTTCGTATCCGCTTTTTGCCATTCCCAGAACGAAAGCCTTCTTTTTACTAATCATTTCTAAACCCCTTTCCCATAATAAGTCTATTATACACGGTTATACTCTTCCAATAAATATTATCTCCAAAAAAATGGGGTTAGAAGCAAATATCATGATTAATTGCGCGAACAGCCTGGAGATGGGGTATTATTCTCAGATTCATTGGGATAAAAATAATTATGGCTAAGCTTCATTCTGAGTAATCTTATCAGAAGAATTAAATACCTTGGCTTTAATCTCAGTGAACAGATATAAGCCTATTCCAAAGGCAATAAACCTTATGGGAAGAAGAGGTTGTGAATACCGTTCAAATGCATAGGTGAGAGCATAAAGATAAATATTCCCTATGTATAAAAAGCCGAGGAAAAACATTTCTTCTCGCTTCTTTTTGAGAAAGAAAGCACTCAAGAAAGCAAAAACAACAATAATAAACTCAATAGTTCTTAAGTATTTAAACGATTGTATGGCAACTCCAAAAATCTCTTTCCAATAAAAAGCGCTTATAATCATATGTTTTGGTTTATACCACAGATATGATTTCAAAAGGCTGAATGGATTTGTTTTAAACCACTCTGAAATACGGTATTTTGCCTTTATGCCATCCGTTTCCAAGGAAACATATCTTGCCAGATAGGGTTCTTTTATAGTTCCATCGGTATCATAATACTTTTTAAACTTTTCATTTGCTACATCATCTACATTTGCCTTATAATCCAAAGATGAATCTTCAGGGTATCCTACGCCCTGATAAGTGCCGAGCAATATCGGATTTCCAGCGCCATATGTAAGGGGTATGAAAGCATAAAACTGTATATAATTGCGGATACTCCAGGGAATAAAAAAACAGCATAATACGCAAGCCAAAATTAATGCCTGTTTGAATAGAAGCTTGACGTTATATTTTTTTAAAAGTAGATATATAAGAGCGAAAACAGGATAAATACCGATATTGGCCTTTAACATAAGAGCTAAGAAATAACTGACCAGGCACATCCAGAAATATTTGTTTTTACTGCTCCGAGCCATCATGAATGTAAAGTAAATCATCGCTGAAATAAGTAGCATAAATGGTGTCTCAGTTAATATTACATTATCCATCCAAACAAAATCCGGTGTAAAAAGAAATAAGGATGCAACTATTCCGCACCACTTTGGCGCAAAAAGAGAAACACTTTTATAGATAAAATATGCAGACAAAACACCCATTGTTATCCATATCAGTTTCAAGGCAAGCCATAAAAGGTTGCCTTCGCCGAAAAAAAGACTGATAATACCAATAAAAACCGGCATTCCCGGCATTATTTGGGCGCTTACTACCCCGTGCATTGTAATGCTTCCTGTTTTAATAAAAGTTATTCCGGCATTAACATATGACAGGTCATCACTTTCCAGAGTATAGGTCACACCTAACTGTATCATGGCAATCAGGCGTTCTAAAAACAGGAGCAACATAACAATTAATATCCATTTTTCTTTAATCAAAAAAGTTTTAAATTTAGTTTTAAAAGCCGTATATTTCAATTTCAGTGCTAAGCCCCCTAAAGTAGCCCCAAAACCATCAATTTAATGAAAAAAGTTTCAAATACCAGAGAAGGTTATTTATCCGACTTTTAGTTCTTGACAAATTTTTTCAATCAAAATTATCAGTTATATTATATATTAATTTAATCTTTGGCGCAAGCAACCTCGGATTTGATATATTTGTAGAGAAAAAAACGCGTTGCAGGAGCAGTTCCGCTGCTTAATGTACATTTGTGGATGGGGACAATTCGCTTATTACTTTTTGAAAATAATTATTCCTGCTATCATAAGTGCTGCTCCAATTAATTTACTCCATTCAAAGCACATCTTCTCTGTACCGAATAAGCCGAAGCCTTCTATTAAGCAAGAAGTCACGAGTTGTGCCAATAGGATCAGCATGGTGGCATAAGCAGGTCCTAAATCTGAAATGCTTTTTATAACTGTAAATGTAATAAATGCACCAATGATACCGCCCAGTAAATATAATTTGTTGCTTACGTTAAACACCGAAAGCAGATTTTCCCGACCTGTGAAAAACCATATACATAGACTTGTAATAAATGCTGTTAAATGAACCCAGCTGTTTGTGACCCACATATTTGATGAATCCATTACGCGGGTATTGAATACACCCTGGACACTCATCAATAGCCCTGCCAGTAATGCCATTAATATACCGGTAAACAAAGTAAATCTCCTCCAGTCAGAATATTGTTGGAGGTTTATTTTTACCAATAAACTTTTGACATATTCGCAGGAAAGAATTAAAGTCTTTCAAAGGCTCTAATAAATAGCAAAACCGCCTGTTCTATCGAACAAGCGGTTTTATTTTGGTTGCGGAGGAGGGATTCGAACCCTCGACCTCCGGGTTATGAGC
>JAAYMA010000128.1 GCA_012521615.1 Clostridiaceae bacterium | reverse complement strand
GGACAAGTATTGTTTGGCTGTGGGGAATGTTATGTCTTTCAATGATTTTAATCAGTAATGTGTGGATTTCAATTCTACTCTTTCTTATTGGTCTTGCGGTGACTTGCCTGGATGGCTGAGGGCAGGTAGTATTAGATTTTCATTTTGACATAAAAATACCCTTGCAGAGATTTTCAAAGTCTGTTTTAAAAATATCTCTGCAAGGGCAGGAGCAAAATCCATTAAGTACTCATAGATTACAAATCATATTTTTCAGGTACGAATTTGTCGGAACCATTTTCTGCAATCATTTGTCGGATGAATTCATCTTCATCCTGAGGTATGTTTTCTATTTGACTTTCCATGGTATCCAGCCAGGTAAGCTCCCTTTGTTCAACAAGCACCTTTCCTTGCTTAACAGCTTTTCTGAGCTGTTCAATGGCAGCCAGGGCAGCAGCTTTTGTTCTGCTGAAGTGATCCTTTTCTTTCACAATCTCTTTTGATATCTCCAATACTACATCGGGTCTGAGAACATAGGCCTGTGGGTCAAAACGGCTGTCTGAATCGGCAAGTAAATCCCTTAGCAATAATGCTTCATTTTTGCCTCTTGCTGATGCTTCATTCATAAGTCTGCAGTCATAAATGAGCTGTTCCATAGATACAGTCGGGGCCATGCCGCCAAGCAGCTTGATATTCTGAACAGATTCGTTGCTCCAAAGGTCTGCAACTGCTGCTGCAATATTTCCAAGAGGGCTCAGGTGAGCGCATGCACTTGATTTTCCTTCCATTGAAATAGGTGTCCCTGTAATTGCTTTTATGTATACACCCTCATAGCCGCAATCCTTATGAGGTCCAACAGCACCTTCTTCAAAAGCGACAAGACTTCTGACGGCAGACATAACCCTGACTACCGCAGAGAACACCTTGGGTACATAACCTCTGTCAGCAAGAACCATAGCAGTATTGGCAAATCCACAGGCAGTATCACCTGCTGCAATGCTACCGGTTTTATCTGCTATCTCTACAACAGCCTTCCATAATTTAGACATATCCCGTGCGCCTAAAACGCCAAGGGCGAAAAGGGATTTTGTAATTTCACAGAACATAATGGCCTCGTCATGGGTGTCTTTGCCTCCGATGGATTCAATGGAAAGGAAATCGGCGCCTTCCTTTGCACAGCCCTCAAAGGTTTCAAGAATTAATTCCCAATGCTTTCCTTTCCACATATGAAGGGATTCCCTGTCTTCACGGATATCAATGGGGGTCGCCCTTAAGGCACTCTTCAGACCATATTTGTGTTCATATTCATACATTACGTCCCTGACAGTTTTGATAATTTCAATACCCCATTTAGGGTTGTAGGTGGTTGGGGGAAGGAGTTCAATTTCTACGGCAAATCCCGGTGCAAATAATTCCTTTGCTCTTTTGCATGCATCTTCTATAATGTCTTTATATTGCTTTAATACTTCCGGCATTGTGTCCTGTGTAATTTGCATAGGGGGCAGAGTAAAGTTAAGTTCAGGGTAGACCTGTCCACCTCCGATTACAAGTCCATTTTTGCATTGTACAGGATGAATGGATGAGCCATAGATGAAATCGTCGAGGTTCTTGTAAGCCAACTCATCAAAGAATTTTTTAGGCATAATATCATACTCCTTCTATTTTTCTTGACAAAGCGGACAAACTTCCTTTTCAGTGAATAATTTAAGAAATTTTCTGTACTTTCATTTTACATATCTGCAGTAATTTGTTTGGTAAAAGATTGCTTTTTCTGGTACTAATTTATCTATCTTAGTAAACATATAAAAATAGTCATAATTATCGATAAAAATTACTAAGTAAAATTTTTATGCGAATTATTCATTTTCGACATAATGCAAGATTTTACATAAAGATATGATCTATTTCGATAGTAATATATTGTATTTTTGCCATTATCAATATATAATAAATGTAATAATTGACCTGTGCAGGATATAGTTGTCGATCGAGCAGAGGTCTTTGATTTTCTATTAAACTATACACACATATTTAATGAAATATCAACAACTTTGAATATTTATAAGACTGACGGCAGCAGCAGTTTAAAATTTTGAGATAAAGAAATTTTAATAAGATGCTGATTAAGGAAAATTAGTATGCCTCAATACGAGAAATTTCCATTTGAAGATTGTCAAAAGAAATTAATGAACTATATCTCTAAGAAGAATAATAATAAATTATTGGATAAAATAAAAGATTTTATTGTGGCTTTTTCTTATTTTGTCTATCTTAATGATGAAGCATATCGATATAATTTGCCTTATCTTCCTGAACAATTTAAAAAATTAGAAAATTTATTACCCTACGCTAAAAAAAAGTGGTCACTGCTAAATAATGTAGTAAAGAAAATTAATAACGATATTCAGAAATTATTAACTAATGATAACAAGATAGTTATTTCAATAAATGATTTTTTAAAAGTTGAATTTAATAAAAAGAATACCAACATAAAAATAGAATTTTGCGAAGAGCCAAAATTATATGGAGTAGACCAGGAAAGTATTTTTAAAATTGAATATTACGAAAGCGAATTAAAAAAACTCAGGATATATAAATATCAAGCTTTCGAGAAAGATGAATTTAAGAAAAATTGCGACAATATTATTACAATCGCAAAGAAACTTGGAGAATGATGAAAATGAAAGACAATGTAAAAAAAATTAGGTATAACTCAATAAGAGAAAGATTAATGAGTGATGAAAACATCTTTCTTTCGATATCTTGTTCATACATAGAGCTTAAGGAACTATTGAGTTTAGATGATCAACTAACGTTATCAAAATTGCATGATGTTTTTAATGTAAAATTAATAAAAAAAATAATAGGGGATGTGCGGAAAAAGTTAAAAAAAATCCTCGATAAAGATGAATATTTTGAGGTAACTGTTTACTTTAAACCTAAAAAGTATAATGATAAAAAAGAAGTAGTAGAATTTCGTCCAATTCATACAGCGTCGCTCAATGATCAGATTGCAATGGTAGCAATGCTGCAAGTGCTTGTATATGATGTTGATAATTATGGTAAGTTGACATTATCTGACTTGAGCAGACTCCTTCCAGCTGAATTTTATGGCAACAAAATTGCCTGTAATGTAAGGGAGCTATTCAAGCCATGGAATGAACAATACTCTGAATACACTTCCAAAGCAAATGAATTACTCAATACATATTGTGAAACACTTGAATATAAATATGAAGTAAGTCTTGATATAGAGAATTTTTTTCCTTCAGTAAATCCAAAAGTTCTGTATAATTACATAGTTCAGCGGCTTCCTTTAAAATTGAATGGTAAAGACAGAAAAACAATGGAACTCATAGTTAAGAAACTATTGTTCTTTAAGTTGAAGAAAATCAATGAAACAGAAATTCTATGGTATTTTCAATATAAAAACGATGAAAAGGCTGAAAAAAAGTGTAATTATGCTAAAGGTCTTCCGCAGGGGCTGCCACATTCATATTTTATGGCCAATATTTTTATGCTTATTGTCCGAGAAGTTTTCAGAGGTTAATATCAAAATAAAAGCAATTAAAAATACGGATATTTCAGAAAAGGTATTTGATTATTTGCGAGATTATATAGATAATAAAAAATAATATATGGTCTTTTACTCGCTAACATTAATATCTTGACTATACAGACAGTTATGTGTAAACTATATATAGTTAGCCAAGGTTAACAAAACCAATTTGAATAAAATTATTTGAATTTGGAGTGTTAAAGTGGTTAAAAGCGAATCAATGGAAATGTATTTAGAAACAATATATAAGTTAGAAAACAGCCATGGGCATGCACATGGGGTTGATATTGCAAACCATTTGGGAGTGTCTAAACCAAGTGTAACAAAGGCTGTGAATATTCTCAAGTCTAAAGGACTGGTCAATCAAGAAACATATGGGAGTATTACATTAACCGCAAAAGGCAGACAAATATCTGAGGAAATATATAAGAAACATAGAATGATAGCTCAATTTCTTGAACACTCGCTCGGTTTATCGCATGAAGAGGCAAATAAAAATGCCTGCAGAATTGAGCATGTATTAAGCGATGAAATGTTTAAAGCCATAAAACAGTATCTGGAAAGAGTAAACAACAACGAAAACAATGATTAGCCCTTAAGTTCATAATTAATGCCTTAATTTCATCTTACATTTGAAAACCATAACAATTATTTTGTACCCTCGATATAATCCCTTTTAAGTCGTATCGAGGCTTTTTTATAAAGCTGAATGACTGTGATGTTTGGCAGTTTTCAGCTTTTTTTGTTCATTAATTATTCACATCTCTTTAATCTAAGATTAATAATTATAGAGTATATTATATACGCGTGTCTTTTATATTTTAAAAGGTAACCATTTTTCATTATGAGAAAACTTAATATGGGGTGATATTGATTGAATATATTGGTTACTTTGAATTCGAATTATATTAAACCTTTGAAAGTCATGCTCAAATCTTTGTTTATCAATAATCCCGAAGAAAATTTCTGCATATATTTAATGCATTCCAGTTTAAACAAAGCAGAAGTAGAAGATTTAAAGAAATATATAGAAGATCATGGCAGTACATTGGAAATTGTTGATATAAATGAGGATTTATTCAATGATGCGCCTACTTTATTTCATTATACCAAGGAAATGTATTATCGCCTGCTTGCTTTCAAGTTTTTACCCCGGGATATGGACAGAATACTTTATATTGATCCAGATACATTAATTATAAATCCGATAAAGGGGCTGTATAACCTTGATATTGATAATTACTTATTTGCAGCAGCTTATCATGATTTAATATCTGTAAAGGAAATCAACAGGCTCAGGTTAAATCCGTATGAAATAAAAGCTTATTATAATTCCGGAGTACTTTTAATGAATCTTAAACTCCAAAGAGAACTCATAGATGAAAAAGAGATTTTCAGTTTCGTGGAAAAGAATCGTGCCAGGCTGATAATGCCCGATCAGGACATTTTAAATGCGCTTTATTCGAAAAAAATAAAAACTCTGGATGAAATACTGTACAACTATGACGCCAGATATTACAGGTACTATAAACTCAGAAATAAACAGTGGGATATGGATTATGTGATCCGGAACACTGTAATAATTCATTTTTGCGGAAAGAAAAAACCCTGGAAGAAAGATTACAGCGGAAGATTTCATGCGCTATATAAGCATTATGAAAAATTGGCTTTAGGCTGAATATCAGAACTTACATTTTTGTTTCAGACTTTAATGTAAAAATAATATACTGGACTGGTATATAAAAAAATAAATATGTATAATTATGGTATTGCAAAGGGTAAAAAAGGATGTGAAGCCCACATTGACAGGAGCAATTATTGGAGATATAGCTGGTTCGCGGTTTGAATTTACAAATCATAAAAGTAAGAATTTCGAATTATTCACCCAAGATTGCCGTCCAACTGATGATACCATTATGACTCTCGCAATTGCAAAGGCAATTATGGAGACAGAAAAGAAAATGCAGGCTTTATCAAATGGAACCCCTTCGACAGTGATTATTATTCACTTCTTGAAAGCATGGCTATCAGGCATATGCAGGAGATAGGGCGTAAATATCCTGATTGTGGCTATGGTGGAATGTTTAAAAAATGGATTTTCAGCAGCTATCCCAAACCGTATAACAGCTTTGGAAATGGTTCTGCTATGCGTATAAGTCCTGTGGCCTATATAGCAAGATCAGAGAGTGAAGTAATACTTCTTTCCGAAACTGTGACAAAAGTAACTCATAATCATAAAGAAGGTATAAAAGGTGCAGAGGCCACAGCCATTGCCATTTATATGGCTCGTTGCGGCTATTCAAAAAACGAAATCCGCAATAGAATAAATCAGGACTACTATGATTTAAACTTCATAATTGATGATATAAGAGATACATACCAATTTAATGCGACTTGTCAGGGCACTGTGCCACAGGCAATTACAGGGTTTTTGGAATCAGCATCTTTTGAGGATGCTATTCGTACAGTTATTTCAATTGGTGGCGATACCGATACTATGGCTGCTATTACAGGTTCAATAGCAGAGGCTTATTATGGTGTTCCGGAGTCCCTCAGGAAAAAAGCTCTTACATATTTAGATGCCTATTTATATCCCATTTATAATGAATGGTATGAATTTTTGGATAAGAATATGTTGCTTTTGAATTAGACAAGGTATATAATTATTTGAAATAAATAGAAAATAAATACAAAGACATAATTATAAGCATATGAAACTATATTTTACTTGTGGAGTTTTTAGCTGGAACAATTCAAAGGAATGGAGAGGTTAAGATGAATTATAGGATTTTTGGAGATAGTCTGCCGGCCGTTACAATTACACTTGACAGGGGTGAAAGCATTTATACCCAATCAGGCGGGATGTCCTGGATGACAGATAATCTGTCAATGGAAACAAATATGAAAGGCGGCTTTTTGAAAGGTCTTGGAAGAATGCTCTCAGGTGAATCTCTTTTCATGGTGACATATACTGCCCAGGCCGATGGTGCTGAAATAACATTTGCATCTTCATTTCCGGGTTCTATTGTAGCTGTTGATATAGGAAATGGTGATATTATCGTGCAAAAAAGTGCATTTTTATGTGCCCAGCCTTCAGTTGAACTAAGTACCCATTTTAACAAAAAATTGGGCGCAGGTTTTTTCGGCGGTGAAGGGTTTATTATGCAGAGATTATCGGGAGGCGGTATGGCTTTCTTTGAGATTGATGGAGCATGCTATGAAAAAGTACTGGCTCCTGGCGAAGTTCTTAAAGTTGATACAGGTAATGTGGCTGCTTTTGAGGCGGGTGTAGGCTTCGAGGTGGAAACAGTTAAAGGATTTAAGAATATTTTATTCGGTGGTGAAGGTCTATTCCTCACAAGACTTACAGGTCCGGGCAGAATATGGCTGCAGACTATGACGATGCCAAATTTTGCACAAAGGATAATTCCGTTCCTGCCTGCGAAGAAGGACTGATGGAACAGTTTTAAGCTTCCTTGACTTAATTGGTATGTGTGATATCATTATTATTGTATCTGTAAAAAGCAAATATAATATTTAGAAAATCTCCGAATTCATTTAATGAAACGGGGGACCCAATTTTGGGGTGAATCCTGATTTCAGGTAGGGCAACTTGGGTGCCCGAACCCGTCAGCTAACCTCGTAGGAGTAATCCAAGCGTTGAGTCTGGTCTATCAAGCTTGACTTGCGCTTTTTTATGCGCCTAAATGCTTGTATGGACTACCTGTTTTCTTATTGGAATTACTAATTCGGGGTGATTTTTTTGAAAAAAATCTGGCTGCGTGTTCGTGGCGACGTGATGGGCGGTATAACGGCTGCAATAGTAGCACTTCCCCTTGCTTTAGCTTTTGGCATTGCAAGCGGAGCAGGTGCGTTGGCCGGATTATATGCCTCAATTTTCGGCGGCATTACTGCAGCTGTTTTTGGAGGTTGCAGTGTACAAATTACCGGTCCTACTGGAGCTATGACAGCAGTATTGATAAGTATTGTGAGCCAATACGGAGTAGGCGGAATGTTTCTGGCAGGAATTATGGCAGGTTTGCTGCAGGTTATATTCGGATTGCTGAAATTGGGGAAATTCGTAAAGTATCTGCCTCAACCCGTTATTGCCGGTTTTACCAATGGGGTTGCTATTTTGTTTTTCATGACTGGCGTTGAAGATGCTCTAAATACACCTTCAATCACTATTATTACCGCAATAGCAATTATATTTGCACTTCGCTTTTTTAAGAGGGTTCCTGAATCGCTCTTTGGTCTTGTAATAGGATTAATAGTCAACGAATTATTTATTCGTAGTTCGCACATTGTAGGTGACGTTCCTTTCCGAATACCCGGGCTTGCACTGAACATCATGCCATTCAATGAGATTGGTAATTTGATTATGCCTGCCTTCACAATTTGTGTTTTGGGAGGAATTTCCGCACTGCTGTCGGCAGAGGTTACAGACGGTATTCTGGGTGTTGAGCACGACAGTAACCGGGAACTCATTGGTCAAGGTTTAGGTAATATAGTTTCCTCGCTGGTAGGAGGTATACCCGTATCCGGCGCTGTTGCCCGTTCAGGGGTTAATGTACATAGCGGAGGTCGCACTCGACTTTCAAGTATATTGCACTCTATTTTCTTAGCCTTAATGATCCTCGTCTTTGCTCCGATTGTCAGACGTATACCGCTGGCTTCGCTGGCAGCCATCCTAATGGTTGCCTCGGTTCGCACAATGGATTGGGAAAGCTTAAAACTTATACCTAAAGCACGATGGAGCTATGCTGTAATCATGGTTATAACAACAATACTCACAGTAGTGAAGAATCTGACTGTTGCTGTGGCTGTGGGGGTAGCATTGTCGGGAATAAATGTATTGATAAATTTAGCTTCGCTTCCGGGAATTAAGACCGGTAATGATAAAAAATCTCCATATATTGATACGTACGTCCATCCTGATATAGAGGTAATTTCTCTTCACGGGCCTTTGTTTTTTGTCGGGGTGGAAAATATCAGACAAAAAGTAAAAGAAGTATTTGAAAAATCAGTTTTAATTTTGGATTTTACAGACGTAAATGTAATTGACGAGACCGCAGCCCTTGCACTCGGAGATTTTTATCTGCGTCTCAAGAAAGAGGGGAAAACCTTGTATATTGGTGGTTTAAGCAAGAAATGTATGAGAGTTTTTATAAAGCTGAAAGTGGTGGACAGACTGGGCAAAAACAGGGTGTGCAAGAGTTTAAGGGTTGCTGTTAAACGGGCATTGAAGGAAACAGATCAATTGTGTGGTGTATATGAAACAGTCCATCACTCAACAAGTTTTGCATAAGATTCGGTTTAAAAAAATTTAAACATAGATAAGAACTTTTTAAAGAAAGAAGGGAAAAAGTGAGAAAAAGGTCAATACTTCTTTTTGTTATGTTGTTGGCCTTCTGGATATTTATTTCGGAAGGAATCGACATATTACATATTTTGGTGGGCTCGTTGGCTGCTTTTGCTACCGTTTGGATTTGGCAGGATCTGGGCCCAAGACAGCCCAGTATTCCGAGCGCAAAAATCTTCTTGAATCTAATTCGCTGTCTTATACTTTTGGCATGGTACATTGTTACATCATGCATTTCTGTTGCCAGGACACTGCTTTTTTCCAGCCCGCCACCCAGTCCTGTGTTTGTAGAGATGGAAACCCCCATAAGAACTAACTGGGGCAGAACACTTCTTGGAACATGCATAACTATTGCTCCAGGTACTGTAACTGTTGATATTAATCCGGACACAGGCAGGTTTCTGGTACATGCATTAACTGAAGAAACTGCTGTCAGCTTATTACATTGGAGAATAATTCGTGAAATTGAAAATCTGGAAAAATTAATGCAGGGAGGGTCATAACATGCTGTGGATACTGGCAGGAATAATGGTCCTGGTTCTTATTGATCTCATAAAAGCAATTCTGGGACCCACCGCAATTGACAGAATCCTTTCCATAAACGCAATTACAAGTAAGATAATTGTCATAATTTTATTGATAGCTTTTGTAAGAACAGAGTATGGTTTTACTGATATAGCGATAGTATTTATGTTGTGCAGCTTTGTAAGCGGACTTTGGATACTTAATGTACTTACGCCCGGTAACTGGAAATTTAAGATGCGGGCACTGAGAAATCTTGAAACTGAAAAGAAGGAAGGAGTTTCGGATGATTAAATTCATTGCGTATATCTGTTTTATAGGTTCTTTTATCTCCTTTGGATTAAGTACCTTAGGACTTTATAAATTTCCTGATGCATATACCCGTATGCATGCGCTTGGAATTGGAGATACCCTTGGTGTGGGTTTGATTGGTCTTGGTCTGATTCTGCTCAGTCCTGACTGGATTTTACGGCTTAAATTAATTGTAGTTCTGCTATTATTCTGGATTATTAACCCAACTATGACGCATCTGATTTCCAAAGCCGGTATTATTCGAGGAACAAAACCAGCTGAAGAAACAAAACTGATGAAAGAGTGAGAATATGAATTTTGTAGCAACAGATTACTGGATTATGATTTTATTATCCCTTCTGATAATTACAGCTCTGGCTATGTATTTTATAAAGGACTTACTGCATGCGGTCATTGTATACGGTGCGTACAGCCTGATTGCCGCCCTTATATGGCTGCAGATGAACAGTCCTGACCTTGCTATAACAGAGGCAGCAGCAGGAATCTGTACAACAATTTTGATGATGGTGGTTGTTTTCCGCACAAGTCGAAGGGAGGAATGACAGTGAAACTTAGAGTAAGGAATCTTATTATTTTAGTTTTTGTCTCTGTGACTATTTATGGAATGCTGCTTATGATAGCTGAACTGCCTCCCTATGGAATGCCTGATAATCCTGTACACAATGAAGTTTCAGTGCGCTATATCAATGAAGCTTTAGAGGAAACAGGAGTTCTGAATATGGTGACATCCATTGTTCTGGATTACAGGGCTTACGATACAATGTTTGAAACCATTGTCCTGTTTACAGCAGTTCTTGCAGTGGTTATTACCGTAAGAGCTTCAAACGGGAAGGAGAAAGGCAAATGAAGGATTTTATTTTAAAAAGAATAGCTTCTATAGTGCTGCCGTTTATCTGTATATACGGATTTTATGTAATTTTCCACGGTCATGTTTCTCCGGGCGGCTCCTTTGCAGGAGGTATTATAGTAGGGCTGAGTTTTATCGCATTTTCCACCATTTACGGTATTGAAAAAGGGCGTAAAAAACTTCCTGAAAAGGTTCTTGTATATGCAGAAAGTTACGGAACACTCTGGTATGGAATTCTGGGGCTGGTAGGAATTGTCAAGGGAGTGCCTTTTTTAGCGAATAAATTGGCAGGAATTGACATGGGTGCACCGGGAGCACTGAATTCGGGCGGACTTATTTCGCTTATCGGTATTGGTGTCGGTATCCGGGTAGCCAGTACCATGGTGACATTGTTTTTTACTATGATGGAGGAAGAAAAATGAGAGAGTTAATAGATAAACTTATTGTTAATTATCCATATGTTGCTGCTCTTATTATATTTGTCATAGGGGCTATGACAGTGCTGACACGTTCCAATGTGTTCAAGAAGCTGCTTGGCATCAATATAATGGAAAGTGCAATTTTCATTATGTTTGTTGCATCAGGAAATATCCGTGGCGGTTCTGCCCCAATTCTGAACGGTAATAATTCAGAGGCTCTGTTTATTAATCCTCTGCCATCAGCTCTGATGCTGACAGGAATTGTTGTAAGTGTCAGTGTAAGTGCCTTTGCTCTGGCGTTAATTCTCAGATTATACCGCTCGTATGGTACCACTGATCTGAGGCGGATAGCATTGATGGGAAACGAGGTGGCAGATAAGTGAGAGAGATGATTACTACAAACCTGCCGGTATTTATAATTATTGCCCCTCTGTTTGTTTCTTTTATTCTACCGACCTTGTCAAAAAGGATTAAACTTGTAGAAAACCTTGTTATATCTGTAGAAATTTTAGGTATTGCTCTGGCGGTTTATCTGGTATCAATCATACTGGCCCAGAGAGGGATGCCTTTAATCTATCAGATGGGCGGATGGTCTGCTCCATGGGGAATAGAGCTGAAAGCCGGAAGTTTAGGTGCTTTTTTCGCACTTGCCATAGCAATTGTAGGTTTACCGGTAGCACTCTTTTCCAAAGGAAATTTATCGGTTGAGGTGGGTGCAGAAGGACGAACAGCCAGATACTACACACTTTATTTACTCTTAATTGGTGCTCTTACAGGAATGGCGCTGACAAATGATCTTTTTAATGTATATGTTCTGGTGGAAGTAGCAACTTTAAGCTGTGTAGGTCTGGTAAGCAGCCAAAAACGTCCTCAGGCTGCAAAAGCTGCTTTCAGATATCTGATACTGGCAACAATAGGTTCTGCTTTTGTGCTTGGAGGAATTGGATTTATATATATAATCACCGGGCATTTAAACATGGGTTTTGCCTCACAAAAACTGAGCGATATTTGGCAGAACAATCCTCGTGTAGTTTGGACAGCCTTTAGTTTTATGTTGGTAGGCTTTGGTGTAAAATCAGCTGTATTCCCGCTCCATATCTGGCTACCCGATGCTCATTCGGTGGCTCCGGCCCCTGCCAGTGCTGTTTTGTCCGGGCTGGCTGTTAAAGGTTATCTCTTTTGTTTGCTTAAAGTTTTATACTTTGTTTTTGGTCCATCCTTGATGCAGGTTTATTCTGTACATAGAATACTTGTTTTAGCGGGTATGATCGCTATTGTCGCTGGCTCAATATTGGCTCTTGCTCAGAGCGAGCTAAAAAGAAGGCTTGCGTTTTCCACTGTTGCACAGGTCGGTTATATTATCCTGGGTTTTGGCCTTGTAAATACAAAAGGCCTGGCAGGCTCATTGTTTTATCTTCTGAGCCATGCTGTAATTAAATCGGCCTTGTTCTTGTCAGCAGGGGCTATTGTTAATGTCACAGGTAAAAAACACATTAAGGATCTTGCCGGGATAGGCAAAAAAATGCCTGTAACTATGGCGGCTTTCACCATCAGCAGTTTAGGTCTGGTAGGTATTCCGCTGTTGTCAGGATTCATCGGAAAATGGAACTTGCTTCTTGGCAGTCTGGAAACTGAAAATTTGCTGCCTGTTATTGTAATTATTGCTGGAAGTGTATTCTGTGCAGCATATCTTTTCCCGGTTATACGTATTGCCTATTTCGAACCGGCACCTGACAATGACCTGAAGGATCCGGGTCTGCCGCAGAAAATAGCTCTTATTCTGCTATCAATTATGATTATAGTTTTGGGAACAGTTCCGGGTTCTGTTCTTGAATTGGCAAACAGAGCCGCTGCCGAGTTATTGGCAGTTCTTTAAAGGAGCCGAAGGAGGAGATTTGACAGTTGTTTAATCTGATATTAGCCTTATTCAGCGGTGCGGCCGGTAGTTTGACAGTTGGGCTTATACCTGAGTCCAAAAACCGCCTGCGCAAGCTTACGGTATTGATATTTGCTGTATCCAGCGCCCTCTTCAGCTGGATGTTAGCTATAGATGTATTTGCAGGAGAGAATATAAGGATTGCCTGTGAGCTGGGAAGATTGACCTTCAGTCTTGAACCCGACCCAATGGGAGCAGTTTTCGGACTTATTGCTTCCAGCCTGTGGGTTTTTGCTGCTGTATATTCTTTCGGATATATGGAAAAAAAGAAGAATAAGAGGACTTATTTTGCCTTTCTTCTTTTATCACTGACCATGACCCTTGGCGTGGCTTTTTCAGGCAATCTTGTGGTTTTGTATCTGTTTTATGAGCTGCTTACTTTTTCTACTTATCCTCTGGTAATTCATGAGCGCAGCTCTGAAGCTGTTAAAGCCGGAAGAAAGTATATACTGTACAGTCTTATTGGAGCAGGAGCGATTCTTTTTGCTACAGTTATTACATACAGCTGGTCAGGAAATCTGGAGTTTGTCGGGGAGCCTGTTTTTAAAGGATTATTAAGACCCGGGCTTAACGGGCTGTTGCTGTTATTCATAGCCGGCTTTGGAGTTAAAGCCGCTGTTATTCCTCTGCACAGGTGGCTTCCTGCAGCCATGGTAGCTCCAACGCCTGTAAGTGCCCTTTTGCATGCTGTAGCAGTGGTCTATTCAGGAGTCTTTGGTATCTTGCGGGTTGTCTACTCTGTCTTCGGTCATGAAATTGTGGGACAGTTGAGTATCAGTAATATACTTCCCTGGATTGCGGCTTTCACTATTCTGGCAGGTATTATCATTGCCACAAGACAGGATGTCTTAAAACGCAGATTGGCTTATCAGACAATCAGCCATCTTTCCTATATTCTGCTGGGAGCTTTTACCCTGAAGTCGTGGGGATTGGCGGGAGCTGTCTTTCATATGATAAGTTATTCCACTTTAAAGGTTGCACTCTTTTTCTGCGCCGGAATAATATCTGAAAAGACCGGTGAGACAAATATCAGCAGAATGCAGGGGGTGGGCAGGTCACTGCCTAAGACTATGTTTGCCTTCAGTGCAGCAATCATGGGAATGATTGGTATGCTGCCCCTAAATACCTTCTGGGGTAAGTACTATCTGATGAAGGGCAGTGTAGAAGCCGGAAAATGGCCTCTTGCCCTGGTGCTTATCGGAAGCGGCATTATAAATGCAATCTGTTTTATTCCCGTAATCGTAAATGCATTCAGGGGAGAAAGAGAGAAAGTCAGTGTTGAAAGAGGGGAAAGCAGCTTACTTATGCTTGCTCCAACTTTGGTTTTAATTATAATCTCACTCATCATTGGCCTTGTGCCGGGTTTAATCTGGCCCGGGGTCGAGGCCGTTGTTAAAGGGTTTTATTAAAGGAGGCAGAACATGTTACTTGCAATCATACCTGTTGTTCCCCTGATAGGGGCTTTAATCCTTTTTTTAAAGCGGGATAATGGGTTCATAAATATACCTTTTGTTACAAGCGGTGCTGCTTTGATTTTGAGTGTTTTCGCCCTGAAAAACGTTTCTGGAGGTACAATCCTGTACTTTAAATTTCCGGTTAATGGACCCTTCGTGCCATCTTTCAGGGCAGACTTGCTTTCGGCAGTCTTTATATTTCTTTCAGCCTTCCTTTGGCTGGTTGTTTCCTTATATTCACCCGGTTATATGAAACATGAAGGCAGAGGCAAAGTATTTGAGATTTCTACACTGTTTACATTTGCATCTGTTTTGGGTGGTTTTCTGGCGGCAGACCTGCTTACTTTACTCCTGTTTTTTGAACTGATGACTGTTTCATCTTTCTTTTGGGTTATCCATAAATGGGACAAAGAAGCTATAAAAGCAGGGTATTTCTACCTGTTCTACAGTATCACAGGCGGACTTTTTATAGCCCTGGGGATTGTACTGAAGAATTCAGGTACTGAGATGCAGACTGCATGGAGCATTATATTATTTGTAGCAGGGTTTGGTATAAAGGCAGGTATGGCGCCATTGCATCTTTGGCTTCCCCATGCCCATTCGGTAGCGCCTACGCCCGGAAGTGCACTGTTATCGGGACTGCTGATTAAAGTGGGAGCATATGGACTAATCAGGGTAGGGCAGCTTGCCGGCTGGGGAACAAATTTGACAATGGGATTCCCGTGGCTGGGTGTGGCACTCATTGTTCTCGGTACAATTACTATGCTGACCGGAGTCCTGGCAGCTTTAATTCAAAGCCATGCCAAACGTCTTTTGGCTTATCACAGTATAAGTCAGATGGGGTATATTATTTTAGGCCTTGGATTAGGTCTTTATATGGGGGGAGACGGAAGTCTCGGGCTTATTGGAGCTGTTTACCATATCGTTAACCATGCTCTGTTTAAAGTCGCTTTGTTTCTGGGTGTCGGTATCATATACATTCACACCAAAGAAACCGATTTGTACAAACTTGGCGGGCTCTGGAGACGTTTTCCTCTGACAGCAGTGCTTATGCTTGTCGCAGTATTGGGTATAACCGGTGCCCCGGGGTTGAATGGTTATGCCAGCAAAACTATTTTGCATCATGCTGTAAGCCAGGCTGCTGAAACCGGTCAGCCATGGATGATTTGGGTTGAACGTGTGTTTTCGGTTGTGGGTATAGGTACAGCTGCATCCTTTTCTAAACTTTACTATTTGATCTTTCTAGGTAAACCTTCCAACATTAAAGAAAAATCTGCAGAAGTTAAAGAGGTTAAATTTTCTTCCGGACTTCATTTAGCTATGGGCTTACTTGCAGCTGTAATGATTGGCATAGGGATTAAGCCTGAACTGTTACCGGGTACTGTAATAGTTCCTGCTGCCGAAAAACTGGGTATGGAGAATGCATCTTTGGTATTAAACAATCTGTTCTTCTGGAATATGAGCGATATCATAAGTATGATCATAACCTTAATGCTTGGTATGATTGTCTGCTGGGCCGGACTTAAAAGCCGGATATTTCATTGGCATCCCCCGGCTTGGATTACTATTGAAGGATTGGGCAGAATAGCTTTTGCTGGAATTTCAGCCGTATGGCAAAAGGCCATAAAATGTTATCAGACATTTACAGTGTTTGTTCAAGATACAGCGAAAGGTTTAATAAACCGCACAGTTATGGCTTTTCAAAGTCCGGATAAACCTAGAGGTGCTGCTGGAAAAGTAAGATTGGCAGGAATTAGTGCCGATGCTGCGGTATTAATCATGGCATTTATACTTCTTGTCATATGGTACACTCTGATGCACCTGAAACCTTGATACCGTTGCCATGATGTTCAGGTCCTGACCACTTTCGCAGGAGCAGTAAAAGTTGTAATGCGAAAAGTATCTTATAAGAAACAACTAAATATTTATAGCTGTTTTTATTAAAAAAGGTCGTATTGGAGAAAATTTTTACATAGAACGAATTTACATTGACAGTAAGAATTCACAACGGTATAATTATCCATTATATATTCAAATGAGCTGGGAGGCGCAAAATGAGCAAGGGTACCTATAATGCATACGAGATTGCACAGGCGCAGTTTGATAGTGTAGCTGATAAAATCGGGCTTGATGAAGCAACTCGTGAACTTCTTCGTCAACCCATGAGAGAATATCATTTTTCCATACCTGTAAAAATGGATGATGGCAGTGTTAAAGTGTTCAGGGGTTACCGTATACAGCACAACGATGCCAGAGGTCCCGCAAAGGGTGGAATACGTTTTCATCCCGATGAAACTGTTGATACAATAAGAGCGTTGTCCATGTGGATGACCTGGAAATGTGCGGTTGTTGATATACCTCTGGGCGGAGGAAAAGGCGGAATTGTTTGTGATCCGCGTATCCTGAGCGAGCGTGAACAGGAACAATTGTGCCGTGGATATGTAAGACAGCTGTCAAAAAATATGGGACCATTCCAGGACGTTCCTGCTCCAGATGTTATGACCAGTGCCAAACATATGTTATGGATGCTGGATGAATACGAAACAATTCATGGAGGCAGGTACCCCGGTTTCATCACCGGAAAACCTGTTGGAATGGGTGGATCCCTGGGCAGAACAGAAGCTACCGGATTCGGTGTCATATATGTTTTGCGTGAAGCTTTAAAGAAATTGGATATCGATATCACAAAAACAACAGCAAGCATTCAGGGCTTTGGAAATGTTGCCCAACATGCCGCAAAAATGTATGAGCAACTTGGCGGAAAAGTTATAGCAATATCATGCTGGGACAATAACGACAAGAAATCCTATACTTTCAGAAATAAAGGCGGTCTTAATATAAATGCCCTTTTAGGAATTACAGATTCTTTCGGAACTATAAATAAAGAGAAAGCACAGGAACTGGGATGTGAAATACTGCCGGGTGAAGCATGGATTGAGCAGGATGTGGATATTCTGATACCTGCGGCTTTGGAAAATCAGATTAATGATGAAAATGTACACAAAATCAGCAGTCAGGTTAAAGTTATTGCAGAGGCTGCCAATGGACCAACCACTCCAGAAGCCGACAAAGTTCTTGATGAACGTAAAATATTCGTTCTTCCCGATTTCCTGACCAATGCCGGTGGTGTCACATGCAGTTATTTCGAACAGGTTCAGTGCAATATGAACTACTACTGGGAAAAGGACGAGGTATTGCAAAAACTCGATACAAAAATGACAGCGGCATTTAATGCAGTTTACGATCTTTCAGTTAGCAATGACCTGAAAATGCGTGATGCGGCCTATGTTATTTCTATAAAACGTGTAGCTGAGGCTGTTAAAAATCGCGGATGGATATAAATTT
>JAAYMA010000127.1 GCA_012521615.1 Clostridiaceae bacterium | reverse complement strand
GAGAGTCGCAATTTCATTTTACTTGAGATTTCAACTCCATGCTCTGTTTTTTATAAATAAATGTTGGAGTACCGAAATTTTCTTCGGCACCCCAACATTTATTATAGAACCGGTTTTTATCATGCCTATTTAGCATTAAGAAGGAAATATTCATTGATAATCCGGTGTATTTCTTTAAACCGTTGTTCCCATGTATGAGCTTCGAGCCAGGGGTATACCGTGTTTTCATCAAAAGCAATGTCCTTTTCCAGGATTAATCCAATCTTCTCAATGAATTCTTCATGAGTTCTGCCTATGTAAACTCCCGGAACATTTTGTGCCTCGGGAATATTAGTTGATACCACCGGACGTCCTGCAGCCAGATATTCATACATTTTTATGGGATTGGTAGCCAATGTTATGGGATTAATCAAAAAAGGTATGATGCATACTGTGCTGTTTTGTAAATACATTGGCAGCTCAGCATAAGATTTATAGCCCAGGTACTTAAGGTTTGGAATATGTTTGGGTACTTTTGTACCAAATTCAGTGCCAATTATAGCAATGAGAGCGTTTTTATAATTAAGGGCAATTTTTTCAACAAGTTTTGTATCTATCCAGTTTGCCCAGGCACCTGAGTAGGTAATAACAGGTCCTTTGTGTTCTGAAAACTCGGCAGGCACAATGGTTTCTCTTTTTGGTCTGAAATGGTTTAAATCGCAACCATTGGGAATCATGAAACTCGGTTTTTGAGGAAAACCCTTTTCCATCCTGTCCATAAGAATTTCTGAAGTAGTTATTACAACATCAGACTTTCTGACCATGGGTTCAAGGTATGGCTCCCATGCTGCAAAATCGTCCAGATAGTCATATATTACAAAATCAGGGCTGTAGTGATCCAGGAAAAGGTGGAGTTTGGACCATGAAACCCAGAGTATAATCTTCTTTCCCTGCTCTTTTAACCTGGGTACCACTTCGTTTATAAAGCCGGCGTTATTATGAACAATTTTCAAATTCGGGTTAATTGAGGTATACACTCCTGAACTTGATTGGGTCTTGTTACAGTAGAAAACCTCAAATCCGTTTAATGAAAATTGTTCCATGATTTGCTGCGGTCGCTGCTTCATATAGTTCCAATCAATGGTTGGAGGATATATAACAACCACAGGATATTCGATTTCCAGATTAAAAAACGGAGTTTCTTTCTTAGTCTCAAATAATGGCTTTATATCCCTATATTCATTATCCATAACGCTCTCCTTTCTATAATGGTATTATAGGAGCACGTGCCAATTCCTTCAAATTTCTGGCTATCTCGGTTAATCTCGGCTTAAGGTTTTTAACAAGAACATACTCGATGAATTCGGACGAAATGTTATTGTCTATAAAAAATTCGTTGAGTCCCAGTTCTGCCAGTAAAAACTGAACTTTAGGCGTACTTTTTACCATTATGGCCGGAATACCGTGGCTGATTGCCACAAGACCAGCATGGAGCCTGCTTGAAATAACCAGGTCCATAGATACCAGCAAGGACGCTTTTTTGTGCAGGGAGACAGATTCAGGCAGTATTACACGTCTCTCAGGAGTGCTTAGGATGTTGTAATAAAAATCCTTTGAGGTATCCTGCATGGATATAGTGAAATTGGTATGTGGAATATTTACATTCATCAGAGCATTTTTTATCCGGGAAGCAAATTTTGCCCCGTAGGCATTAATGCTGGTCAATATTTTTTTACCTCCGTAGGGCAGGGGAAACGGCTCAGCCTCATAGTTCCATATGGCTTCGGGCACAACATTGCAGTCAATTCCCAGATGTTTTAAACAAAGTTCTTTGTCAAAACTTGTCCGTACCGTTACATCATACGCTTTACTGAGAATCTGTTTCAGCTCTTTTGTAACTGATGGGGAAACAATACGGTCATCAATTCCAACACGACTGAAAATATAGGGGACCTTTAATCCGTCCTGGAGGAAATCAAAATAATTTGCACCCAGGAAGATAAGCCCCCCGCCTCCGATTATTACAAGATCAAAAGTATTTAAAGTCTTTCTGTATTCTGTCAAACTCATCCTGTCTGCCAGAACCAGATTATATTCAACATCGTAATACAGGCATGCCAAACCTCCACTGAATACAGTAATGTCAGCTGAGGGATACTGTTTTTGTATAAGTTTCAGCATTTCAAGAAGGTTGAGCTCATCGCCCAGATTATTGTGACCATAATATCCAATGATAGCTATTTTCATATTCTATCCCGCCTTTAATGCATTCAATATTTCAGAGACACGCTGTTCATAGCTGTGATTTTGGTAAACAAATCTTTGTCCTGAAGCAGCAATTTTTTCTCTGGCTGCATCATTTTTCAGATAATAATTCATAAGCTCAACGGTTTCGTCATAGCTCCCGGACCATACAAGATGAACATGGTTCTTGAACATGAACTCAATTGCCCTTGTTTTCTGAGTCAGGAAAAAACCTCCGCAGGCAAGTATCTCGAAAGTCCTCATGGACTGCATTGTTCGGGAGTTTGTAATGGAATGCACCCCCAGTGAAATCTTTGCCGAAGAATAGGCTATAACACTTTTCTCATGGGATATATAGCCCTTATAATGCTCTGGTGTAAGCCTGAAGCTGTGACGGGGATTATCCCAATCAAATCCATAGACCTCAATTTTCTTTCCCTGGTCAATAAATGGCTGGATTATGTATCCGTAAGCTTTTCTCCGTTCAGGAAATACATTGTAATTATTCCCTATATGTACAGCATCCAGAGAAGCAAAATGTTTATCCAAAGGATATTTATAATAATAATCCGGATCAGCGGCAAAAGGTATGCATATTGCTTTATGCCCGTTTTGCCTGTAACTGTCAAGCATTTCAATGTCTGGAGTGAGTACAAGAACCGATCTTTTTGCCCATTCAAGGGCAAGGGTTTTATGGGCAACGGGATCTTCAACTGCCCAGTATATATGTGGAACAGAAAATCTCTCTAATACCGGGAATACAAATTTTTTGGTATCTACCCCACCTTCTGTGAATATATAATTAGGTTTGAATTCCTCGATTTTTCTAATCAAGCCTTCAACAGTTTGCTGGGGAACTTCTAACCTGTCAGTTTCCCACCCGTGCTTTTCAAAACCTTTTTGCATTCCATACTTGATCATAGGTGAGGGGTTGGTGAAAAGTATTTTCATTTTCATCACCTCTTCGTATCGTTTAATAAATTATATGTGGATAAGCCTTTCTCTGTGATGATTTGTCTTTATTTCGGATATAGTATGAAGTGCATTATAAAAGAAGCCGGCAGAAATCGTATCTGCCTTCGGCTTTATCTTTTGGTACCAATTTATCATTTAAATTTTCCATATTATTATACTCCATTATTGTATTGTCCTTATACATAATATGGTAAGGTTGTCCTATGTGTTACTTTTTCAGTGATTTTGTC
>JAAYMA010000018.1 GCA_012521615.1 Clostridiaceae bacterium | reverse complement strand
TTAGTGGAAATGACCAGGGATATGGGTTATGGAGAGCAAGGATATACCTATATGATAAACAGTGAAGGTGCAGTAGTTGCTCATCCTGATAGCGACATGGTATTCAACCGCTTTAATCCCTTAAAGGCAAGAAGGATTAAAAGTAATGGATCGTCTATACAAAAAAACTGAGGAAAGTAATTTTGCCGCCCAAACGGTTTATGAGGCTGTTCTGAAGCAGAGTGAGAGTTCAAAGAAAATTGAAGAAGCCAGCAATGTAATTGCTTCAATTGCGGAACAGACCAATTTACTGGCATTGAATGCAGCCATAGAATCTGCAAGAGCTGGAGAAGCCGGCAGAGGCTTTGCTGTTGTAGCAGAAGAAATTAAAAAACTGGCAGAGCAATCATCAAAATCTACTGAAGAAATTGACGAGATGGTTCGTGAGCTTCAGGTAAATGCCAAGAATACAGTGAATATAATGGAGAATGTATCGGAAATTATAAAAGAGCAGACTGATAGCATTATGAACAGCCGTGAAAAATATCTTACCATTGCACAGGCCATAAAGAATACGGAAGAAGTAGTTATAAAGCTGAATAATTCCGGTAAACAAATGGAGCAAATGAAAGAAGAAATTATAGCAACATTGCAGAAACTGGCCCAAATCGGTGAAGAAAACTCTGCCTCTACTCAACAGGTGGCGGCTACTATGGAAGAACAGGCTGCATCTGTAGAAGAAATAACAAGTGCAAGTGAGAGTCTGGCAATTTTGGCTCAGAATCTCCAATCCATAATAAACAGGTTTAAGATATAGTTGAATAGAAACCGCAGGGAAATAGGTTCCCTGCGGTCTTTTTGTCAAATGCCGGATTCTATTCATAGCTTTTCTGCTTTATTACAACTAAGGCTACAGCAAAAAAAGCTAAAGCAAAGGCAAGCTGAATCAGCATCATATTGAATATGGGTTTCAACTGTCCGATACCAAATCTTTCAAGTTCTGCAATCAGATTGTTTGCTTTTACATACCAGTAAGTTGGCATGAAGCTTGCAGCTTTAAGGACATTCTCCCCAAGTAAGTTTTGAGGAACAAAAACACCGCTGATAAAAGAGAGCCCCAGGGTTACTACATTACTCACAGACGGAAGTGCATCCCGGTTGTTGATTAAATTCCCGATCAGAAAACTTAAACTCATTCCGCATATTGTGAATACAAAGGAGTTTAGTATGAGATAGACTGTATTTAAATTGAAGGCTTCCTTGAAATTAATTACGACACAGAAAAATACTGATATTACCCAGGCAAAAACTGCGAAGAGTAAGTTTGCAGTTATAAGCTGTATTTTCATCTTGAAAGGGCTCAGTGGTGAGCAACTGTTGCGCATTTTAAGGTCCTTTTGATTGAATGAAAGCATTATTGAGCTCATGCCAAGCAGAAGTATTGCAAATAAAGTATAGGCAAGATAATTGAAATAATAGTTTATACCAGTGCTTCTATTATTCGGATTTACGGTCTTAAGCACTACCGGGGAGGAATTGGCAAGATCGGATTTAAGGTATTCAACAAGTTTTTCTTCACCGATATTGCCATATAGCTCAAGATAAAGCTTTGCGGTATTTAAATATTTATCTATACTTAAATCTATATAGACATTGCTCGCAGAATCCGGGACGGAGGTTTTTTCAAGCTCTACATGTTCACCTTTTAAAAAGTTTTCTGTAAAGCCTTCAGGAACTCTGATAATACAGGAAACCTTGCGAAAATAGAGGGCATCCTGAAGCTCTTTCCTTTCATCAGGCAGATCTTTGAAGTCCGCAATTTTACTCAGTTCTTCCTTC
>JAAYMA010000126.1 GCA_012521615.1 Clostridiaceae bacterium | reverse complement strand
TAATTCTGGTGGCTATAGCGGAGAGGACACACCTGTTCCCATACCGAACACAGAAGTTAAGCTCTCCAGCGCCGAAGATACTTGGACGGAGACGTCCCGGGAAAATAGGTCGTTGCCAGATTTTTATTCCTCAATAGCTCAGTTGGTAGAGCATGCGGCTGTTAACCGCAGGGTCGTAGGTTCGAGCCCTACTTGAGGAGCCATACGTATAGAGTCGTTACACTATATTTTTTCTGGTGTAACGACTCTTTTCATTATTCTTTTTTTCATTATTTCTGACAAATCATCAAATATTATTGTCCGACATAGAGTGGAAAACTGCCGGACAGCCGTTTCTTTCGAGGCATTTTGTTTCTCATCAAGAGAAGCTTTGTTTCCTTATAAGCAGGAAGATATGAAAAACGGCCTTACTACTCTGAAAAGGCCGCTTTTTGCAAAAAATAAAGTTAATTTGAAAGTCAGTTTTGTCCAGAAATTAACTCATTGATTTCTTTTGCCTGATAAACCCTTACATAATCGATCTCCATAGTCTGGGGCCAGATATTTTCATCAACACCTCTGGCTCCGCCCCAGTTGCCTCCTACAGCTATATTGATCAGCAGATGAAATTTTTTATCAAATGGCCATTCTTTGAATGTAGGTGAGGCTTTAAATTTTGTGGGTTGGTATTCAAATATTTTCTCCCCGTCTATAAACCATTTGATTTTATCCGGAAGCCATTCTATTGCATATACATGAAATTCGGTATCAACATTTTCTATACGCTTTGAGCCGGATTTCTGGGTGCCTTTCATATGGTTGTAAGACTGGGTATGTATTGACATTACAATATTGTTCATATCGTAACCCACATGTTCCATAATATCTATTTCGCCTGAATTGGGCCAGCCTCCATATTCCCAGTCAGTAGGAAGCATCCAGATTGCAGGCCATGTTCCCCTGCCGCTGGGGAGTTTGGCAGAAACTTCAATCTTTCCGTACAGCCAGTCTCCTTTATTTCTTGATACAAGCCGTGTTGAGGTATATTTCGCACCTTCATGCTCTTCTTTACGGGCCTCTATGATTAATTTCCCATCTTTTACAATGGCATTGTCGCCTGCTGTATAATACTGTAGCTCATTATTACCCCAGCCATGTCCGCCCACATCATAATCCCATTTACTTTCGTCAGGCTTTCCTTCATAGTCGAATTCATCGGACCAGACAAGTTCATAAGTTAAGTTTTCTTCATCATATTCAAATTCAACGGCTTTAGGATCATGATAGTATTTGACAAATGGTTCAGGCGTAATAAATACTGATGGTTCGGGTTTCGAAGTTTCTTTTCTGCCACAGCCCGACAACATATAGAATAGCATCATTAATACTGTTAAAATGAATAGTATTTTTTTTATATTCATATTTCTCTCCTTTTCCCGATTTAGTCTTTGATGCCTGTGTTTTCGATTCCTTCAATAAACTGTCTTTGTGCAAAGGCATAGGTTATAAGCAAAGGTATTATGGAAATAAGGGTGGCAGCCATTTTATATGCTTCATTTATACGGTGAACACTTGCCTGACCCGGAATTTGTGGGGCGAGATCACTGAATACATTATCAAAAGCTGATAACTGCATGGGAAGAAGCTTTATAGCGCCTCTTAAAAATGTGCCTGTTACATAAGTCTCGTTCCAATTCCATACAAACGAGAAAAGAAATACCGTAACAATAGTCGGGATTGATAATTTAATAATAATATGCCAGAAAACCTGCAGTGCAGTAGCTCCGTCTATATGGGCGGCTTCGTCAAGGGATCTGGGAATCATTCTGAAGAAATTGTAGAATATCAGGATAAGTATGGCCGAATTAATTCCCTGCCCGAAAAGTGCCAGGATTAGCTGTGGTATTATTGTACCTATTAGCTGTATACCGGTCGAACTTTGTATTGATGTAAAGAGCATAATTCTTGGAATAATCACTATTGGCAGGGGGATGATGAACGAAATCAGAACCATGGTAAACCAGAAGTTTTTAAATTTAAAATTGTACCGGGCAAAGGCAAACCCTGTCATGGCTGAAACAATGGTTTGGAATATAGCCAGCGTGCCTGAATACCATATTGAATTAAACAGTGTTTTGGGCATCTCTAAAACATACCAGGCAGCTTTGAAATTCGCAAATGAAATATTTTCTGGTATCCAGTCCACTTCAGGGTTGATAATATCGTTGGGAGACATTAGAGACATGGAGGCCATTTTAAGAAGCGGGTAAAAGAATATATAACTTATAGCAATAAGTATAACATAGGTTACAATTCTGCTTCCAATTCCATCAACCACATTGTAACCTATGAATTTATAGCGAAGTCTGTGAAGAAAGAGCTTTTTATTGAATTTTCCTTTTACTTCAACTTTTGTTTCGCTTTTACTCATATAAAAAGTCCTCCTCTTTCTCTTTCTTCTTTTTTTTGCCTCTTTTGACCGTTGTAACTGTAACAGTTTCCCTGTCTTTGAGCAATAAATAGGCTATTAAAATTATTAATCCCATAACCAGGCTGTAAATATATGCGTAAGCAGAAGCCAGCCCCAGTCCTCCTGCAGTGTTATAAATAGCATCCTGAATCATGGAATTGACAGGATTTATAGGGAATACACCCAGTTGCACAATTGTGAAAAAAGTTGTTACAAGGGCAATGGGTTTAATAATAGGTACTGTGATCTTCCAAAAACTCTGCCAGGAGCTTGATCCATCTATTTGAGCCGCTTCATACAAAGAACGGTCGATTTTTTGAAGACCATTGATAAATAATACAATAGGGATACCAGTAAACCAGAGCAGTATGGAAAAGTTCTGGAACAATATTTCAATGACCCTGGCAAGTAAAGGACTGTAGCTGTGAATAATCTTGAAAATGAAGATTTGTCCTACCCATACGATTTCTGTACTCCCGGTATCCATTAATTGATGCATAACTGAACCTGACATAACAATAACTGGAAGGAAAAAGATTACTCTGAATCCTGCCCTGAACCTGATTTTTTGATTTAACAGAATAGCCAGAATAAAAGATATTAAGACAATAGCGGGCGTATAAATAATTTCCATCAAAGCGAAATTTACGAGAGCAGGAGTAAATTCTATATTTCTGAGCAGGGCTGATGCAAAGTTTTCAATTCCTATAAAGTTTGTTTCCCAGCCCAGTACAGTCATCTTTACATCATGGAAGCTGAGATAAAAGGTATAGAACAGGGGAAAGACAGTAAAACCCAGGAATCCGAACAACCAAGGTGCCAGAAAGGCATAGCCCCGGATGTTTTCCCTTCTCGCTTTACCCCGGCCAAGAATTTTTTTGGATTTACGCATGCTTATACCTCCTGTTGGAATACATGATATGACAGGGCGTCAATGGTTGTATTCCTGAAATAGTAGGGGTTTTCGGTATAGTTTATTAATATTTGAGTACCGTTGTCATAGGTATTTAAAACAATACCGTCATCCAGGACTTCCCGGTCTATCCATCTGCAATTAATAACCTTTCCTAAAGAATCATTTACCTTCTCATATGTTTCCACTATTAAATCCCTGTACAGGTTGTATTCTGTTGAATACAAATTAGCTGAATTAGTAGAGGCAAGGTAATGGGAAGATTCATTTGACAGTAAAAATGAAGGATAGACGTTATAATCAATCATACGCAGTACATCTTTATCTGTGTAGAAGGAGAAGTTGGAGTACGGTGCATATAATTCCATGGTCCCATTCAATACTAGTTGTAGGAACGGTACATTATCAGTTTCTATAATGTACTGGGTTGAAAATACAGGAGTATCGAGGAAACGGTCCACATATTTCCACAAATAAGCGTTAGGAGATACGGCATTAATTGTATAATCATCAGCATACTGACTGAGTGTATCCTGATACAATTTAATTGCCTCCTGTACATTATTGCCTTTTTTGCTGTAGTCACTCAGAAGCATGTTAGATATTCCGTCGATGGTTAAAGAAGCAACATCCAATTTCTTGAAGGTATCAACCTGTTTGTTTAACCATTCGACAGATTTCAGCGGTTTAGCATAGGTTATTTCCTGAATTGGAAAGCTTGTAAAACGTGAATATGTGTATTCATTCAGCCATCCATTGGCATGTTTTGCAGCATTGTTTGGAAGAGTCATTTGTTCCTTGTTTATATAGGTATAGTTTTGAGCAAATGAGATATCTATCCCTTTATCCCGGGCGTTTTCAATAACCTGCTCAAAATCTTTACGTGACCCGATATTTCTGTTCCAGCTTACCTTCCAGGGCTTGCCCAGAGTAATGCCGCCTTTCTGGAAGCCCAAAAGTCCGCTGTTTATACGTAAAATTCCTCTGCTATATACATCATTAAGTATCTCTCCGACCTGCTGTGCCGTTGTCACAACAACATCTTCAAAACCCAATATACTTCTTTTGGCATCAGCCATTACAAAATCAAGGCGGATGGGAATTCGTTCAATATCAAAGGGCTTTTCCCTTATAATATCGTTTTCAAGCAAATATTCACGATATCTCAAAGCCATTCCGACGTAATTTGCAGGAGGCTCGCCGGATGAACCATCTCCCTGGAGAAAGTCATAACGGATATTTACGTCGAAATGATTCCGTTCCTTAAGCAGTGTGAAATACCCGTCTCCTTTTCTGTTATATACCTGATGATAGAAAATATTATATACAAATCTGGGATATGCCCATGTATAATGAGTAAGGTTTTCCTCAGGTGTTACTACTATTTCCATAAACTCAGCGCCCTCAATAGCATAGGCAACAAAGGCATTTTGCCGGTCCCCGTGGGCGATACCGAAAACTGGCATTTTTGGATGCTTAAAGGGCACAAAACCGTAGTCATAGCTGTAATAGTAGGTGGCATGGCTTGGGTCAGGACCATAGACATCCCCTACATAGGCCTGCAGACGTGTATGATTGTCCTGAAAGCGTATCAGGGCGCCTGAACCGTCAGGAACCAGCACATAGCCCGGTATCATGCCTTTAGGTCTGTAGATGGCATAATCCTGTTCCTCTTCACTCCAAAGAAGCTGAACCCCTCCGGATGCTCCAAGGAATGGTGATATCATAACAGCTGCCAGGATATCTGTATCTTGGCCTTGGATTTCATCATCCTTTATTTCGTACCTGACACCATTATCATCGAAGTAGATATGAACTTTCATTGATATGTCCACATCTTTGAAATCAATATCCAGTCTGTAGTAATCGTCGGCAAACTTTTTTAGTTCGGAACTGTCGCCCCCGTATGGTGCGCTTGAGGTACGTTTTATATTAAAGGTCTCATCATAATACTCAATTGTTATTAATGAGTTGGCCATCTGAGTAAATGTTGTGTTGAGCTTATCCTCTTTAGGTTCATATACAGGGGTTTCGCCTTTTCCCAGGGCTTCCTTTATTCTGGCATCTATGTCTCTGGAAAAGGGAACATCAAGCCCTGTTTTCCAAGTATAGCCGTTGCGCTTGTCATATATGGCAATGACGTCCCGATCTTCTCTATAATAAAATTTCAGATTGTCTGTTTCATACAAAAGTACGAAGTCTTGTGGTGTTTTTATCTCAAAAGTCATAGGTTCGGGAGGCATCCTTGTATCACGGTTTGTGGGGATATACCCGACTGCGGCTGAAGGTATGGTAAAGACAAGCACTAATAGCAGAATAACTGCAAGCAGTTTTTTGAATTTAGGATGATACATTTCTGATAACCTCCTTAATCACAGCTTCGAGGAACTGGTACATCTGCTCGCACATGATGATTATAATCAGGAGCATGACGGCTATAATCATCATAAAAAGCAGCGTATATAATATACTTTTGATTGCTGTGCGAGTATCGTAATTATGGGTTTCCTGTACACCCAGCAGGATTAAAAGTCCGGTCCAGACAATACCTGCGAAACTGGCCAGCTCAAGGAAGAAAACTTCATTAAATGTGAGGAAATGTGAAGCTATCGTCGTTATTATGAATGAGAGCAATAGTGGTCCCATTGAATAGCACATAAGTTTGTAAATATGACCCAGTTTTCCCTCACCATCATTGATAGAGGTAACAAGGTAGTTGCATATAACAAACAATAAAGTAATTGCAAAATAACCAAAAGTGACTGACTGATAATCAATATCCTCAGGAGCTACAGTCTGATAGATAAATCCCTTGCTGGTAAGAGAGATCATATAGGCAACAAACAAGGCGAAATATATGATGGTTGCGCCTAAGTATGAGCCATGGTTTCCTGCTTTCAGTTCATAAAAGGAATCCAAAGGATGAGCAAAAAACCTGAACATATACAGGGTATCCTTTACAGGTTTAACATTATAAATCTTGTGAACAGGTTTTCTGATACCGTCGAGGATTGACCATTTTCTGTCAGCATACTTTATTATTTTATAAACAACATATAACAGAACGAGGGATATGATAATCCAGGCAAGGCTTTTTTGAAGCCAGATGTTGCGGATTTCCCAGTAAGACTGGGAGTAGTAATACCTGTTTCCCGCAATTTCTGTGTGGTACATGGCTTCTTCATAGCGCTGCTCAAACAGGAGGTTTTTGCCTATATTATTATGGGCCAGGATTGACATTTGGTTTAATTTTAATATTTCCTCCCATATTGCAATGGATTCCTTGTAATTACCTTTGCTATATTCGTTTAAAGCTTTGTATATCAACTTTGCATATTCGGTCTGAGTAAAGGACTGGAGGAATGATTTTTCATTGTCGGCAGTCCAGACATTGCCTTTTGAATCAACCGCGATGGAAGACAAGGAAGAAAATATCCCTGATATATCCTGCATGGAGTTATAGGCCCCAAAGGAATAAATAAACTCGCCTTCGGCCGAATAGACAAAAATCAGACCTGACTGGCTTACTGCGTATATAATTCCATTGTCATCGACAAATAAATCGATTAAATCTTCAGTGGCAATTACCTCATCCTGAAACATACTTTGACCAGCAGTATTATGTTTTTTAACTGCCTGCCGTACATTATCACCAGTGGTCGTACTGTAAACAAGTCCGGTCCGGTCCACAAAAATATTAGAAAATGTTATGGGGGTACGTCCAAGAAGATTGCGTTTCTGTTCTTCGGTAAAGAATATGTCCTGAAGCCTTTGTACAAATGTCAAGTTTACCTTGTTGGATGCAAAAAAGCCAAGGAATTCGCCGGTGCGGGCAAGTTGTATTATTCCGTCATATATACCCTCACCAAGAACATAGATATTACCTGCTCCATCAACTGCAACCTTCATGGGATTAAAGTCGTTTGACCCGAAGGCAGGAGAGGTGGGACGACCTATAGCATCTTTGAAATGACCGTCCTTTGAAAAAATCACGACATGGGAAGATGCAATATCTGCCACATATATGTCACCATTCTGTGTAACGTAAACCCCGGTAGGACTTTGAATAAGTTCATGTTTTATTTCCATAACAATCTGATCTCTGGCAGGATTATATTTTACGATACGTTTATTACCTGTATCAGCAATGTATAAATAATCTTCAGTGTCTATAAAAATATCCTCAGGCTTATCAAGAAAAAGACTTGTAACAGTTCTGTCAGGAAGATAGGCATCCTGAGTGCGGATATATCTGTCTTTGGCATCCATTGAATATGTATAGGATGTAGCTGAGGAAGCACTGCTTATAACAGGCATCAAGGTCATAAACGTAACACATATGTACAATAAAATTTTCAAGGGTAGTTTTTTCATGCATATCCCCCTTTTATTTAATTCCGGAATGAACCATGGTACTCATTACTTTGCTTTGCATGGCAATGAATATAATCAGGTTGGGGAGAAACATAATGAGGCTCGATGCAGCGGCCATTCCGGCTCCTGCAATTGTTACTGTACCTGTTGCTGTCGAAAAGTTACTGGCAGTCAGTGAGTTCATATAGAAGGCGAATGTTTTTATGGTTTCATCGGTTACATAGAAGTTGGATGATTCAGTTGCATTCCATACTGCCTGGAAGGTCAGAATTGCCACAGTGGCAAGGGCGGGTCTGACCAGTGGAATTATAATCCGCCTGATTATATAAAAATCTTTTGCTCCGTCAAGTTTGGCTGCTTCCAGAATACTGTCGGGAATTTGATCTATGAATTGTTTTACCAGAAACAACCCGACAGGAGTAGCCAGCATAGGAATGATGTGGGAAAAAATGGTGTTGTCAATGCCTAAATTTACAACAACCAGATATCTTGGTATCATTACAGAGATAGGTACAAACATAAGTGCTGTCTGGTTTATATTAAGAAGCAGTCTTTTTGCCCGGAACCTTTTCTTGGATAAAGCATATCCGCTTGTAACAACCAGTAAAAGGGTCAACACCATTGTAATAATGGTTACTATAATGGAATTCAGGAGATATCTGCTCATAGGGACACCAGTGGATGATGCTGTCCTGAACAGCTCTTCAAAGTTCTTAAGAGTGGGTTTCTGTACAAAAAACCTGGGAGGAAACATAAACAGTTCATCCAATGGTTTGAATGCCTGATTTATTATGTAGACAATAGGAAGAAGCATGAATAGACACATTGGAACAAGTATAATGTAAAATTTCAGCTGTGAAAAACTGAAACGGCTCGGATTTATTTTTGTACCTTGATATGCCATAATATCCCTCATTTCTTAATCTTTTTCAGTGAAAAGTTTATGTGCAATCTTGGAGAAAACAGATACCATGAGTAGCAGGGCAACAGATACCGCAGCTGCATATCCCATTTCATAACGTTGGAAACCATAATCTTCTATATGGTTCACTATCAGCTGTCCTGAATAACCCGGAGTCGGATTGGATCCGGACAGTGCCACCCCAATCCAGCCTGTGTTGAAGGCATTTACTATTGCCATAACAGCACCAAAGAGCATTTGGGGTTTCATGGAGGGTACAGTTATGTATATGATTTCCTGGAATCTGTTCTTGAGACCATCAACATAAGCAGCTTCGTAGAGTTCTTCGTTTATGTTGAGTATTCCGGCCAGCATGGCAAGAAACCCTATACCCATAGAACTCCACAAAGAGACGAATATCATGATATTCATAATATAATCCGGTGATAACAGGAATTGTATGGGTTGGTCTATGAGTTCCAGGCGTATCAGTATAGCGTTTATGTATCCCGCTTCGTCACCTGAAAACAGGGTTCTGAAAACTACCGTTATGAATACCGGACCGACCATCGAAGGTGTATAAAGAGCCAGCGCCATGATGGTTCTCGGAACTTTTTGAATCTGTGCCAGCATCCATGCGGTTATAAATGACAGAAGGTAGCCGCCGGGTCCTATTATCAGCGCATATTTAAAAGTGTTGGGCAATACATAACGGGAAAAAATCTCATCCTGGGTCAGGAGGGTGATGTAGTTCAGTAATCCAGTATAACGGGGAGGCTCGATAACATTGAAATAGGTCAGCGAGAGAACTATAGCAATCGCAATGGGGATTGCAATAAAAAGCAGAAATATAACAGCGTATGGAGTAAGTAATATAAAAGCATAGAAAGCATCCCCGAATGATTTATCTTTTAATTTTGACCACATTTTACTCATTTGTCGGTTTCACCCCTTGCATTGTTCATTTGCTCAATTACCCAGTCAATATCCCGTACGACATATGGTTTTAATTTGTTTCCATACTCATCTATGTAGCCAAATTCAATCATTTTTTTGCGGATTTCACGGTTAATAGTTATGGTTTGCTTGTCTATCGCAACCCTTGGTATGGCCCCTTCGAATACAGATTCATTCCATACATCAGAAATTCCTCGTTCAAGCATGTACTGACCGGGAGTACGTGGAATATCATATATCCATTTAACTTGTTCCAAAATGATGTTCTTGTCTGCCTGCTCAATGGGAGCATTTTCGATGGCTTTAATATTTCCGGAAAGCCAGATAAATTCAGGTCCGTATGTAGAATGGAGAAGGAAGGCATATTCTGTCTGCACTTCTTCAGAGAGCCACCATTTCAGGAACTTCCAGCTCTCCTCAATTTTATTGCTTTTCTGGAGAATTATCGCACTTGTACCATTGCCTATATACCATCTGGATATGGACCCGTCTTCCTGCTTCATTCCCGGATAATTTGCAAGTGCCCATTGATTCTTCAGTTCAGGAGCGGCATTTTTTATCTGGAGGTAAGTATTGAAATCAGTTATTCCTATAGGTAATGTGCCGTACCGGAAGTTGTTATAGAATATAGGAACCTGATGGGGCAGTGAGTAAACAGTGAAAAGTTCTGTTAATAAGGTCAAACCTTTTATACCTTCAGGTGAACTTATATTTGCACTCAGCCCGTCCTCCTTATAAAGAGTTCCGCCGTATTGAAGTATAAATGTGCATGTCTGATAGAACCATTTTATAGAGATACCACCGGCAATTGGATGGTAAAAGTTCATGCCATATCTCTGAAGTGCCGGAAGAAGATTGATTATATCATCCCATGTGTCGGGTACGTCCAGGTTAAGACTTCTGAATATATCTTTCCGGTAAATCAGAGAGTTAAATGTTAAAGTTTCCGGAAAAGCATAGACACCATCATTCAGAATATAGGGAATGAAAGCTCCCGGAGCCGAAACTGACGCAACTTCCCAGAAATCATCAAACTGGGTCAGGTCGTATGCCGCACCGCGTATTGCAAAGTCATAAGGCATATATGAAGGAAGTCCCAGGGCAATGTCAGGAGACTGGTTTGCTGCATTGGCCAATATCATTTTGTTGGGGTCGGGCATAACAGAGATTTTTACTTTTATGCCTGTTTCTTTTGTGAATTTCGCATCGACCATTTTTTGCATGATATCTATATATGTAATAGGACGGCTGACCCATATATTAAGGGCATTTTCATCATTTCTTATCACATATTTGTCAGTAGTAAAAGTTGCTGTCAGTGATTTCAGACTTGCTCCTAACTTACTGAAAATATTGGCATTGGCTTTTCCAAGATCAGAATCATTAAACACAAATACGGTGTCCAGAAATAAAGGTTGGGTACGGACCCGGTCAATTGTATCACCGAGCATTTGTGTCACGGAACCTGAACCACTGTATAAGGTTTCCAAATACAACGGGAGTTTGTCCGGATCTTTTTGCATTAAGTCCAGCTTGACCAATGCCTTTTTCAGGTATGAGAGGGTTGATGATAACGACAGATTAGGAGCATAATCCTGCAAGTCATATATAATACCTTTAATCAGCGTTTCATATGCTTCAAGGTAGTCGGGTGTTTCAGGAATGTAGCGGGTTAGCCTCCATGTTCTTTTCCTGTCAACCTCTTTACCGGTTATTTTCCGTATTTCCAATGAAAATTGGTTAATGTGGTCTATGAGAAGCTGCAAATCGTCAAGGCTTTTGCTTACCGGCTCGTTTTCAGCTTTAAGTGTAATTGTGTGTTTCCCTTTTGATAAATAGAATTTATAAGGTGTACCATTCGGATCAGATACAACTTTATTGGCCCATTGTGTGGTTCCGGTGTATTCGAATGGGTATGATATTACTTCTCTGAAAGGGATCTCTCCGTCTATTTTTATGGTCCTGAAAACAGAAAAATCACTTTTATTGTTCAGGTAATGGAAAGCGAGATTATAAAACCCGTCTTCTTTTATATCCACTTCATAGGTTATCTCCTGCCCGCCTTGATTCCATCCTGCTCCGTCAATAATGTTCAGTTTTTTATAAACTGCATCAAAAGGGGAGACAGAGGGGGTTTGCTCTGAAGCCATTCTTATAAAGGATGAATTTTTTTCAACATAAGATATTGCATCAATGGTGTAAAGAGCTTTTGGTGATATTCCGGAGTGTTTTCCCAGATATTCCTCATAACTCTGAATTAATTTTGGTGCTTCCACTTTAAGTTTTCCCAGATATACATGACCGGAGGATTTATTTATAAACTCAATGGTGTTTTTACCTTTATTTAATTGAAACAGTAAAGGATCAGATGTCAGATAAGTATTATTGTACATTTCAAGGGGTAACCACTCAGATATTCTGATCTGGTTGGGCAATGCCTCATCCCCGTAACTGTCTACTTCGAAATTTTTTGTTTCATCTTTCCATCTTAACGGAATATCTATTGATATGGCCTCATAAAAAGGGTACGAACCATTGATTTTAATTTCCAGATTAATATTACTTAATACATCACTCTCAATGAAATGATCCACAACAATATGGTAATAACCTTCCTCTTCAACAGTTATTTCATATATAGCAGATTCATCGTAACCAATTTTCGCGACGATTCCGTCATAATCAATATTTTCACTGTATGCCCCGGTGATTAGCCTGCCTTCAGCAGTTTTCAGATCATAATTGATTTTTGCATCTTTTATGTAATCCAGATAAGTATTTTTATGAGTTTCAAGACTTTCGGCAAGCAACTGACGGCTTTGCTGAACTTTTGTCAGATCCACTTCAATTCGGGCATTTTGTGCGCCGGTTATAAAGGAATGGAGCGCAAAACTGCTGATTATAACCGCCAGAATTAACACAACGGTAATGATTCTTTTCATAAGGGTAACTCCTTTTCCCTTTATTACATCTATTTATTAAGAGAGAGATTTTCATATTGGGAAAATATGAAAATCTCTCCCAGTTTTAATACATTTTTTATTTAGTTATTAATTATTTGTTAAAATCGCTGTCAGTGTAATTGTAGTATTTTTTCAGAGCATCGCGTAGACGCTGGTCTGATTCTCTAAATCTGTTGTTGCTTGCAATATTCCAGTCATTAAGCTTTGATTTCAGAACGTCAACAAAGTTGGCATCGGTTCTCATAGCTCCGGTAATTTCAGGATTCCAGTAATTCTTCCATTCATACAGATTCTCACGCCTTGATCCTTCAAAGTCGTGATAGAAAGGATAGGACTTGTCAGAAATATCCCAGAACTGACCCTTTTCCCAAATTTCCAGAACTTTATGGAAACCGGGCATTTTATTTTTGTCTGCAAATCTCTTATGAGTTTCTGTTGAATACCAGATTTCCATCTGTTTATTGAACTCTTCACCGGTAACAAATGGAAAAGAGTCATTCAGACAGGTTTTGAGCTGTCCGTTATCATTGAACATCTGGTCTGCGCGCGCCTGCCATGCTCTTGTATCGCCAACCCAGAAAGTAGCAAATGTATAAGCCAATTTCAGCTTGTTGTATTCTTCATCTGAAAGTTCAGGATTTCCATCATCAAGAGCATAGTTATAGATGACAAACGGGTCTAATACAACACCAACAGTGCAAGGCTGATAATCTGTTGCAGGTCTCGGGTAAATATCCCAGTCATCAGCTTTAACACGTCCCCAGTGCTCAGGGTTGGAGTTTGCAGCGTCACCCATCATCCAGGGATCACCATCAAGGGTAAGGAGTTTGTTATTAATAAAGAAGTTAAAGCTCCACCAGCCGTTTTCATCCATAACTTCAGAAGGAATGTTTCCGAGGTCATTTTGAGGCCAGACTGCAGTTTTAGCAAGTTCAGGTATGTAGTTGATAAGTGATTTTACTTCATCGGAGTTCAGATTTACATAATCGCCTTTACCGTCATGTTTGGCCATCATATAGTTAATAGACTTTGTTCCTGTCTCAATAAATGACAGGGGAACATCCATTGCACCGTAAAAGTCTTTCATATTTGCCTGTTTTACAAAATTGGCATAATCATCAATGGTCCAGTCCGGATCAGGGATATCAATATTATTGTCTTCTGCAAGAGATTTGTTGATGTAAACACCCCAAGGCAGAAGATATTGTGGTAAACCTCCCTGGAAACCATAGAAATTCATCATGTTCATAACTGATTCATTGAAGCTTTTATACATTGGATCGTCTTTAAAGATTGAAAGATCTGCTATCAAACCTTTTGAAATGTCGCCTACTACGTCTGTACTTGCGTAAAGAGAAGGGTATGAACCATGTTCGGCTTTGAAGTTTTCAAGTTCCTGTGCCCAGGGGATGTCATTGTCGTCCGGTCCGCCGGATTTAGCATAGACATTGATCTTTACATTGGGATAAATCTGGTTGAAAGCTTTTGCAACTGCATATGTAGCTGCGATGTTCTGAGAAAGCAACTCTTCAGGAGCAAAATCTTTGTGGCCGATGTCTTCGATGTAGCTTCCGTCACCGGACCATAACATGACACTTAATTCACCAACAACATCGGTGTCCAAAGCGGTGTATTTTGTCTTTCCACAGGATGCGAACAGAGTGAGTGCAAAGACAGTCACAAGTAACAGTAACAACAACCTTTTCATATCCAGCCTCCTAGTACACAAAATAATATTTCATGAATTCTTCTTTAAACAGAAGAATTTCAATGACGAACTGGAAATTTCATAATCAAGTGTTCCCTACGGTGCTGCCAATGAATTACTTTAGATATACACAATGCTTATATTGTCATATGTTGAATTATACATATAATCGTTAAAAATCATGATGATTTTTATACTATTTGTCATCATAATTTATTTATAGCACATTCCGGAATCGTTTTCAATACAGAACATTCCAATAGATGAAATTATTTTTTTACAGCTGGGGGATAGTAATTTATTTATATTACAGAAAATATATGCTGTATTTACTGTGTACAATTTTTCAATCCTGACATCCGGAATTTCAGTTTTTGGAAGGAGGTATACAGGTATCTCTTTCAACAAGTGTGACTGGTATGAGGGTCCTTGAAGATACTTCTTCCTGGTTTATATACGCTACAAGAGTATCGGCAATAACTTTGCCCAGTTTCTTTCTGTCCTGTCTTATAGTCGTTAGAGCAGGCTTTACATATCTGGCGATTTCAATATCATCAAATCCTATTATTGAAATGTCATCGGGAACAGTAATTCCCCGGCTTTCCATCTCGTTTATTGCGCCAATGGCCAGAATATCGCTTGCAGAAATAATTGCTGTAGGCATGTCATGGCTACATTGATCCAAAAGTTTTCCGCAGGTGGTTCTTCCTGAAACAACGTCATAGTCGTTTGCATATGCGACAAAGTATTCTTTGAATACCTGTTTTCTAGTTTCAAGAGCTTTTTTATATCCTTCCAGACGTTCCCTGCCTGACAGAGTGTTAAGGGGACCTGACAGAAAGGCAATTTTTCTGTGACCCATATTGTAAAGATAATCATAGGCCAATTCTATACCACTGATATTATCTGACAGAATAATTGGCACATTCTGATTGTATTCAATATCAGTAGTAACGCATTTTATATCACTTTCCAGAAGTTCCTTCAGCATCGGATCAAGACCGGTATATGTACATACAAATACACCGTTTACATTCCTGTAAATACAGTGATTTAAGTAATTGGTTTTCTTTTTTCCGATATTGCTTGTTATAAAGATAGTGTCGTAACCATGATCGCTTATGGTCCTTTTAAACGACTCTATTACGCCGGCATACAGGGGATGCTCAAGCCCTATATCCAGTGATTCTGTAAAAAGGATTCCCACAAGCCAATTATTTTTGGTTTTAAGACCTTTTGCATTGGCGTTGGGAAAATAGCCCATCTCTCTTGCAATGGTAAGAACTTTTTCCTTTGTCTTCAACTTTATGTCAGGATAATTATTAAGCGCCCTTGAAACAGTTGTAATTGAAACATTTGCTTTCTTAGCTATGTCCGATATTGTAACCATAATGCCCCACCCCGTTAAAAAGATGTTCATTTTATATTAAATTATAGTTTACATAGTTTATTTTTCAATATTTGAAACATGGACTTTTTGAGTCGAGGAACGGAAAATGTACTTTTATTGCGGTATTGGCTAAAAATTACAAATTGAAAACAAAGCAAATATTTGTTGTAAACAGCCAAAAGATTTGGTAAATTGTTAATACGATTTACTTTTTTAAACTGCTTATTTTAAGATAAAAACGTCAATGTACAAACAAAATTTAACAGAAAGGTAATTTGCATGAAAAAGATCTGCTTACTTTTGGTAATCATTTTTATTATTGCTGGTATGATTACTTCCTGTACATTTAGTAATGATAATTCTCAAACGCCTTTGGCGCCTGAAGAAACTCAAGAACAGGCAAATAATGGATCCGAAACTAAGGAGCCGGTCATGAGTGAAGAGCCGACGCATTCTGCAACACCGGAACCTACACCCGAGCCAACACCTGAACCGTCTCCCGAGCCTGTAAAGGTTAAAGCAGTGTATGTAACGGGCTCTATTGCAGGAAGCAGCAGACTTGATGACTTGATTGAACTGGTTAATACCACCGAGCTCAATTCGCTGGTAATTGATATAAAGGAAGGCGGATATGTTCATTATAAGTCTGAAATCCCCCTCGTAAAGGAATTGGGTTTAACAGACAATAAATATAATGTCGAAGAAGTATTGAAAAAATGTCATGACAACAATATTCATGTAATCGGAAGAATAGTGGTATTCAGGGATGACGGGCTTGCCAATGCAGTACCCGAGTATGCAATCAAAAGACCTGACGGCAGAATCTGGATAGAAGGGTCCCACGGAGCATGGACTAATCCATATATTGAAGAAGTCCATGATATAAACATTGAAATTGCAAAAGAGGCTGTTAGTCTCGGATTTGATGAAATACAGTTTGACTATATCAGATTCCCTACCACCAGGGCTAATGAAGTCTATTATGGTGAAAATATGCCGCCGAAGACAGAAGCAATTAATGCTTTTTTGAAAAAAGCAGCTGATGAAATCAAAAAGGTCAAAGATGTACCCGTATCTGCAGATGTGTTTGGCATCATATCGGAAGGTGAAAGGGATGGTAATGCCATCGGACAGCGGCTGGAAGAAATCGGCATGGATATAGATTATCTTTCGCCCATGATTTATCCTTCCCATTATGCCAATGCTTCAAATGGAATGATGGGTAACGGGGTCGGTCAGAGAGTAAACGGAGTGTTATTCACTGCACCTGATCTTAAACCCTATGATGTGGTTTACAATGCTTTAATGAAAACAAAGTCCAGAATTGAAGCCGTTCCCGGATATAAGGCGAATATAAGGCCATACCTGCAGGACTTTACAGCATCATACCTTCCTGAAGGTTATTATCAGGTTTATGGTCCTGAACAAGTAAGGGCCCAGATACAGGCTGTGTATGATGCCGGCTATGAAGAGTGGATATTATGGAACAGCAAAAATAATTACACCAAAGGTGCTTTGCTTCCGGAAAATGAAGTTCAATAAATCATGTTTAAGATTATCTCAAGAGAGTTATTGAGTTGTGTTTTGAAAGGCAGATGAAAATTGAGCAAGGTATACGTAAATACATCTGAAAATTATAGATTTGACAGAGTTCTGAATTGTATTGAAGAAATTTTTGATAAGATGGGCGGGCTGGACAAATTTGTTAAGCCGGGTATGCGAGTTGCTATTAAACCCAATCTTCTGATGGCCAAAAAGCCTGATGATGCTGCTACTACACATCCGTCAGTTATAAAGGCTATAATTACCCTTGTCCAGAAAGCAGGTGGAATAGCAGCAATAGTTGAAAGTCCCGGCGGCCCTTACAATACTTCAATACTAAAAATGGTTTACACCAATACTGGAATGGAAGAAATCGCTAATGAAACAGGTGCCGAATTAAATTTTGATCTACGGGTGGAAAAAGTCATAAACCTGGATGCAAAGATTGCCAAGAGTCTGAAAATCTTAAAACCTTTAAAAGAGGCTGATTTAATCATAAATGTCGCGAAACTGAAAACACATGGTATGATGGTGTATACTGGCGCAGTAAAGAATATGTTCGGATCAATCGCCGGCCTTGAGAAAGCTGATTTTCATCTTCGTTTCAGTGATTATGAACAGTTCGCAGAAAGTCTGATTGACATATATTTGGCTACAAAACCCGGGATAAATATCATTGATGGTATTATATCAATGGAGGGAGACGGACCCGGTTCCGGTATTCCAAAGTATCTGGGAGCCATTATTGCTTCAGAGGATGCGTTTGCCTGTGATTATGCGGCTGCTGAAATTATTGGAGTAAATTATAAAGATATACCCGTACTCAGAAAAGCTGAAGAGCGGGGATTGCTGAAAAAAGATGAAATAGAGTTTTTAGGTGTTGATATTAAAGAAATTCAGCCCGACGAATTCGATGTTCCGGCTTTAGAGCATATTAAGCAAAGTGCGAGATTCAGTTTGTTAAGATTTCTGGGCAGAAGCCTTCGCCCAAGACCTGTTATAATCCATGAAAAATGTATATCCTGCGGCAAATGCATACAGGTGTGCCCTCCCCAAATTATTTCAAAGGACAGCAGCAATAAAATTATTATAGACTATAAGAAATGCATAAGTTGTTTCTGCTGTCATGAATTTTGTCCGGAACATGCTGTAAAAATAAAGAAAAATACAATAAGAAAAATATTTGAACACAAAAGAGTATAACATAAGAAAAATATATTATTTAATCCTGGATTAACGAGTAATATAAGAGATCATTTTTTTATACAAAATTCGACGATAAAGTTTAAAAAGTGACAAGTTTTTGATAAAATATTGATTTAACGGACAATATAATTAATTCGAGGAGATAGCACATGAACGCAGAGTACATAAACCCTTTTATTGAAGCAAGTCAGTCAGTAATTATGATGATGACTGGAAACAAACCCGAATTGGGAAAAGTTTATATAAGAAAGACGCCTTATGAAAGCGACAATATCGTTGTAATTGTTGGTCTTACTGGCAACATAAGAGGGCAGGTGGTTATGGCGCTGGGCACAGAAGCTGCTATGAAGATTGCTTCTGCCATGATGGGTGGAATGCCGGTTACTCAATTGGATGACATGTCAAAGAGTGCCATAGCTGAACTGGCCAATATGATAATGGGCAACACTGCAACCTTGTTGTCGGGTAAAGGTCTAAGAGTAGAAATTACACCGCCGTCTTTATTAATCGGTGAAAAACTTACAATTGCTCCGGCAAATATGAAGACCATTTCCATACCGCTGAAGTTTGCAAATGCTAATATGATGGAGATTAATATCTCATTTGAGGAAGAGAGATAAAAGATGGCAAAGCCATCTTTTTTGATGGAAGTGAAATATATGAAAATTAATGTAGTATTGGTAGAACCCGAAATACCTCAAAACACAGGTAATATAGCCAGAACATGTGTTGCTGTTGGAGCCTGTCTGCATTTAGTAGGGCCCATGGGGTTTTCAATTGAGGATAAATATCTCAAAAGAGCGGGTCTGGATTATTGGAAATATCTTAAATTATATTATTACGACAGCCTGGAACAATTTTTTAATTTTAACAAAGAAGGAGTCTTTTTTTACAGCTCCACCAAAGCAGAAAAAAGTTATCATGAGATATATTATCCTGATAATTGTTATATTTTGTTCGGCAAGGAAACCAAAGGGCTGCCGGAATGGCTCCTGAAAGCTAATTATAACAACTGTATAAGAATCCCCATGCTGGAAAATATTCGGTCACTCAACCTTTCCAACTCAGTTGCTGTTATTGTGTACGAAGCTTTGCGGCAGAATGGGTTTGGAAATATGAAGCTTAAGGGAAAACTGACAACTCAGGGTTAGTCTAATGGTAAGACTGCTATTTTCTGCATGAATATCAATTAAGGAATTTGCGTCCGTAAAATAAACTGTTGTTAAAAATACATTAGGAGGAGAAAAATGACAGGTAATAAAAAAAGAATAGGGATTATGACAGGGGGCGGGGATTGTCCCGGACTTAATGCAGTTATCAGGGCGGTTGTAAAAACAGCTATTAACATTTATGGATATGATGTAATCGGTTTTAAGGATGGATACCTTGGTCTGCTTTACAATAAGTTCATAAAGCTTACACTGAATAGTGTTTCAGGAATATTGGACAAAGGCGGCACTATCCTGGGAACCACCAACAGTTTTGATCCTTTTAATGTGGAAGTAGATTATGACGGGGAAAAAATTAACAAAGATATGAGTGATCGGATTGTTGACAATTTAAAGTTGCACAAAATTGACTGTTTAATTGTAGTTGGCGGTTATAATACTATTCTGACAGGTTATAAATTGTCTCAAAAAGGTATCAATATAATTGCTATACCTAAGGCTATTGAAAATGATATACCGGGCACTGACAGTGCCTTTGGATTTATAACTGCTATTGATACCGCTACAGAAGCTCTCGACAAGTTGCATTCGACTGCTGAATCCCATCACCGCGTAATGATACTCGAGGTAATGGGAAGGCGGGCTGGATGGGTTGCCCTTGAAGCCGGTATAGCCGGAGGCGCAGATATTATTCTCATTCCTGAGATTCCCTATGACATAAAGCTTGTGGCACGCAGTATACTGGAACGAAAAAATATGGGGAAAAATTTCAGTATTATTTGTGTCTCTGAGGGCTGTAAATCCAAAAATAATCATTTAGATATTGATATTGATGCAATTATTAAAGAGGACAAGCAGGTATTCAATGGTGTAGGCGCTCAAATTGCCTCAGCACTTGAGAAACTGACCAATCTGGAGGTCCGTGTTACAGTGCTTGGGTACCTTCAAAGAGGAGGAGAGCCATCTCCGTCAGACAGACTGCTTACTACCCGGTTGGGAGTTCAGGCTGTAAAGCTGATTGCCGATGGCGAATATAACAAAATGACAGGTGTTGTCAATCACCAGACCACAGCCGTTGATCTTGCTGATGTTGCCGGAAAGGTTAAATATGTACCTGTTGACGGGGAACTGATCAAAATTGCACGAAATATGGGAGTCAGTTTAGGCGACTAATTATTTAACTGGAGGCTAATAGTAAATGGATGATTTTAAACCCCTTACTCTGGAAGAAAGGGATTTATTCACAAGTATATTTAAGAAAACTCAACCTGTTGCATCTGAGCTCTCTTTCAGCTATTTATATATGTGGCGTAGAGATTACAATCTTAAATGGAATATTATTGCGGAGCATCTTTGCCTTGTTTCAAAATCGGATTACTATACTCATTTTGCTTTTTGTCCCATACCTCTGGATGGACAAAGAAATGATGAGAATTTTAAAAAGGCGGTGGATGCTTTGGAGGAGTTTTTCACCAAAGACAATACTCCGCTTATATTTGGCCGGGTTGAAGAAAAACGTATTTCTCAGCTGAAGGACATCTACGGTGACAGGCTGGAGATTGAATATCTTGACTGGGCATCGGATTACGTGTATGAGTTACCGAAAATGATAACTCTGCCAGGAAAAAAACTCCGGAAAAAAAGAAATCATATAAGCAAATTTTTGCGGGAATATGGAAGCTATGAATATGTTCCCATTGATGAGACAAACAAGGATGAATGCCGCAGAATTTTTGAAGAATGGTGTGTTAAGAACAATAATTGCATGGAAAGACAGGTTAGCTGCGAAAGAATGGCTTGCTACGATATTCTCGACAACTGGAGTCTACTGCCGCTAAAAGGCGCACTTATAAAAGTAAACGGAAGGTTTGAAGCTTTTACAATTGGTGAGAAGCTTAATGATTATACTGCTGTTGTTCATATAGAAAAAGGCAATTCCGATATTCATGGCATCTATCCTCTGCTGTTTCGTGATTTTTGTATAAATGAGTGGAAAGATCTCAAATATATCAACAGGGAAGAGGATATGGGCATTGAGGGACTGCGGAATTCTAAACTTTCCTACAATCCGGACTTTATGGTTGAAAAGTTTTTAGTGAAGGTTTTACATTGATTTATTGCAAGAAAATTCTGTATTCTGGTAATATATGTTTTATGCGGAGGTATCATCATGCCAGAAAGACCAAAAGTATTGGTTGTAATAGGAAGTGATTCGGATTTTCCTGTAATTGAGAATTCACTTAATTTATTTACTGAGTTTGATATTGACTATTCTGTAACTGTTTGCTCAGCTCACAGAACACCTGAGAGGGCCGCAGAGCTTGCAAAAAATGCAGAAAGAAACGGTTTTGATGTTATAATAGCTGCGGCTGGCAAAGCGGCACACTTGCCAGGGGTTTTGGCTGCTTACACGGTTTTGCCTGTCATTGGAATTCCAATTAAATCTTCCACTATGGATGGGCTTGATTCACTTTTGTCAATAGTTCAGATGCCGTCAGGCGTTCCTGTTGCCACAGTTGCAATAAATGGAAGTGATAATGCTGTTTTGCTTGCTGTTCAGATTATGGGCGGTATTTATCCTGAACTAAGGAATAAAATGCATGAATATAAGAGAAAAATGGCCGAATCTGTTGACAATAAAGATAAGCTTCTGCAGGAAAAATTGAAAGGAAAGCAATCATGATTCCAAAAAACAATGTGAACCCGGACTGTCTTAATAACAGGGATGAGCTTCATGAATCCTGTGGCGTTTTCGGAATTTACAGCAATGACGATATTGATGCTGTCCGGCTGACATATTACGGGCTATATGCCTTACAGCATCGTGGACAGCAAAGCTGTGGCATTGCTGTCAGCCAGGATGGGCATATAACTGGTCATAAAGGAATAGGACTTGTTCCGGAAGTTTTTACAGAAAAAGTTCTGGACAGGCTGGAAGGCAGAATTACCGTCGGACATACAAGATATTCAACTACAGGCGGGGCCTCGATGGAAGACTGCCAGCCGCTCATTATCAGATATAAGGAAGGTCAGCTTGCCATTGCGCATAATGGTAACCTTATCAACGCTTCAAAAATCAGATTGGATTTTGAAAATCGGGGTGCGATTTTTCAAACTTCTACAGATTCAGAGGTAATTGCAAATCTGATATCCCGTTTTGGTCTTAAATATAAAAATTTCGAAGAAGTTTTGATTGAGACAACAAAAAATCTTCTGGGGTCGTATGCCGTTGTAATCATGACCAAAAAGAAACTGGCAGGGATTCGTGACCCATGGGGGCTTCGTCCTTTAAGCATAGGTAAAATAGACAACTCATATATTTTGACATCAGAAACCTGCGCATTGGATACAATTGGTGCAGAATTTGTGCGAGATGTTGAGCCGGGAGAAATTGTTATCATTGAAGAGGGCATATTAAAATCTATAAAAACAAATCAAAAGAAACCACACAGTCTTTGTATCTTTGAACATATATATTTTGCCAGACCTGACAGCTTTATAGACGGAGCATCCATATATCAGTCCAGATTGGAAGCAGGAAAACTTTTGGCAATTCAGCACCCTGTTGAAGCAGATCTGGTTGCTGGTGTACCTGATTCAGGTATTACAGCCGCCATAGGTTTTGCAAGACAGTCCAAAATTCCCTATGGTGAGGTTCTGATAAAAAACAGATATGTTGGTCGTACTTTTATCCAGCCAAACCAAAAAATCAGGGAAGAAAGTATAAATATTAAATTGAATACCCTTAAAAAAGAGGTCGAAGGTAAAAGAATTGTAATTATAGATGATTCAATTGTTCGGGGTACGACAACGAAGAAGATTGTCCGGATGCTGAAAGAAGCAGGGGCTAAAGAGGTACATGTCAGGATTAGTTCTCCGCCTGTAAAGTTTCCCTGCTATTTTGGAATTGATATAGCTACGAAAGAATACCTGATTGCCGCAAATAATTCTGTTGAAGAAATAAAAGAAATAATTGGTGCAGACAGTATTGGTTTTCTGTCAGTCGAAAATTTGCTGAAATGTCCGATTGGCGCACCAAAAGACAGTTTTTGCACTGCCTGTCTTACAGGAAAATATCCTATGAAGGTTCCTTCCGGACTTGATGAGACACTTGAAGATAAATAATCTTTATAAATTTTTGAAAGGTTTGGTTTGAATGGCAACTTATAAAGAAGCAGGTGTTGATGTTACAGCAGGTTATAAAGCTGTAGATCTCATGAAATCTCATGTAAAAAAAACCATGAGACCGGAGGTGCTCACAGAGCTGGGCGGTTTTGGAGGCCTTTTCACTCTGGAACATATGGACTATAAGAAACCTGTGCTGGTCTCAGGCACTGATGGAGTTGGCACCAAACTTAAAATTGCTTTTCTCATGGACAAGCATGACACAGTAGGTATAGACTGTGTAGCCATGTGTGCTAACGATATTGTATGCAGCGGAGCCCAACCTTTGTTCTTTCTGGATTATATAGCACTGGGAAAGCTTGTACCCGAAAAAGTTGAACAAATAGTCAAAGGTGTAGCACAGGGATGTATTGAAGCAGGTTGTGCACTGATAGGCGGTGAAACCGCAGAAATGCCCGGATTTTACCCTGTTGATGAGTATGATATGGCAGGTTTTATAGTTGGTATTGTTGATAAGGATAAGCTAATCAGCGGGGAAAAAATAGCTCCGGGAGATAAAATTATTGGACTTGCTTCATCTGGTGTTCATAGCAACGGGTTTTCGCTTGTTCGTAAAATATTTGACTTGAGCTATGAGAATATTGGCCGCCACTTTGATGAACTTGGCAAAACCATAGGTCAGGAGCTGATAACTCCGACACGCATCTATGTCAAAACAATTCTTTCATTGATAAATTCATTTGAAATAAAAGGAATAGCACATATCACAGGCGGAGGTTTTATTGAAAATCTCCCGAGAATGATTCCAGATGGTCTGAAAATCATCATTAATAAAGGGTCATGGCCTGTTCTTTCCATATTTAATCTGATAAGAGAAACAGGCGGGGTCGAAGAAAAAGAAATGTTCAATACTTTCAATATGGGAATAGGTATGGCCTTGGCCGTTGATAAAGATATTGCCGGTGATGTGGTTAAAGCAGCCTGTGAGCTGGGAGAAAAGGCATACATCATTGGTGAGGTCACAGAAGGTAAGGAGAAAATAGAAATATGCTAAGGATAGGCGTAATGGTTTCGGGTGGCGGCACCAATCTTCAAGCCATCATTGATAGTATTTCAGAAGGCAAACTGCCAAACTGTAAGATTGTTACAGTGGTATCCAGCAAAGAAGGTGTTTTTGCTCTTGAACGGGCAAAAAAACATTCCATTCCTTATGCTGTTATATCCAAAAAGGCTTTTAAAACCCAGGAAGAGTATGACATATCCCTTTTGGAACATATGAGAGCCTATGAAGTCGATCTTGTCGTGCTTGCAGGTTTCCTGAGCCTTTTAGGCAGGAGGTTTGTCGAGGCATATAAGAATGCAATAATTAATGTGCATCCTTCATTGATACCGGCATTCTGCGGAAAAGGAAATTATGGACTGATTCCGCATATCAAGGCTTTGGAATATGGGGTAAAAATAACCGGTGCCACCGTTCACTTTGTAGACTGTGAGTACGATTCGGGTCCGATAATACTTCAGAAGGCTGTTGAAATTAAGGATGATGATACCCCCGAAACCCTTCAGAGAAGAGTTATGGAAGAGGCAGAATGGATACTCCTTCCTGAAGCTATACGCCTTTTCAGTGAGGGCAGACTAAAAGTTGAAGGACGAAAGGTTAGAATTTTACCTTGAGTTTCCTTAAAATCAGCCCGAATAATCTTGTATGAAGAATATTAAATCGATATAAATAATCGGAATAAAATTTTCAGTATAAAATCAGGAAAAATCAGGAGAGATGATATGAAGGTCTTGGTAGTAGGAGCGGGAGGAAGAGAACACGCTATTTTATGGAAATTAAAACAGAGTCCAAAGGTTAAAGAACTCTATTGCGCCCCCGGAAATGGGGGAATTTCCGAAATAGCAAATTTAGTTCCTGTAGAAGCAACTGATGTTGAAGGAATAACTTCGTTTGCCAAAGATAACAATATGGATTTTGTTGTTGTAGCTCCCGATGATCCGCTGGCGGCAGGTATGGTGGATGCCTTACTTGATGCAGGCATCAGGGCTTTCGGACCGAATAAAAGTGCTGCCGTTATCGAGGCAAGCAAGGTTTTTGCAAAAGATCTCATGAAAAAATATAATATACCGACAGCTCAGTACGAAGTATTTGATGACAGTTTAAAAGCAAGGGAATATATCAGGACAGTTTCTTTTCCCGTTGTTGTCAAAGCAGATGGTCTTGCATTGGGTAAGGGTGTCATCATATGCAATAATGAAAAAGAAGCTCTGGATGCAATATCCTCTATTATGGAAGAGAATAAATTCGGTCAGGCCGGTAAAAGAATTGTCATTGAAGAATATATAACCGGACCGGAAGTTTCAGTTTTGGCTTTTACTGACGGAAAGACCATTGTTCCCATGGTCAGCTCCCAGGACCACAAAAGAGCTTTTGACGGCGACAGGGGGCTTAATACGGGCGGAATGGGTACATTGGCTCCAAGTAAATATTATACAGAAGCTATTCATAAACAGTGTATGGAAACTATTTATATTCCTACAATAAATGCTATGAACAGCGAAGGCCGCCCTTTCAAGGGAGTGCTGTTTTTCGGACTGATGCTGACAGAGGATGGACCCAAGGTTCTGGAATACAATGCCCGGTTTGGTGATCCGGAAGCTCAGGTTGTCCTGCCACTTCTGGAAAATGATTTGCTGGAAATTTTTGAAGCAATTATTGATGAAAAACTGGATACCATAGATATTAAATGGAAGCAGGGCGCAGCAGTTTGTGTTGTTCTGGCATCTGGAGGATATCCTGAAAAATATGAAAAAGGATATGAAATAAAGGGTTTAGATAAGGCAGCAAATAGCCCGGATATTTTAATATTCCATGCGGGGACGAAAAAAGCAGGAGATAAATATTTGACAAACGGTGGACGAGTACTGGGAGTAACAGCCATTGCGGAAAATCTTGACAGTGCAAGACAAAAGGCTTACGAAGCAGTTTCTTTAATCAGTTTTAAAGATATGCACTACAGAAAAGATATTGGCATAAAATAAGAATCTGGATTATCATTTCAGCATATATAAGCCTCCTTTACAAATACTAATATAGAAATTACTCTGTACAAAGCCAATTTA
>JAAYMA010000125.1 GCA_012521615.1 Clostridiaceae bacterium | reverse complement strand
GGATATGTATCAAATGCTGAAAGGTTTGTGATAATGTCGACGTCGCCAGCTGAGATTCTTGTGTTCTGAAGTGTCGGATAGTCATTTGCGTTAACTGTGTCAACTACAAATGAAACGTTAGGATATTTTTCTGAGAATTTTTGGTTTAATTCAGCAATAGCTCTTTCGTTTGTCTCCTGAACCCATGTAATCATACGCAATGTTACCGGTTCAGCAGGAGCCTCCTCTCCACCTGTTGAGGTTGAGCCCTGTGGAGTTGCTTTAGAACTCTCACTTGCTTGTTGTGAGCCGCCACATGCCACCAGGCTCAGCATGAGTGCGATTACCATAAAAATTGCAAGTAGTCTTTTCATGGTATTCCTCCTTAATTTAATTTTTGATGGTGTTGTCTACCATCTAAATTAATGATAGATGCAAAGGAGGCAAGAGTGAATTAAGTCGTTTTTCTAAAAGGTTCAATAATTTTACTTTTTGTTTAAAGATTTTCTGAAATCGTTTATAGACATTCCAGTCCACTTTTTGAAACATATGCCGAAATAATGAGGATTTTGAATGCCTACTTTTTCTGCAACCTGGTAAGCTCTTAAATCTGTTTCCTTAAGCAGCTTTACTGCTTTTTCCATTCTGGTTTTGGTGAGATATTCAACAAAGGTATATCCGGTCTCCTGTTTGAAAATCCGGCTGAGATAACTCATATTCATATAAAATTTTTTTGCTGTGCTGGAAAGGGTTATATCAGGATCGGATTGATTTTGTTTAATATATTCTTTTATTTGCTCTATTATCTGGCTCACCTTTTTGGTCTGGGTGTTCTGTATAGTATCAACTGTCTTTTTAGCGATACTGACAAGGTAGTCACGGATTTCAGGAAGTGTATCTGATTTGAATATTTGTTCAAAAGGTTGGCCTGTATTTGAGAAAATATCAGAAATATTAATATCTATTTCCAGAATGACATTCAGAATAACAGATACAATATATGATGCTATAGCCCGGTAGGTTTGTATATTAAGAGTTTCTTGACCTGTATATTCATTAAATGTGCTGACAATATATTCCTCCACTTTATTGTACAAACCTGCCTTCAGGTAGAAAGCCAGAGTATCAAAATTGTCATTTTGGAACTGAACTTGTTTTGAAGCAGATAAATTTATTTCATCATAGCTTATTACCTGGTTCTTTCCAGCTATAATTTTGTACCGTAAAGCATACAATGCTTCTTTATATGATTTGCTTATTTTGCCGATAATCGGATAAGCCTTTCCTTGTCCTATGGAAACATTGCATTTTAATGAATTAATTATCAAGGATCTTAATGCTTCAAGACAGTCTGAAAAATCCAGATCCTTTTCGCAATTCAGAATAACAATGTTTTGAAAAGCATCCCGGAAAACATATACATCAGGATCATCCCTGAAATACCTGGTAACCAGGTTATGGGCTTTGAGATTCAGCAAAAGTCTTCCTTCTTCATTGACCGAACTTCTTTCTTCATCAGCGGGGCTTGCTTCAATTACAGAGACGATATAATAATTGCTGTTTAAGTTGATTTTATAATACTCAGCCTGTACTCTTGCTTCTTCTTTATCTATATTACTCAGAAGCAGCTGATTTAGAAATTGCTCCTTTAAACACGGCAAAGCCTCTTCCAATTGCTTTTGAAGCTTATTATATTCCTCCTGTTGATTTCTTTCCTTTTCAATTTTACTCTTTAAATTGAGAGCGGTTTTTCTGATTTCATCATCATTTATCGGTTTGAGTAAAAAGTCGGATATTCCTATCTTTACGCTTTTCTTGGCATATTCGAATTCTTCATGACCGGTAAGTACAACTATTTTTATATGCGGATATTTTTCAAAAACAATTTTTCCGAATTCAAGACCATCCATAAAGGGCATATAGATATCTGTAAAAATAACATCAGGTCTAAGACTTTCTACCAGTTCGAGGGCTTCGTGGGCGTTTGAGGCTTCCCCGACCACTTCATAGCCAATTTCATTCCAATCCAGGCAGTGTCTTAAAAGATTTCTGACAAGATACTCATCATCAACTATCAAAAGTTTTAAAAGATTATTTTGTGACACTTATTGCACCTCCTTAGCCGGAATCCGGATGATTACCTTTGTACCATTCTCTGAACTTTCAATTGTTACCGGATTATTGATGCCGTAGAATATTTTAAGCCGCTCAATGGTTCCCTTTAATCCGAAACTCTTTATTTCGTCTTTTACCTCATTGTTCAGTATCTGCTCAATAGTTCCCTTATCCATGCCAACACCATCATCTTCTACAGACAATTCAATGAAGTCTCCAAGATATTTGACATGAATTGTGATATTTCCTTTTTCACCTTTAGGTTTTATGCCATGGTACAGTGCGTTTTCCACCAAGGGCTGGAGAACAAGCTTAGGGATTTTATAATTATTTGCTCTGTCATCAATATCATAGTGTATGTCGAAAATATCCCCGTATCTGACTTGCTGGATTGAGGCATAGTTTCTGACAACTTCCACTTCATCTTTAATACTTATTACTTCACTGCCCTTACTTAAACTTACCCTGTAGTAGCTGCCTAAAAACTTCATTACTTTGTATACCTGGTCGTTTTTTCCCATAAGTGCAAGTGAACTTATAGCGTCAAAGGTGTTATAAAGGAAATGAGGTTTGATTTGTGCCTGCAGTACATTAAGTTCAGCCTTTCTTTTAACTTTTTGTTCGTGAACCACCTTGTTTATTAATTTTTTGATTTCTTCAATCATGATATTGTACGCATCCCTAAGACTGCCTATTTCATCATTGCCCGCATCAATGTTTACTTTTTCAAATTCCCCCTTTTCAACTCCTTTCATGGAATCAAGAAGTTTTTTAATAGGTGCCGATATCATTTTTGATACAGCCAGAGACCCGAGGAACATAAGAAAGGCGTTGAATGCAAGAATTGATAAAGCAGCGGTATTAAATGCATAGGATTCTTTTGAAAGCTCTTCAAAAGGTATGGTACTGATTATGCTCCAGTCATATTTTTGCATTCTTAAAATTGAAATTAAATAATTTTTCCCGTTTATTTTTTCTACTATGGAATTCTGGTCTTCATTTTCAATAAGTCTGGATACATAGGATGAATCAAATTCAGAGAAGTCCACAACTATATTATTGCTCTGGTCCAGTATCATAATATCGGTGCCGTATTCACTCAGTATTTCTCTGTATGAGTTTCTGAAAGAACTGTCTGAGATGTTCAGAATGAGTATGCCTATAGGTTTCTGTGTATAAATATCATTGATAACTCTTATGAGAGATATGTACTGCTGTCCTGATATGTCTTCATATATGTCTCCGGCATTAAGTCTTAAAATAAAACCGCCCCGTGCATCTACTGCATCCTGGTACCAGCTGGCATCAGTAATATCATTGATTTTCAGGGACTTTAGGGGTAATTTGTCTATTCCATAACGTTGGTTTTGAGTGTCAAAGATATAAATAGAAGATATGAAAGGAAAGGCTTCGATAAATCTGGATACATGAGTATTTATAATACGTTCTGCATCGGCGTAGGATATATTGCCTGCGTTTGTTTCTTTTAGGGATTCCTGTACTTCATTACTTGCCAGTATGACTTTGGATAAATTTTTGGCATTATCCAGCATGGAAAAAATATTCGAGCTTATTGAGTGGAGGGTTTGAACTGAAACTTGGCTTACTTTTTCAGATAATGTCCGGTTATAGATTTTTTGATATATAAAGCCGCTGAGAATAACAGACAATATCAGTATGGCACTATAAATCGTCATGATTTTAGTGCTTATTTTAGAGTTTCTGTAAATATTTTTGATTTTTTTTAACACCGGACCAACCCCTGATATTGAAAGATTATTGTCCATGCATTCTATAAGGATGTTTAAACCAGGGTGAAAATTAACACTATTTTGATTATATAGTAAAACTGAAAAAATTAAAATGTTAGACTGTATGAAATTATTTAATTTGCAGTAAACTAAGAAAAATAATGTATAAAGGAGCTAATAAAATGAATATACCATATTGGCTTATAAGTTCAGAAGGGAAAAGACGGGAAGCTCTCAGAGAAAATATGGATTGCGATTATCTGATTATAGGAGGAGGGCTTACCGGGTTAACATGTCTTTATTTTCTGAGCAAAGAAGGACTTAATCCGGTGCTTATTGATGCAGGCCGTATTGGCTATGGATCTACAGGCAGAAATACCGGAAAAGTGACATGCCAGCATGGTTATATATATTCAAGGATTGCTAAGAAATATGGTCTGGAAAAGGCTGCCCGGTATTACGAAATTAATAATAAGGCAATTGGGTTTATAGAAAAATTGTCTCAGGACCTTAATATTGACTGTCAGTTTAAAAGACTTCCTGCTTATCTGTTTACCAGAGATTCCTACTTTGTAAGCAAGCTTCAGAAGGAGTATGAACTATATCAGAAATTGTCAATAGACTGTTCATATGAAAAAGATATTCCTGTTCCTGTATCCGTGCATGGTGCCCTTAAGATGAATAATCAGGCGCAATTTCATCCGAAACGTTTTGCAGATGCTCTTGCAGAAGAGGCCGAAAAAAATGGGGCACAGATCTTTGAAGAGACAAGGGTAATTAATTTTGAGCCGGGGGAAAGATGCAGGATAGAGCTTGAAAATGGCAACAAAATAACAGCCAAAAATGTTGTTATTGCAACCCATTACCCCTGTTATGACGGGAAAGGATTTTATTTTGCAAGAATGAAGGCTGACAGAAGTTATATTGTAGCTATAGAAATGGACAGTTTTCCTGATGCACATTTTATAAATATAGAAAAACCCACAATTTCATTGAGATATATCCCCGAAGAGAAATTGCTTCTGATATCGGGGGAAAATCATAAAACAGGGCATCAGGACAGTAATCATTATCAGAGTTTAAAAGAGCTTGCTTATGAAATCTTCAATACAAACAATGTAAAATATCAATGGTCTGCCCAGGACTATATATCCCATGACTATATACCATACGCAGGATATATTAATTCAGACTATAAAAATATCTATGTTGCCACAGGCTACAGAAAATGGGGTCTTACAAACAG
>JAAYMA010000124.1 GCA_012521615.1 Clostridiaceae bacterium | reverse complement strand
GAAATTTGGGCTAAAGGCGCTGTTAAGCAATAGCCGGGGGTGTTAACAATGAAAAAAAAGCTTAAATCACTATTAAGCTTGCTTTTAATTCTCACTTTTATATTTCCTTACCTAGATATTTTTATTCTTCCTTCAAGTGCAGTTAATAATGAAAAGTATGAGCTGGGCGGACTTGAATTTTATACGGACAGCAAACAAATATATGATGCCATAAAAGATGTATTGCCGAATGCAGGCTCAGAGATGCAATTCCTAAAATTAAATCTGGGGCATAAACAGCCATTTCTGGGTAATATGCTATAATTTGTGTAAAAGAACATTTGAAAGGCGGCACTCAATGAAGAAGTCACAAAAACTAAAAAACAAGGTTAAACCCCAGAAAAAAGCCAAACCTGTAAAATCGTGCAGCAACTGCCTTAAAGGTGTCAAATTAAAGTTTAATAATGACATATTATGCCGTGAAAAAGGGATAGTATCGGCTGATTACTGCTGCTCTTCCCACCGCTTCTACAAATTGGATGAGTTCAAAAAAGCTGCCTCCTACAGATGTTCTGACTGTGAATTTTTCATTCTTTTCCCGAACGAATACATATCTACATATGGAGTATGTGATCTCTTTTCTGTCAGGAAATGCGACGGGAGTATCCGGAAAGCCTGTTCAAAGTTTGTACGCCGTAAAGAAAATCCGGCGTAAATATGCCAGTAATCATTTTTTTGATTTAATAATGATACTAATATGGTATATGTATAATATATACCTTATTTTTATCCACGAAAATATTACTTATGAAAGGAAGAGAACATATGTATACTCCGGATGCTTCCCGCTATTCTGTCATGAAATATAACCGCACAGGAAAAAGCGGATTAAAACTTCCTGCCGTCTCTTTAGGTCTGTGGCACAATTTTGGGGATACAGAAAGCCTGTCCAATATGAAAGAACTTATTTTCAAGGCATTTGATCTTGGTATCACCCACTTTGACCTGGCAAACAACTATGGACCACCTCCGGGAGCAGCAGAAAAGAATTTTGGACGAATATTAAAGGAGGATTTGTCAGCCTACAGAGATGAGCTCATTATCTCTACAAAAGCCGGTTACGGTATGTGGGAAGGACCCTATGGCGATTTTGGCTCCAGAAAATATTTACTTGCAAGTCTTGATCAAAGTCTTAAGCGTATGAATCTTGATTATGTGGATATCTTCTATCATCACAGACCTGATCCGGAAACCCCGCTGGAAGAGACCATGATGGCTCTTGACAGTGCAGTCAGGCAGGGCAAAGCCTTGTATGTAGGGCTTTCCAACTATAATAAAAATCAGCTTAAGGAAGCCTACAAAATACTTAAAGAATTAAGAACCCCATTTATTATCAATCAGCCTTCCTATTCCATGCTGAACCGTTGGATTGAAACTGACGGTCTTAAAGACTATGCCAATGAAATAGGCATCGGTCTCATTGTTTTCAGCCCATTGGCCCAGGGTGTGCTTACCGACCGCTATCTTAAAGGAATCCCTAAAGATTCACGGGCTGGAAGGGGAGTCTCTCCATTCCTCACAAAAGAGAAAATAACAGAAAGTCAGCTTGAAATGGTCAGAAAACTCAACGCCATTGCACAGGCCCGAGGTCAAACTCTTGCACAGATGGCCCTGTCATGGATTTTGAAAGACGGTAAGATAACTTCTGTCCTTATTGGCGCAAGTAAGGCATCCCAGCTTGAAGAAAATGTGCGCTGCATTGAGAATACATACTTTACTGATGACGAGCTCAAAGCCATTGACAATGCCGTTTCAGTCAATTGACTATATAAACCTTAATGTTTTTAAGGCTGTTTGGAAACAGAGAACCTGCGACGAGGACGGCAAAAAGGTCTGAATATCATGTCCAAAAGAGGATGCAAGGCATCTACTGAAGAATATCCGAATGTTTTGGTAAGACAAAGGGACAGGTATTCGCCTGTCCCTTTTATTTATTCAGTCCATAGTCTACACATTTTCCGCCATATCTACTTCTATGTCTCTGTATTTGCTCATTCCTGTTCCTGCCGGTATAAGCTTACCAATTATGATATTCTCCTTAAGTCCGATCAGTGGATCTATCTTGCCTTTAATAGCTGCATCGGTAAGAACTCTGGTGGTCTCCTGGAAGGAAGCAGCCGACAGGAAGGATTCGGTAGCCAATGATGCCTTGGTAATACCCAATAGTGCACGTTTTCCGGTAGCAGGTCTTAATCCTTTTTCTTCAGCCTCTCTGTTCTTATCTTCAAATTCAAACATATCCACAAGGCTTCCGGGCAGCATATCAGTATCGCCTGCATCATCTACTTTGACCTTCTTGAGCATCTGGCGCACAATGACTTCAATGTGCTTGTCATTGATATCAACACCCTGAAGTCTGTAAACCTTTTGTACTTCCTGCAGCAGATAACGCTGTACAGCCTGTACGCCTTTGATTTTAAGGATATCATGCGGATTTACAGAACCTTCAGTCAGTTCATCACCGGCTTCAATTACATCACCATCTGAAACCTTGATTGAAGAACCATAGGGAATGGCATAGGATTTGGCTTCACCGGTTTCATTATTGGTAACTTCTATTTCACGTTTCTTTTTAGTGTCTTTTATGCGAACTGTACCTCCAATTTCAGATACAATTGCAAGCCCTTTAGGTTTACGTGCTTCAAACAGTTCTTCAACACGTGGCAGACCCTGGGTAATATCCTCACCTGCAACACCACCGGTATGGAAAGTACGCATTGTAAGCTGAGTACCGGGCTCACCAATTGACTGTGCTGCAATAAATCCGACAGCCTCGCCCGCGTTACACTCCTCACCATTGGCCAGGTTAATGCCATAGCATTTGGCACAAACGCCTATACGTGAGTGGCAGGCCAGCACGGACCGTATCTTGGCTCTCTTGATACCGGCTTGTTCAATTTTTTCTGCTGTATCAGGTGATATAAGCTCATTGGCTTTTACATAAACCTCTCCAGTTTCAGGATCCACGATGTCTTCAAATGCATACCTGCCTGATAATCTTTCAGCTATACCTTCAATTTCCTTACCGCTTACAACAATAGGACTTACTTCTATTCCTTCATTCGTGCCGCAGTCCTGCTCGCGTACAATAACATCCTGTGCAACGTCAACCAGACGTCGGGTCAGATAACCTGAGTCCGCGGTACGAAGAGCGGTATCTGCCAGACCTTTTCGGGCACCATGAGATGAGATAAAGTATTCCAGAACATTCAAACCTTCACGGAAGTTTGATCTGATAGGAATTTCTATTGTCTCACCGGAGGTATCGGACATAAGTCCTCTCATACCTGCGAGCTGTCTGATCTGGTTAATGTTACCACGTGCACCCGACTGAGACATCATATAAACCGGATTGAAACGGTCCAAAGATTCAATCAATGCCTTCTTAATATCCTCTGAAGTCTTGCTCCATGCTGAGATAATAGCATTCTTACGCTCTTCCTTATTATAAAGTCCGTTTTTGTAATGTCTTTCTATTTCCTCAATCTTCTTCTCGGTTTCCTCAATGTATTTCTGTTTTACTTCAGGTATAACCATATCTGTGATACCGATGGTTATGGCTCCCTTGGTAGAATACCTGAAGCCCAGCTCCTTAACCTCGTCAAGTACCTTGGCAGTCTTATATGCTCCATTTAAACGGATACAACGGTCAATAATCTTTCCAAGCTCTTTTTTACCGACCAGAAAATCTACTTCATAGTTGAACATGGCTTCAGGATCGGTTCTGTCAACAAAACCAAGGTTCTGAGGAATAGCATTATTGAAAATAATCTTTCCTGCCGTGGTGGTAATAATCTTTGATTTCTTAACACCGTCAACTTCTATGGTCCTGCGGACCCTTATCCTTGCATGGAGGCTTATATAACCTTCATGATAAGCCATCAAAGCTTCTTCGGGGCTTGCAAAGAACTTACCTTCACCCTTGACATCGTTTATGATATTTCCATCTGCATCTCTTTCAGCTTCTTTTTCTATGGTCAGATAGTAGCAACCCAAAACCATATCCTGCGTAGGAACAGTAACAGGCTTACCGTCCTGTGGTTTAAGCAGGTTATTTGCTGAAAGCATGAGCACTCTTGATTCGGCCTGAGCCTCAGCAGACAAAGGAACGTGAACTGCCATCTGGTCACCGTCGAAGTCAGCATTGTATGCTGTACATACAAGCGGATGAAGCTGAATGGCACGACCTTCTACCAGTACGGGCTCAAAAGCCTGGATACCAAGTCTGTGAAGTGTTGGTGCACGGTTCAGAAGTACAGGATGCTCTTTTATAACTTCTTCCAGAACGTCCCAGACTTCTGTTTTTACACGCTCAACCATACGCTTAGCACTTTTTATGTTGTGAGCAAGTTCCTTTTCCACAAGCTTCTTCATTACAAATGGCTTAAACAGTTCAAGAGCCATCTCTTTGGGAAGCCCACACTGATATATCTTAAGTTCAGGACCAACAACGATAACTGAACGGCCTGAATAGTCAACACGTTTTCCAAGCAGGTTCTGACGGAAACGACCTTGCTTTCCTTTCAGCATATCAGAAAGGGATTTTAAAGGTCTGTTGCCAGGGCCGGTTACAGGGCGGCCTCTTCTGCCGTTATCTATAAGTGCGTCAACTGCTTCCTGAAGCATACGCTTTTCGTTTCTTACAATAATTTCAGGAGCACCTAAATCCAAAAGCCTTTTAAGGCGGTTATTACGGTTAATAACCCTTCTGTATAAATCATTCAGGTCAGAAGTGGCAAAACGTCCACCGTCCAGTTGAACCATGGGACGAAGTTCAGGTGGTATTACAGGAATAACATCCAGAATCATCCATTCAGGTTTATTCCCGGAGGAGCGGAATGCTTCAACTACCTCCAGGCGCTTGATTGCACGTATTTTTTTCTGTCCTTTGGATGTTTCCACCTCTTCCCTGAGTTCTTCTGCAAGTGCATCAAGATCAATGTTTTGAAGCAATTCTTTAACTGCCTCTGCACCCATTCCGGCTCTGAAGTTATCACCGAATTTTTCAACACTTTCACGATACTCTCGTTCGTTGAGCACTTGTTTTAAGGCAAGGGGTGTGGTACCCGGATCAATTACCACATAGGCAGCAAAGTAAAGCACCTTTTCAAGAGCCCTGGGAGACATATCCAAAAGCAGACCCATACGGCTCGGAATCCCTTTAAAATACCAGATATGGGAAACCGGAGCAGCAAGTTCTATATGCCCCATACGTTCACGACGTACCTTGGATCTTGTAACTTCAACACCACACCTGTCACAGATTATGCCTTTGTAGCGAACTCTTTTATACTTTCCGCAGTGACATTCCCAGTCCCGGGTGGGACCAAAAATTCTTTCACAGAATAATCCGTCGCGTTCAGGTTTCAAGGTTCTGTAGTTAATTGTCTCAGGTTTCTTTACCTCTCCCCTGGACCATTCACGGATTTTTTCGGGTGAGGCAAGACCTATCTTTATGGCATCAAAATTATTCAACTCAAACATTCCTTGTCACCATCCTATATTTCATCATCGTCAGCGTCATCGTAATCATCTTCAACGCCCAGCATTTTACCGATAAGATCAGGATTAAGTTCGTCAGCATCTGAAAGGTCTGTGTCCAAATCGTCCAGTTCAAAATCGTCATCTATGACATTGGGAACTACATCATTTTCAAGATCAAAATCTGAACCGGTATCGTCCTCTCTGCCTTCAATGTTTACATCAAGACCTTCCATATCATCATCTATCTCTTCCTTGATCTCTATTTCTTCGCTCTGATCGGTGAAGACCTTAACATCCAGAGCAAGACTCTGAAGCTCTTTTATAAGAACCTTGAAAGATTCAGGAATACCAGGCTCGGGCACATTTTCACCCTTGACAATTGCCTCATATGTCTTGACACGCCCCACAACGTCGTCGGACTTGACGGTCAAAACTTCCTGAAGGGTATATGCCGCACCATATGCAGCCAATGCCCAAACTTCCATCTCACCGAAACGCTGACCGCCAAACTGAGCTTTACCGCCCAAAGGCTGCTGAGTTACAAGTGAGTAAGGACCAGTTGAACGGGCATGTATCTTATCATCGACCAAGTGAGCCAGTTTCAGGAAATACATATACCCAATGGTAACAGGGTTGTCAAAGGGCTCACCCGTACGGCCGTCGTAAAGTATGCTCTTACCGTCCTCAGGTAATCCTGCCTTTTTAAGGGTTTTGAATATATCTTCCTCATTTGCTCCGTCAAATACCGGTGAAGCAACTTTCCAGCCAAGAGCTTTTGCCGCATAGCCAAGATGCACTTCCAATACCTGACCTATATTCATTCGGGAAGGAACTCCCAATGGATTCAGGACAATTTGAAGTGGTGTACCATCAGGCAGGAAAGGCATATCCTCTACAGGTAATATCTTTGAGATAACACCCTTATTACCGTGACGGCCCGCCATCTTATCGCCGACAGAGATTTTTCTCTTCTGAGCGACATAGCAGCGCACCAGCATATTTACTCCCGGTGGAAGTTCGTCGCCATTTTCACGGGAAAAGACTTTAACGTCAACAACTATACCCGATTCACCATGAGGAACCCTGAGTGATGTATCACGGACTTCACGGGCTTTTTCACCGAATATTGCACGAAGCAGACGTTCTTCGGCAGTAAGCTCGGTCTCACCTTTAGGTGTTACTTTACCAACCAGAATATCACCTGAACGTACTTCGGCACCTATACGTATAATTCCACGTTCATCAAGATCCTTCAGTGCATCTTCACCAACATGGGTTATATCCCGTGTTATTTCCTCAGGTCCTAATTTTGTGTCACGGGACTCTGCCTCATATTCTTCAATATGGATTGATGTATATACATCATCACGGACAAGCTCTTCTGAAATAAGAATAGCGTCCTCATAGTTATAACCTTCCCAGGGCATGAACCCGACCAGAACATTTTTACCAAGTGCAAGTTCACCATTTTGTGTAGACGGACCATCCGCCAATATGTCTCCTGCTTCGATTCTGTCTCCTTTTTTAACTATCGGTCTTTGATTGATGCATGTTCCCTGGTTGGAACGCTTATATTTAAGCAGCCTGTACACAGACTTCTGACCTTTGTCTGTGCGGACAACTATTTCGTTTGCCGTGACCTTTTCAACCACACCTGATTCCTTGGCAATTACACATACACCTGAATCTCTGGCAGCACGATGTTCCATACCGGTGCCTACAATTGGTGACTCGGTCTTTATAAGAGGCACTGCCTGACGCTGCATGTTGGATCCCATGAGGGCCCTGTTGGCGTCGTCGTTCTCCAAAAATGGAATCAGGGCAGTAGCAACTGAAACCAGCTGCTTGGGTGAAACGTCCATATAGTCAATGTGACTTGCATCAACCTCTAATATCTGGTCTCTGAAGCGGCACCCTACACGTTTATTAATAAAACGGCCTTCTTCGTCAATGGGTTCGTTAGCACCAGCTATGACGTAGAGATCCTCCTCATCAGCTGTCATGTATACACACTCATCAGTAACCCTGCCATCTATAACTTTGCGGTATGGAGCCTCAATAAATCCATAGTCATTTACTCTTGCATAAGTGCTGAGTGAGCCTATCAGACCAATATTGGGACCTTCAGGTGTCTCAATGGGACACATACGTCCATAGTGTGAATAGTGCACGTCTCGCACTTCAAAGCTTGCACGGTCTCTGGAGAGTCCTCCGGGACCCAATGCACTCAGACGACGTTTATGAGTAAGTTCAGACAATGGATTGGTCTGATCCATAAACTGTGACAGCTGACTGGAACCAAAGAATTCTTTTATAGCAGCTGTTACAGGTCTTATATTGATAAGCGCCTGAGGAGTTGCAACATCAACGTCCTGTATGGTCATACGCTCACGAACCACACGTTCCATACGGGCAAGACCAATACGGAACTGGTTTTGCAGCAGCTCGCCCACAGAACGAAGACGACGGTTTCCTAAATGATCAATATCATCTATATAGCCTATATCGTGATCAAGGTTTAAAATATAGTTTACAGAAGCAAATATGTCTTCTTTTGTTATGTTCCTTGGCATAAGAGCAGCATGATTTTCTTTCAGCACTCTTATCAAAACATCTTTTGGAGAGTCTTTATGTTCATCCAGAATAGCCTTCAAAACATCATAACGAACTTTCTCATTTATACCTGCTTCCTTTGGATCAAAGGGAATATATCCGGAAATATCGACTGTAAGATTTCCCATAACCTTTACAGTTTTTCCTTCAACTTCGATATTTACAACGTTTGTACCTGAATTCTGAATCCTCCAGGCCATCTCCTCATTTATTTCCTCGCCAGCTTTTACAAGGACTTCGCCGGTATTGCCATCCTTTATATCTTCAGCTGCAATCTGGTTGCGTATACGGTAGGCAAGGGAAAGCTTTTTATTGAATTTATAACGTCCTACAATGGACAGATCATAACGTCTGGAATCAAAGAACAGGTTATTAATAAGGGTAGTTGCGCTCTCCTCGGTGGGCGGCTCCCCTGGGCGAAGACGCTTGTACACCTCAAAGAGACCCTCTTCTCTGGTCTTGGTGCTGTCTTTGGCAAGGGTGGCCAGAAGTTTGGGCTCTTCACCAAACATATCAATGATCTCAGCCTCAGTATCAAGCCCCATTGCACGTAAAAATTGAGTAATGGGCAGTTTTCTGGTCCTGTCTATACGAACATAAATGACCTCTGCCGAGTCAGTCTCATACTCAAGCCATGCACCACGGTACGGAATTATGGTATTTGCAAAAAGGTTATTACCACTCTTATCCTTGGAGACCGAATAATATATACCGGGAGAACGTACCAACTGGCTGACTACTACGCGCTCAGCACCATTAATTACAAAAGTTCCCGTTTCTGTCATAAGAGGGAAATCTCCCATGAATATTTCCTGCTCTTTTACTTCCCCTGTCTCTTTATTTATGAGACGCACCTTTACCTTAAGCGGAGCTGAATAGGTGGTGTCTCTTTCTTTACACTCTTCAACAGAGTACTTGACATTATCAGTTTCAAAATTATATCCGACAAATTCCATTATAAGATTTCCTGAATAGTCGGTAATGGGCGAAACATCTCTCAATACTTCTTTAAGGCCCTCTTCCAGGAAATAGTTATAGGAATTTTTCTGGATTTCGATAAGATTAGGCATGTCTAATACTTCTTTAATTCGGGCAAAACTCATCCTGGTAGTCCTGCCCAGCTTGACTGGATGAACCATTAAAAATCACCTCGTATGAATTGCATATTTTGGTGTAAAAGACATAAAAATATAGAGGGGAAAAAGCAAAACTCCTTGTTTTTATCAGAACCCTGTTTATTTAAAGAATTCAATTTCAAGAACTCCAATTCGCATTCTCCCGATCTATATTTTTTCATCTTAAAGATTATTGACACGTATTGTACTATTCATACAAATGTGCTACAATTAAAAAAAGAGAATAGTTATGGTGCACAAAGATAAAAATAAATACAATACTTGCAAGCATAATAATGCAGTTAATAATTTTAACACAGCTAAAAACCAATGTCAATATACATTGGTTTTTTTGGATTTTTTAGCTTTCAACTCTTATTTCAAAACGTTCAAATATCACCGGATTAAAAAATTGATCACTATAAAAGGAAGTCCGTCTGAATCTAACAAATTCCCTGGTATTTTTATTAAGCCACATTGGAACTTCAATATTAAGCAGGCTGCAGATTTCTACAAGGCATTTTTCCAGCCTGTCCTGATATGTGCCTGTGTCGTCATCGATTTCATATGCTTTTTCGTCAAGGATAACTGTTCCCTTTATCAACTTTCCTGTCATTCGCATTTTTATTACATCCTTAATCAAGTCAGATTCATATTTGGAAAATTAACGGTCAATGGATTGTAATCGTCCGTAAAAGGTTCATAAAACACTTTTACAAGATATAAACCATCGGGTGGTGCCGTTACTCCCAAATCATTCCTTTCACCTTGTTCCAGTGCTTCTTTAATAATTTTGGCATCAAATCGTCCCTTTCCTATATCCACCATTGTACCAACCATTATTCTTACCATGTTGTAGAGAAATCCATCCCCTATGGTGTCGAAAATCAAAAAGTCCTTATCTTTCCACCATCCTGAATAATAAATAGTCCTGTCAAAGCTCCTTACACTGTGTCCTGAAGCGCAAAAGGCCTTGAAACAATGATGTCCGACAAAATAACCGGCAGCTTCCTTCATTGCTTCAAAATTGAGCCGGTCTCTTACATGCCAGCTTTTCTTTGACCAGATAGCTGACCTCTGAGGCCTGTTAAGAATTATATACCGGTAATGCTTGGCTTTTGCAGAAAACCTTGCACTGAAACTGTTGTCCACTTCTTCAGAAGAAACTATAACCACATCATCGGGCAGATAAGTATTAAGTGCCGGCACAAATTTTTCTGCCGGTATTCTGGTTTTTGTAGTAAAATTGGCTACCTGCCCCAGAGCATGCACTCCTCTGTCAGTTCTTCCCGCCCCTTCGGGGATTATTTCCTCTCCCGTAATTTTTTTGATAGCCTTAGAAAGTACCTCCTGAACCGATAATGCATTTTTTTGGAATTGCCATCCGTGGTATTGGCTTCCGTCATATTCAATTGTCAGCTTTATCTTTCTTTCCATCTGAGAAAAAACCTTTCTTTTGCAGATACGAAAGGATACTATACCTTTGGAATAAATGCCGCACCTACTATTCCGGCATCATTTCCCATTTTCGCAGTAACAATACGCCCTTCTTCTAAACCATAACTGGAGTAGGTTATGCTTTTCATTTTTTCTCTAAGCGGTTTCAGCAAATATTCTCCCTCTTTTGAAACTCCTCCGCCAATAGCGATTATTCCTGGCTGGAAGATATTCACCATATTTGCAAGACCTTCAGCCAGATATGTAATATAGTTGTCAACCACTTCAATACCTGTTTTATCTCCCATTTTTGCCGCATCAAAAGCGGTTTTTGCATTGATTTTGCTTAAATCTCCTTCAACCAGTTCTAAAATTTTGGAATCAGGATTTTTCTCGGCTGCTTCCTTTGTTTGCCTGATAAGAGCAGTTGCTGATGAATAGGCTTCCCAGCATCCTTTTCGGCCGCAACTGCATAGCTCACCATTCACTTTAATTACAGCATGTCCCAGCTCTCCGCCGGCTCCGTTAAATCCTGTATATAGCTTTCTGTCAATTATTATACCTCCACCTATACCTGTCCCAATAGTTATTATGATCGCATAATCTTCTCCCTTGGCTGCTCCTGCCACACTTTCTGCTATTGCTGCACAATTGGCGTCGTTCTCCAGATAGACAGGCAGAGAGATGGACTCCTGAATCATTTTTCTTACCGGAACATTTCTGAAGTTCAAATTATTATTATATATTATCACTCCATTTTCTCTGTCATGTATACCCGGGCTGCCAATTCCTATACTGTGTATTTCTTCTGTGGTTAATCCCTCTTCTTCAATAATGTCCAGAACGACTCTGCAGATGTCACCCACTATTTCTTCTGACTTTCTTGTTCTCCCTGTTGGAACGCTCTTTTTTCTGATGATTGTACCTTCTTCGTTTACTATACCTGCGGCAATATTTGTACCTCCTAAATCGACACCAATATAATACATTTTCTGGCCTCCCGTCTTAATCATTTTTCTTATTTTTTAGAAAAATTCTACTCCGATATGCTAATATATTAAATGATTAAATAATTTCGGTCAATAATTACTATTAAAAGATTAAAGATAGGAAGATGCTGATGATCAGAGGCAAAAATGTTATTTTAAGAACTGTCAGGCCCCAGGAGCTTGATCACCTGTACAACCTTATTTTCAACATAAACGAAAAAGGGCCCTACTGGCACCTTCATATACAACCGCTAAATGACTTTAAAAAAGAGTACGAGCGTACCGGATTCTGGTCTGTCGAAGAAGGCAGAATGATTATTGAAAACAAAGAAGGAGACATAGTCGGTGAAATCCTGTATTTTAAAGGTCTTGACTATCAGGCCGACTATGAAGTCGGATATGAACTTTTCGGCAAAGAATTCTCAGGGCGCGGATATATGAGTGAGGCTTTGCTACTGTTTTGCGCCTATATGTTCAGTGTCCGCCCTATAAGGCGTATTCAGGTAAATGTAATGGAAGATAATATTGCCAGCCGAAAAGTAGTCGAAAAATGTGGTTTTACTTATGAAGGAACGATGAGGTTTGCTACATTCCACCAGGGTAAATATCATAACCTGAGGCTTTACTCCCTTCTCAGGGAAGAATGCCCGCCTTTAAGTGAGCTTTTGGACAAATAAACACGCCATGTATAACTGTCGTATGATTTTGTCCTGAATTGTCCAAAATAAGTGATAATACTGGTTTACTCTTCTTATTCAGTCTGAAATTTTTTCAATTTCTTGCTTTGGGATAATTACAGTATTAATACTGAATGAGGGATGTTTAAATAAAATGGTATTATCACTTATTACAAAAACAATTATATTGTACCTGGTTGTTGTTGCTGCCATGCGTGTTATGGGAAAACGCCAGATAGGTCAGCTTCAGCCATTTGAATTTGCTGTAGCGGTAATGATTTCAGAGCTTGCTGCTATACCACTTACCGAAGATGGTAAAGATCTCTATCATTCAATCATACCTATAATAGTACTATTGGTTTTTCAGCTCCTTATATCATTTATGTCCATAAAAGGTGTCAGAATACGTGAAATAATATGTGGCAGACCATCGCTCTTAATACGCAATGGTAAGATTCTGGAGAAAAATATGCGCAAAGAGATGTATACCATTAATGATCTTTTGGAGCAACTCCGTTTTTACAGTATACCAAGTGTCAGAGATGTTGAATATGGAATACTTGAGACCAACGGACAATTAAGTGTTCTTTTAAAAAGTAATAAGCGTCCGGTAACTCCCGAGGACCTGAATATAAATCCCCCAAGGGAATGTTTTGACCATGACGTGATAATCGACGGGAAGCTTATTGGAAGAACTCTGGAAAAATTAAACCTTAAAAGGGAATGGGTCGACCAGCAGTTGAAGGAGCATGGAATTACGGATTATTCTCATGTTTTCTATGCAGCCATTGATAATCAAAATAAGCTCCATATTCAAAAACGTGGCGAATATCTTGAGTAAATTTTTTGCTTTGGAGTATAAGATTCTTTGTAAAATGCTGATCTATTCATATAATTTTGTGATTAACCAATTTTGTTTTCAACCCGTTTCATATTTATTTTCCGCATCAATGGTGTTTTTATCTGTCTCAAAATATCGGCAAGCTCAAAGGAGTTTTCAGGAAGTTCGTTAAGGTATATGCCTCCTGTCCCACCTTCTCCTTCCCTGTGAAAATCTGATCCCGATATTATTATTCCGCCAAAATCAAGAGCATGCCTGTAGGCTTTATCATTCATGGATTCATGCCCTGGATGCCCGTTAAACCCTTCAAAACCATCAACTATATCATCATATGTGCGTGAAACCCTCTTTCTGAAAGGATGAGCCTGAATCAGCAGTAAATTGTTTTCTGACGCCAGTTTTTTAAGTTCTTCTTTATTTAACAAATGCATATTTTCATTGCTGTAGAGAAAATCCTCATCGAACCCGTATATCAGCATATCATCATTGGTGCCCGGAAAAGCATATTCCATTCCAAGCATCACTTTAATTCCTGTTTTTAAACCTTCATCTTTGGTGGTTCTGTAGCCCTCGAGAAATATGTCGACTTTCTTCTTCCATGGCATAGATCCAAGGCTATCGAAAAACAGATCACAGAAGTGATCTGTTATACAAACACCGTCATAGCCTAATTCTTTATAAATCCTTATTCCCTGGCGGGCAGGAACCTTACCGCAGAAACTGGTTTCTGCAGTATGCATATGCGTCTCAATGAGAAATTGTCTCATGTTCAGCCTTCCTTCAAGTTATCCTTAATTGGGTCCAATCAAAAAATGAACCTGTAGCCAAACATTAACATCAGGAAAACAATAACGAACAGGCTTGCCATCAAATCAAGCCGGGTGAAGTTTATTGTTTTTAACCTCGTCCTTCCCTCTCCCCCTCTGTAGCAGCGTGATTCCATTGCTTCTGCCAGCTCATCAGCTCTTTTGAATGCACTTACAAAAAGCGGGATAAGCACCGGGATGAAACTTTTCAGTCTCTGAAATATATTACCCGTATCAAAATCAGCTCCTCTTGAAGATTGGGCTTTCATTATACGCTGGGCTTCCTCCAGAAGGGTGGGAATAAATCTTAATGCAATTGACATCATCATTGCTATTTCATGGGACGGAACACCTATTCTGCCAAAAGGCTTCAGAAGTTTTTCAATACCATCAGTCATGGACATGGGAGTTGTAGTAAGTGTCATCAAAGAAGCTGTAGTAACCAGCATAACAAGTCTTAAAAACAATTTAACAGCAGAAATGAGTCCTTCATAAGTAGCTTTCACCGGACCTATTCTGAAAATAACAGTTCCCTCAACAAAGAAAATATTAAGTAATGCTGTCAATAGCAAAATGAATACAAGGGGTTTTATGCCCCTGAGCGTCTGTTTTACTGGTACACCGCTAATTAACAGCAGAATTAATGTAAAGGATCCCATCATGACATATTCGTTCCAGGAATCAACCATAAAAATAGCAACCATAAGAGCGGCAGTCCATATGATTTTAGTCCTTGGATCCAGACGATGCAAAACCGAATTTCCAGGAACATATTGCCCCAAAGTAATATTATTTATCACAGACTGCCACCTCCTGTCTGATTAATCAGGTTATCCAGAACTTCTACAGCACTTTCCACTGTCAGAACGGGCTGCGGTAAGCCATTAATATCTTGTGCGAGAGTGTTGAAGAGTTCTGTTATTTGAGGTATATCCAAGCCCATGGTGCTGATTTGTTCTGACTTTAAAAATACATTTTCAACCGTATCGCACATTACAAGTTCTCCATTATTCATTACAGCTACCCGATGACAATATTCTGCAATATCATCCATGCTATGGGATATGAGCACTATAGTTGTTCCTTCTTTTTTGTTCAGTTCAGTGAGTATATTGAATACTTCACGGCTGCCGCTGGGGTCAAGCCCGGCGGTTGGTTCATCGAGAACAAGGACTTTGGGCTTCATAATCAAAACCCCTGCAATGGCCACTCTCCTCTTTTGACCGCCGGATAATTCGAATGGTGATTTATCAAGCAGTTCGGGAGAAAGATCCAACAAATCAATAACCTGTAACACTCGTTCTTTGATCTCAGCCTCACTAAAATTCATCCTTTGAAGACCAAATGTTATGTCCTTGTATACAGTCTCTTCAAAAAGCTGCTGTTCAGGATATTGAAAAATTAAGCCTACCTTTTTTCTGAGTTCTTTCAGATTTTTACCTGTAATTGGTTGTCCATCAACCTCAATATTTCCTGACGTTGGTTTCAAAATACCGTTAAAATGCTGTACAAGAGTTGATTTTCCTGATCCTGTATGCCCGATAATCCCGAAAATTTCTCCTTCTTTAATAGATAGGTTTATATTTTTCAGGGCCTCTTTTTCATAGGTGGTTCCGGGCATATAAACATAATTAAGATCTTTTACTGTTATTATGTCCTTTGCATGCGATGAATTATTTAAATTAATCTGTTGACGCTTTTTGACAAATGGAGTGACATCCTTATATTTAATTATGTTTTTTAACGCGGAAACCATCTCACTCCGGGTAATTGGAAGACCATTTATGCTAAATCCGCGTTTTTTTAATCTGTCAGCCAAATCAGTAATTTTGGGGACATCCAGGCCTGCACTTCTGACAGTTTCTATTCTTTCAAAAATTGAGCGTGGAGTTCCTTCAAGGAGAATCCGGCCTTCCTGCATAATAATAGCTCTGTCAGCATAAGTAGCCTCACTCATATGATGGGTAATGAGTACAATAGTTATCCCCTTTTCTTTATTGAGCTTATGCAGTATGGACATTACATCTTTTCTTCCCTGAGGATCAAGCATGGAAGTAGCTTCATCCAGAACAATACACTTGGGTTCCATAGCCAGTATACCTGCTATTGCTATCCTTTGTTTCTGGCCACCCGAGAGCATATGAGGTGAATGCTGCGCATAATCCATCATATCCACAAGCTTTAAGGAAGCATCCACTCTTTCCCTGATTATTTCCTGCGGAAGTCCAAGATTTTCAGGTCCAAAAGCCACATCCTCCTCCACAGTTGTTGAGACTATCTGGTTATCAGGATTCTGAAATACAAGCCCAACGTTTTTTCTTATATGCCATGTCAGCTCACCGTCTTTTGTATCCATACCATCTACATATATAGCTCCTTCGACGGGGATTAAAAGCGCATTCAGAAGCCGGGCAAGAGTAGATTTGCCAGATCCGTTACGTCCCAGTATAACTACGAATTCACCCTGCATTATATTTGCCGTTACTCCATCAACTGCTCTGTCATATAGGTAACTTTCGGCTTGAGTTCTGTATTCATAACTGACATTATCAATTCTTATCATTTCGTTCATAATCTTCACCCTGTATGCCGGCCTGAGAAAATCCAGAATCTATTATTTACATCAAAGCGATAATGAATGATTTCCGGATCAGGACGCAGGAACCGTCCACTGTCCTACTATTATTCATTAAAGCAATAATGGAGAACGGTAAACCCGCTCTCCATTTTTATTTACAGCAATATATTATTTACAGGTCATTGAGATATAATGTCATTCAAGACCCTTTTAGACAAGCTCGAGTACTACAACAGGAGCTCCGTCGCCTCTTCTTGCACCAAGTTTGTATATGCGGGTGTAACCACCTTTTCTGTCCTTGTACTTTGGTGCAATTTCATCAAATAATTTATTTGTAAGATTGATGGTATTTCCATTCTCATCTTTTACTCTGTAGACCCAGTTCATTATATAGCGTCTGGCAGCAAGTCGGGATGGAGCATCGACTGTTTTAAGCACAGTCTTTGTTTCCCTTTCTACAACTTCATACTTATTACCGTTTTTTGAAGTAACGGTCTTAAGCATTTTACGGCCCTTGCTGTCTAAAACCGGAGCACTTACAGTTATATTTTTTGAAGCTGAGAAATTATCGCATTCTCTGACTGCCATTGCAATCAGTTTTTCTGCTATGCTTCTAACTTCCAGTGCCCTGGTTTCAGTTGTTTCAATACGCCCATGCTGGATCAGAGAGGTTACGAGACCTTTTAACATTGCCTTACGTTGGTCAGTAGGTCTTCCTAATTTTCTATGTGTAGGCATTTTGTTTCCTCCCTTGACTAAATTCTAATATGGTTTAATCTTCCGAATCAGCAAGTTTCAAACCTAAAGCTGCGAGTTTTGTAACCACTTCTTCAAGTGATTTACGGCCGAGATTTCTGACTTTCATCATTTCTTCTTCGGTCTTGCTGATAAGTTCTTCAACAGTATTAATACCTGCTCTCTTCAAGCAGTTGTAGGAACGAACCGAAAGGTCAAGTTCTTCAACAGTCATTTCAAGAACTTTGTCGCGTTCAGGCTCTTCCTTTTCAACGAGAACCTCAGTATTTTTAGCCCTGTCAGTCAGGTTTATAAACAGACTCAGATGATCACTCAATATCTTAGCGCCGAGGCTGACAGCTTCATCCGGCGCAATTGATTTATCAGTCCAGACTTCAATAGTCAGCTTGTCATAGTCTGTTATTTGACCAACTCGGGTATCTTCTACCGTATAATTCACTTTTCTGACAGGTGTATATATTGAATCAACAGGAATTATTCCTATAGGTTGATTCGGCAGTTTATTCTTTTCGGCAGAAACATAACCACGTCCATGACTGACATTGAGCTCCATAAAAAATCTGTTTGTACCGGTTAAAGTCGCAATATGCAAGTCCGGATTTAAAATTTCCACATCGGAATCTGCTTTTATATCTGAAGCTTTAATCTCGCCTTCACCCTCGTAATCAATATACAAGGTTTTGGGTTGGTCGCTGAACAACTTCATGCGAAGCTCTTTAATATTAAGAATAATCTCTGTTACATCTTCTACAACTCCGGGTATGGTACTGAACTCGTGCAACACTCCATCAATTTTAATTGATGTAACTGCAGCACCCGGAAGAGAAGAGAGAAGTATTCTCCTCAAAGAGTTTCCCAATGTGATTCCATAGCCTCTCTCCAGAGGTTCTACAACAAACTTTCCATATGAATTGTCCTCAGCAACTTCAACGCACTCAATCCTCGGCTTTTCCATTTCGATCATCGATCAACCCTCCTTGGGTTATTTTATTCTGAGGGTAAAAGTTTAAGAAAATTACTTAGAGTACAACTCAACGATGAGATGCTCCTGAACATCGAGGTCAATATCCTCTCTGGTTGGCAATGCAACAACTTTACCCTGTAGATTTTCCTGATCTGCTTCAAGCCAGTTAGGTACAACCTTAGAGCCTGTCACATCAAGAATTTCTTTAAAGCGGGGGGACTTTCTGCTCTTTTCTCTTACAGTTATAACATCCCCTACTTTGACCAAATATGATGGTATATTAACCTTCTTACCGTTTACTTCAAAATGCCCGTGATTTACAAGCTGACGAGCTTCGGCACGGGTTGTACCAAAACCTAATCTGTACACAACATTATCAAGTCTGGTTTCAAGCAGTTGTAGCAGGTTTACACCTGTGATACCGCTCATGCGGTTTGCCATTTCAAAGTATTTTCTGAACTGTTTCTCCAAAACGCCATAGAATCTCTTGGCTTTCTGCTTCTCACGAAGCTGAAGACCGTATTCAGAAATTTTCTTTCTTTGAGAGCCATGCTGTCCAGGCGCATATGGCCTTCTTGCAATAGCACATTTATTTGAATAGCATCTTTCACCCTTCAGGAAAAGTTTCTGACCTTCTCTTCTGCAGAGTTTACAAGATGCATCTGTATATCTTGCCATTAATCCTTACACCTCCATTAAACTCTTCTTCTCTTAGGCGGTCTGCAACCGTTATGAGGTATTGGGGTTACATCCTTAATTGAACTAACTTCCAGTCCTGCTGCCTGGAGTGCACGAATAGCTGCCTCACGTCCGGCACCGGGACCCTTTACATAAACCGCAACTGTTTTGAGACCATGCTCCATGGCTGCCTTGGCCGCCGCTTCAGCTGCTTGCTGAGCTGCGAATGGAGTGCTTTTTCTTGAACCTCTAAAGCCCAAACCTCCTGCACTGGCCCATGAAATAGCATTACCCTCAACGTCGGTTATGGTCACTATTGTATTATTAAATGAAGAACGAATGTGCGCTGCACCGCGTTCAATATTCTTTTTCTCTTTTCTTTTCCTGGATCTTCTAACAACCTTCGCTGCCATCTAATTACCGACCTCCTGCTTACTTTTTCTTGTTGGCAATGGTCTTTCTCGGACCTTTTCTTGTTCTTGCATTAGTTTTTGTTCTTTGACCTCTTACAGGTAAACTAACTCTGTGCCTGATACCACGATAACACCTGATTTCCATAAGGCGTTTTATATTCAATGCTATTTCTGTTCTGAGGTCGCCTTCTACCCTGTATTCTCTTTCAATAGTGTCGCGGAGCTTCGCAACCTCTTCATCTGTAAGATCGCGCACGCGTGTATCGGGATTGATACCCGTTTTTTTCAATATTTCGTTTGAGCGGGCTCTTCCGATCCCAAAAATATACGTAAGACCGATCTCCACTCTTTTATCTCTTGGCAAGTCAACGCCTGCTATACGAGCCAAATTACTACACCTCCGATGGTACTTGTGTAACCTTATAAATTTGATATTTCACGTTTAATACTCATATTAATTCATAAAGAATAAATATATATATATAAATTTCCACAAACCCTTCGAACAAAAGTCCGAAGGTCAGCCGCTTATGGAAAATTTATTTTCCGAAGGATAATTCATGCAACCGGCAGTTAACCGGTTGCAAATATATTAACCCTGTCTTTGCTTGTGTCTTGGGTTAATGCAGATTACCATCACACGGCCTTTTCTGCGAATAACCTTGCACTTTTCACAAATCTTCTTAACTGATGGTTTAACCTTCATAGCTTTGAACCTCCTGTCTTTGGGCTGCTTTACTTGCCCCTCCAAGTTATACGACCACGAGTAAGATCATAGGTCGACAATTCTACGGTCACTCTGTCACCGGGAAGTATACGAATATAATTCATTCTGAGCTTTCCCGATATATGGGCGAGAATTACATGTCCATTTTCAAGTTGAACTCTAAAAGTCGCATTTGGAAGTGCTTCCAATACCGAACCTTCAAGTTCAATGACATCTTCTTTTGACAAACTAAATTCCTCCTCGCTCATCTTGTTTATCAGTTAATTCATTTTTATATCTCAAAACAGCTTGCTGAAGATCAGAATCAAGTAACTTTCTCTTCATTAAAACTGTTCTCGATATTTGTTCATCAACCTTGTTAGTTATATTAAGATGTTTTATCTTTTTTTTCTTAGGATTATTTAATTTCCTTATCATACCATCAGCAATCAATACATGATTATCATCTACCACATCAATAATAATAAATAAGTTGCCTTTATCCCGGCCTGCACGTGACCATGCAAAACGACCAATGACGGTATCCAAGGGAATTTCTCCTTTTTGTATTCTCATACGGTTACTTTCAAAAATTCAAGCCCGGCTAAGATTTATTTAAGCTGTTTTACTGCAATTTTATTGCAGCAATTATATATTCTATATCAAATTAGACTCTTTTTCAAGATTCTTCTCTATTTTCGTGAAAATTAATATAATCTGGTCAATATTTCCGGCCCGTCTGGTGTAACTGCGATGGTGTTTTCATGATGGGCAGATAATTTGCCGTCTGCCGTTACTACTGTCCAGTTGTCACTCAATATTCTTACCTGCCAGGTACCAATATTGACCATTGGTTCTATTGCAAGTGTCATGCCATTCAAAATTCTGGGTCCGCGCTCTCTTGTACGGTAGTTGGGAATCTGTGGCTCCTCATGCATCTGAGTACCGATTCCATGACCGACAAAATCACGAACCACCGAATAGCCTTGACTTTCGACATACTCCTGGATAGCGGTTGATATATCAACTATACGATTTCCCTCAACGGCACATGCCATTCCCCTTCTGAAAGCTTCTTCAGTGACAGTGATAAGTTTTTGTGCTTCGTCGGAAATTTTACCTACAGGATATGTCCTCGCAGCATCACCATGATAGCCATCCAGTATGGCTCCAGCATCTATACTTATTATGTCACCCTCTGAAAGAACAGTATCTCCAGGGATGCCGTGTATAACCTGATTGTTGATAGAGGTACAAATCGAGCCTGGAAAATCAATTCCGCCATATGCGCAGGGAAAACCCTTAAAGGAAGGTATTGCTCCCTCTTTACGTATTATTTCCTCTGCTATCCTGTCCAGTTCCCTGGTAGTGATACCTGGCCGGATGATCTGTGCAAGTTTGTGGTGGATTTTAGCGACCACTTCACCTGCTCTTCTCATTTTATCCAGTTCTCTTTGCGACTTCACAACAATCATTTTATTTCCTCTTTATTTTAATTCCTTCTTTATTTTTCATTAATTTTATCAATAATGGCGATTATCTCTTTTGTTGTTTCTTCAATGGATTTAGCGCCATCTACATTTATCAGCTTTCCCTTATTTTCATAATAGTCTATTAATGGGCTTGTCTGCGCATGGTATGTTTTAAGTCTCTCTAAAACAGTCTCTTCTTTGTCATCATCTCTAATATAAAGCTTGGATCCACAAGCATCACAAACTCCATCTACTTTTGGCGGATTGTTTTCTATGTGGTAAGTGCGACCACATGAACACATTCTTCTTCCAGCCATTCTCTTAATAATTACCGCATCATCAACACTTATATTTATTACCAGTTCGATCTCTGCCTGGATTTTTTCAAGCATCTCATCGAACTTTTCTGCCTGAGGAATGGTTCTGGGAAATCCGTCCATGATAAACCCTTTTTTGCAGTCGGGTTTTTGAATTCTGTCCTCTACAATACTTACAGTAACGTCATCGGGAACGAGCTTTCCGGCATCTATATAACTTTTTGCAAGAACACCCAGTGGGGTGTTTTCTTTAATATTACTTCTGAAAATATCCCCTGTTGAAATATGAGGAATTTTAAGTGTGTTTGCTAAGATGGCCGCCTGCGTACCTTTTCCTGCGCCGGGAGGCCCAAGCATGATCATTCTCATAGTGTCACAACCTTGTACATGAATATTGCTTCCAATAATTATACCCAAAACTGTTTATCTCAATAACGGTACAAAAGCGGATAGCTAAAATAATACATCCGCTTTGTGTACCATAATATAATAACAGAATTATAATTATTCAAGGAAACCTTTATAATGCCTCATCATCAGCTGGGATTCAATTGCCTTGGCTGTCTCTAATGCAACACCAACCATAATGAGCAATGATGTTCCGCCAAACCACATATTCGGCACACCTGTGATAAACTCCAGCAAACTGGGCAGAATTGTTACCAAAGCCAGGAACAATGCTCCGAACCATGTAATACGATTAAGTACTTTTGTAATATAGTCACTTGTTGGTTTACCAGGTCGAATGCCCGGAATAAATCCGCCATTTTTTCTGATATTATTGGCAAGCTCAACAGGATTAAATGCAATCATTGTATAGAAGAATGTAAAGAAAAGTACTAATAAAGCTGTAACGAGCATATATAGCGGATTTCTGCTGAAATTCATCAAGCCGAGTAAGAATTTATTTGTTGTATTAGGTGCTGCAAGGCTTATAACTGTAGGTATGAATGAAAGGATTGACATGGCAAAGATAATGGGCATAACACCTGCAACATTAACTTTCATTGGTATATGAGTACTCTGCCCGCCATACATTTTTCTACCTACAACACGCTTAGCATATTGAACAGGTATTCTTCTTTCTGCTTCAGTTACATAGATAACCATTACAACAACTGCAACGAAAACAAGTACTATTCCAAGAACAATCAAAATCCCCAGAGCAAGCATACCTTCCATTGAATAACCGACTACGATAGCATATAAAGCTTTGAAGGCATCAGGCCCGCTTGAGATGATATTGACGAAGATGATTAATGATATACCGTTACCAATACCATATTCATTAATCTGCTCACCAAGCCACATAATAAATGCTGTTCCTGCTGTCAAAGCCAATGTTATGGTGAGGTAGGAAAGCACATTGCGTCTAGTAATAGCATCTCTGAAACCTATATACATGAATGTAGCCTGTAGAAAACCCAGTATTACTGTCCCATAACGTGTCCATTCAGCAAGTTTCTTTCTTCCTTCCTCGCCTTCCTTCTGCATTCTTTCAAGAGCTGGAATTGCGATGGTCAGAAGCTGCATGATGATGGACGCATTTATATATGGGGTAATGGACATCGCAAATATGCTTGCCCTCTCAAAAGCGCCACCACCAATTATATTCAGATAGCCGAACAGGCCACCTGCCTGGGTACTGGCAAACTGAGCAAGAACAGCAGCGCTCATTCCAGGTACAGGTATGAAAACACCCAACCTGTACACTAAGAGCAACAATGCTGTTAATATAAGCTTTTTTCTTAAGTCAGCAATTTTCCAGGCGCTCCGGAATGGTGAGAGAACACTCTCCATCTTAAATCACCTCAGCCTTTCCTCCTAAAGCTTCAATCTTTTCGGCAGCAGATTTTGTAAATCTGGCAGCCTTAACAGTAAGCTTCTTGGTAAGATTCCCGGTACCTAAAACTACTATACCATCGTTTACCTTCTTTATAACGCCGGCTTCTTTTAAGAGCTCGGCAGTAACTTCTGTACCATTATCGAATCTCTCTAAATCGGAAAGATTTACTTCTGTATAAACTTTTCTAAAGATGTTATTAAAACCCCTCTTGGGAACTCTTCTTACTAAAGGCATCTGACCGCCTTCGAAACCAATTCTTACTCCGCCGCCGGACCTGGCTTTTTGACCTTTATGTCCTCTTCCAGCTGTCTTACCAAGACCGCTGCCATGGCCTCTTCCTTTACGTTTTGGAGCCTGTTTGGGTGATCCAGGTTTTAGCTCAAACAGTTTCACTGGCTGCACCTCCTTTTATACTTCTTCAACTTCTACTAAATGTGATACTTTATTTATCATACCACGAATTTGTGGGTTGTCTTTTTGAACAACAGTCTGCCCTATTTTCCGAAGACCCAGAGCGGCTACTGTAGCCTTCTGATCTTCTTTGCTTCTAATTGTACTCCTTTTAAGAGTAATTCTCAAGTTGCCCATTGAAAGCTACCTCCTATCCTAGGATTTCCTCAACGCTCTTTCCTCTTTTTCTTGCAACTTCTTCTACAGTCATCAACTGTGAAAGTCCCTTAATAGTAGCATTAACCATGTTTGTAGGATTACTGGAACCTAATGATTTGGTATAGATATCCTTAATACCGGCAAGTTCCAGCACTGCTCTTACGGGACCTCCGGCAATAACACCAGTACCTTCTCTGGCAGGTTTCAACAATACCTTGCCTGCTCCGAAAACGCCCAAAATTTCATGGGGAATACTGGTGCCAACCCTTGGCACTACCATAAGATTTTTCTTGGCTGCTTCAATTCCCTTACGTATAGCATCAGGAATCTCGGCCGCCTTTCCGCTGCCAACACCAACATGTCCGTTCTCATCACCAACAACTACAAGAGCGCTGAATCTAAAGTTTCTACCACCCTTAACAACCTTTGTAACACGGCTGATATTGACAACTTTTTCTTTTAAGTCCAGAGTACTCGGATCAATTTTTTGCAATTTGTTCCCCTCCTTCTACTAAAGGTGATCAGAATTCGAGGCCGGCTTCTCTTGCGCCGTCAGCGAGTTCCTTGACCCTTCCGTGGTATAGGTAACCGCCTCTATCGAAAACTACCTTGTTAATTCCTTTTTCTTTTGCCTTATTACCAATAAGCTTGCCTACTTCTCTTGCAGCAGATTTATTGCCTGTATAAGCAAGCTTACCCTTGAGAGCTTCATCCAATGTGGATGCCGCAACCAGAGTGGTGCTGTTAACATCATCGATAATCTGGGCATATATATGTTTTGAACTCCTAAACACGCACAAGCGTGGTCTTTCCGGTGTTCCAAAAATTTTACGACGTACACGAACATGTTTACGACGTCTTACTTCATTCCTGTCGATATACTTTATCATAACACACTCACTCCCCTCTCCAACTACTTGGCGGTCTTGCCTTCTTTTCTGATTACATATTCACCGACATATCTGATTCCTTTGCCCTTATACGGCTCAGGTGGACGTTTCTTACGAATATTTGCTGCTACTTCACCAACAAGCTGCTTATCAATACCTTTAACAACTATCTTGTTAGCTGCAGGAACTTCTATGGTGATTCCCTCGGGTTCTTCAATTTCTATTGGATGTGAATATCCCAGGTTCATAACAAGTTTCTTGCCCTGTTTCTGAGCTCTGAAACCGACACCTACAATTTCCAGTTCTTTTTGGAATCCCTCAGTTACACCCGTGATCATATTGGCAATAAGTGTACGGGTCAAACCATGGAGAGCTCTGTTCTGCTTAAGATTATTTGGACGAGTAACAACAATAGTGTTGCCTTCCATTTTAATTGTCATATTTTTATGAAATGTTTGTTTAAGGGTGCCCTTTGGCCCCTTTACGACCAATTCATTGTCGTTTTGCTTAATTTCCACTCCTGCTGGTATTTCAACAGGCATTCTTCCAATACGTGACATAATTCGCACCTCCAGTTCTTAGATTGCGAGTACAAAACTATTACTCTTTTCAGAACATATTATTTTTTATTGATTACCATACAAAAGCAAGTACTTCTCCACCAACTCCGAGTTTTCTTGCCTGTTTATCAGTCATAACACCTTTGGATGTGGATACAATTGCTATACCTAATCCACCAAGCACCTTGGGTATTTCATCTTTATTTGCATAAACCCTTAAGCCTGGCTTACTGATTCTCTTAATACCGGTTATGACATTCTTCTTGTTATCCACATACTTTAATGTGATTCTGATAATGCCCTGTTTTTTATCATCTATTTCGACATAATCTTTGATATAGCCTTCTTCAAGCAGGATTCTGGCTATTTCCTTCTTCAATTTAGATGATGGTATATCCACAGTCTGATGCTTAGCACTTGCTGCATTTCTAATTCTTGTAAGCATATCTGCAATTACGTCAGTAGCTTGCATTATTACAGACCTCCTTTCACTTCTGTTACCAGCTTGCCTTCTTAACGCCTGGTATTTGGCCCTTATATGCTAATTCCCTGAAGCATATACGGCAGATTCCAAATTTTCTCATATAAGCATGAGGTCTACCGCAAAGCTTGCAGCGGTTATAATATCTTGTGGAAAACTTGGGTTTTCTTTGCTGCTTAACTATCATGGACTTCTTAGCCATTTAATAACCTCCTCTTCTTAGCTCTTTCTGAACGGCATTCCGAGAAGTGACAGCAGTTCCTTTGCTTCTTCATCGGTTTTGGCAGTCGTAACAAAAGTTATATCCATACCACGGATTTTATCAACTTTGTCATACTCGATCTCTGGAAATATCAACTGTTCTTTTATACCCATTGTAAAATTACCACGGCCATCAAAAGAGTTCGGATTTATACCCCGAAAGTCTCTTACTCTTGGAAGAGCTACATTGAAGAGTTTATCCACAAACTCATACATTCTGTTGCCACGAAGGGTTACTTTACATCCAACTGTCATGCCTTCACGAAGTTTAAATGCAGCAACTGATTTTTTTGCCTTCGTGATAACAGCTTTTTGACCTGATATGGCTGCCATCTCATTAGCAGCAGTTTCTATAGCTTTGGGATTATCTTTTATATCTCCAATGCCAGCGTTCAATACTACCTTAACAAGCTTCGGAACCTGCATAGGGTTTTTATATTCGAATTTAGCCTGCAGAGCCGGAACAACTTCATTTCTATACTTGTCAAGCATTCTTGGCATGTTTTGTCAACCTCCTTACGGATTACTCCTTCTCTTTACCGATAATGTCAATCACTTCTCCGCACTTTTTGCAAACTCTGGCCTTACTCCCATTATCCAAAAATTTTCTGCCAATCTTTGTGGGCTTGCCGCAGTTTTTACAGATGAACATTACCTTATCAACATAGATGGGTGCTTCTTTCTTAACAATCCCATCCTGATTAAATGTCTGGTTCGGCTTTGGCTTAACATGCTTTGTAACGATATTGATACCCTCTACAATAACCTTGCGGTCTTCGGGAAATACTTCGAGTACTTTACCTTTTTTTCCGCTGTCCTTGCCACTGAGTATATAAACAGTATCACCTTTTTTTATGTGTAATTTAGCCATTTGTCAAGCCTCCTTCCCTACAGTACTTCAGGTGCCAGAGAGATAATTTTCAAATAATCCTTTTCTCTTAACTCTCTTGCTACTGGTCCAAAAATACGTGTCCCTCTGGGATTTCCATCATCCTTGAGGATAACACAAGCGTTTTCGTCAAAGCGGATGGTTGATCCGTCAGGTCTTTTTACACCTTTTACAGAACGAACAACTACTGCTTTAACAACTTCACCTTTTTTAACAACACCGCCGGGTGTTGCATTTTTAACTGAACAAACAATTACATCGCCTATATTGGCATATTTTCTCTTGGAGCCGCCGAGGACCTTAATACACATCAATTCCTTGGCGCCAGTATTATCAGCCGACTTTAAATATGTCTCTGCCTGTATCATTTCCTAACGCCTCCTCTTACTTAGCTTTTTCGATGATCCTTACCAGTCTCCATCTTTTATCCTTGCTAAGCGGTCTGGTTTCCATAACTTCTACACGATCACCGATATTACATTCGTTATTCTCATCATGAGCTTTTAATTTGTAAGTCCTCTTCATGATTTTCTTCACAAGTGGATGTCTAACACTGTCTTCCACAGCCACTACAATGGTTTTATCCATTTTATTGCTTACAACTTTTCCAATTCGAGTTTTTCTTAAACCTCTTGAAGCCACGCGGAACTAACCTCCTTCCGGTTTTTAAGACCTTCTGCCATAATAAATTTCTATCTTATTTCGAGTTCCTTTTCACGCATAATTGTTTTAACACGTGCAATATTTCTCTTTACAATTCTGAGTTTATTGGGATTTTCAAGCTGATTGGTAGCATGCTGAAATCTCAGCTTGAACAACTCAGCTTTAAGTTCGGCGAGTTCTTTATTGAGCTCATCGCGGGTTTTTTCTCTTAGAGCTTTTAATTCTGATGCTTTCATTCTTCTACACCCACCCCTTCTACGCGAGAGATAATCCTGCACTTAACAGGTAACTTGTGAGAAGCAAGCCTTAATGCCTCTCTGGCAACCTCCTCACTGACACCTGAAATTTCAAAGAGAACACGACCAGGTTTTACAACTGCAACCCAGTATTCAGGTGACCCCTTACCTGAACCCATTCGGGTTTCAGCAGGTTTCTTAGTTACCGGCTTATCAGGGAAAATCTTAATCCATACATTACCGCCTCTTCTGATAAAACGTGTCATGGCAACACGGGCGGCCTCTATCTGATTACTGGTTATCCAGGCGGGTTCAAGAGCCTGTAGTCCAAAATCTCCATATGCAAGAAAATTACCACGGGTAGCTTTACCCTTCATACGACCTCTGTGAACCCTTCTATACTTAACTCTTTTAGGCATTAACATCTTACTTGTCTCCCCCTTCCTTTTTATCCTTATTCTTGGTGGGAAGAACTTCGCCCTTATATATCCAGACTTTAACACCAATTTTTCCATAGGTGGTATTAGCTTCAGCAAAGCCATAGTCTATATCGGCACGAAGTGTCTGTAGAGGAATTGTACCTTCTGAGTAATGCTCAGTTCTTGCAATTTCTGCCCCGCCAAGTCTTCCTGATACAGCAGTTTTAATACCCTTGGCGCCTAATCTCATAGCCCTTGACATAGCCTGCTTCATAGCTCTTCTGAAGGAAATACGCTTTTCCAGCTGAGCAGCAATGTTTTCGGCTACTAACTGAGCATTTGTTTCAGGAGTTCTGATCTCTGTTATATTAAGCAGTATACTCTTATTGGTGAGCTTTTCGAGGTCTTTTCTCAGAGCCTCGATACCAGAACCCTGTCTTCCAATTACAATACCGGGTTTTGCGGTATGGATATTAATTTTTACTTTATTGGCTGCGCGCTCAATTTCAATTCTGGCTATACCAGCAATATATAATTTTTCCTTTATAAACTCGCGGATTTTGACATCTTCCACCAGGAAGGCGCTGAAATCCTTATCATTGGCATACCATTTTGTATCCCAATCTTTAATAATTCCTATTCTCAGTCCATGTGGATTAACTTTTTGGCCCATTTGCAACCTCCTTAATTAGCCCTTTCCTTGAGAACCAATGTTATATGGCTGGTTCTTTTATTAATTCGGAATGCCCTGCCATGGGACACGGGTCTTATTCTTTTAAGTGTTGGCCCTTCATCTGCATATACTTCTGCTACATAGAGTTTATCTCTGTCAAGCTGGTTATTGTTAACCGCATTAGCCTCAGCAGATTTAAGAAGCTTATACAGAATTTCGGATGCATTTCTGGGCATATATTTTAAAATCCCATAAGCCTCATCAATTCCTTTATTACGAATCAGGTCAATGACCAGTTTTGCCTTTCTCACAGAAACTCGTGCATATTTGACAACTGCGCGGCCTTCATCTTTGCCTATGCCGAGAACCTTTCTCTCCTTCTTTGTAAGGACAGGGAGCTTGGCAGATTTTCTGCGAGCCTTACTATATTGTTCGAGAAGTTCCTCTTTCTTTTCAAGAAGCTCTTCTTTTGACATTACTTTCTTGCCCAAGTTCTTTCCTCCTTCCAATCATGCTGAGATTTACCTCTTGATCTTTGTGCCTTTTTCGTCCTTACCGTGACCTCTATAAGTACGGGTGGGAGCAAATTCTCCAAGTTTGTGTCCTACCATATCCTCGGTTATATAAACAGGAACATGTCTGCGTCCGTCATGAACCGCTATGGTATGACCAACCATTTGTGGGAAGATGGTTGAGGCACGTGACCAGGTTTTTAAAACCTTTTTCTCATTCTTTTCATTCATTTCTTCAATCCGCTTTAATAATTTCGTATCAACAAAGGGTCCTTTTTTAAGTGATCTACCCACGGTACTAACCTCCTTTTTGCAACTTACTTGCCACGTCTCTTAATTATCAGTTTATCGCTCTTCTTATTCTTCTTACGGGTCTTATAACCGAGAGTCGGCTTACCCCAAGGAGTTACCGGACTAGGCATACCGATAGGTGACCTGCCTTCACCACCGCCGTGAGGGTGGTCACTTGGGTTCATGGCCAAACCGCGGACAGTTGGTCTGATACCCATCCAACGTTTTCTTCCGGCTTTACCTATTGTAATATTTTCATGATCAAGATTACCAACCTGGCCTATTGTAGCCTTACAGCGGATATCGATCCTTCTTACTTCACCAGAAGGCAGTCTGACCTGTGCATATTTTTCCTCTTTAGCCATAAGCTGAGCCATGTTACCAGCTGCTCTTACAAGCTGTCCGCCTTTTCCTGGCTTCAGCTCAATATTGTGGATAACTGTACCCACAGGGATATTCATAAGAGGCATAGCGTTGCCAGGTTTTATGTCAGACTTTTCACCTGAATATATAGTATCTCCTACTTTAAGACCATGAGGAGCAAGTATATATCTCTTCTCTCCATCTGCATAATAAATCAGTGCTATATTGGCAGATCTGTTCGGATCATATTCAATTGCTTTTACTGTGCCTGGAATTCCATCCTTGTCTCTCTTAAAGTCGATGATTCTGTACTTCTGTTTTGTACCGCCGCCGCGATGACGAACAGTGATCCTACCATAGGAGTTTCTTCCGCCTTTTTTCTTAAGCGGAGCAAGAAGGCTTTTTTCTGGTTCCT
>JAAYMA010000123.1 GCA_012521615.1 Clostridiaceae bacterium | reverse complement strand
GCATGGTTGATTCTCCTTTAAAATGTGTTGGGGTGTAACTTCATTTTACTCGAGATTTCAACTCCATGCTCTATTTTATTACAAAAAATGTTGGAGTTCAGAAGAATTTTTTCTTCTCACCCCAACATTTATTATAGAACCTTTATTTTTGCATAATTACAATAAAATCTGCTTTACCCTGCATCTTGAACTTGTATAGATATATAACCCGGATGTCCTTAAAAATGTCTATTTTAACAATTGCATTACAATATAAAAAATGAGACAATAGCTTTGGATACTGGGATAAATATTATAGGGGGCCTAATGGCAAATGAATGACTTTTTAGCTTGTATCCTTGTTGACAACAGTAGTTTAGCCAAAACAGCCAGGACTGTTTCGAATTATAAAATTTGTGGAGCACCTGTTTTTTCATATATTATCGATGAATTAAAGCAACTTGATATAAGCCAGATTATTTTTTCAGCCGGTACGCCGGAGCCATTGATGAATTTATCTTCATCTGAGGAAGACAGAATTCATGTAGCAGCCAATAAGCAGGATGTAGTTAATATAATAAGGAATATAACTAATCAAGAAGCAGAAACTATTCTGATTATAAAAGCTGATTTGCCGGCTATTCAGAGTAGGACACTTAAAGAAGCATACGAGTATCATATTTCAAAGAAGAATAAAGTTACAGTTCTTGTTCAAAACAATCAAAATTTTCCGGAAAACGATTACTGCGGAATTTGTTTTGTTGACATAGATGAATTTTATAAATTCCTGGACACTGCACACGCTCTGGAAAACCTGTCTGAAATTTTGCTCAGATCAGAAAAATCGGATTTTTATAAAGTCAGCGACAGTACGGAATTGATCAGAGTAAAAGACAGTTATACCCTTAACCTGGCAGAACAGGTCATACTCAAAAGAATAATAGTCAGGCATATGGCAAACGGTGTAATCTTTCATCTTCCAGACACATGCTATATTCATAAAGATGTAAAAATTGGCAGTGAAACAGTTGTTTATCCCGGAACAATACTGGAAGGTAACACGGTCATAGGAGAATCCTGTGAAGTTGGTCCATATTCCCGGGTAACTGACGGCATAATCGGAAACAATGTCAAATTTATGAACTCTGTAATGATACAGTCTCAGATAGGTGATAATAGCACAGTGGGACCATTTGCCTATATAAGGCCCGGATCAGAAGTAGGCCGGAATGTGAAAATAGGGGACTTTGTAGAAATCAAAAATTCTGTTATTGATGATAATACAAAAGTATCGCATCTTACCTATGTAGGCGATGCTGATGTTGGCAAAAATGTAAATTTCGGATGCGGCAGTGTTTTGGTTAATTATGACGGTAAAAGAAAACACAGGTCAAAAATTGGAAACAATGCATTTATAGGTTGCAATGCAAATCTTGTTTCGCCTGTGGTAATAAATGATTATGCATATATAGCAGCCGGTTCGACCATAACTGATGAGGTGCCTGAATATGCACTTGCCATAGCCCGAAACAGACAGACAATTATCGAGAACTGGGTCAAAAGAAAAGGGCTTGATAATAAGTAATTTTAAAAGAATATTTTTGGAGGGTGTTTGTTCAAATGAATTATCATGGTAAAGATATTAAACTGTTCGCAGGAAACTCCAACAGGGAACTTGCGGAAGAGATCGCTGCCAAGATAGGTTTGCCGCTTGGTGCCTCGGTGGTATCGAGGTTTTCTGACGGAGAGATCTCAATTTCTATAAATGAAGTAGTCAGGGGTTCGGATGTATTCATTATACAATCGACATGCACACCGGTGAACGATAACCTTGTAGAGCTTCTGATTCTGATTGATGCGCTCAAGCGTGCTTCTGCAGGCCGTATAACTGCAGTCATGCCTTATTTCGGATATGCTCGCCAGGACAGAAAAGCAAAAGCCAGGGATCCTATTTCAGCCAAACTTGTAGCTAACCTTTTAACAACAGCGGGAGCCGACCGGGTTTTAACCATGGATCTTCATGCTCCGCAGCTTCAGGGCTTTTTTGATATACCTCTGGATCATCTGTTGGGAGGTCCGATAATCGCAAAATATTTCCAGAAAAAATTTGAGTCCAAAATGGATGACGTTGTTGTGGTTTCGCCCGACGTAGGAAGTGTCGGCAGGTCACGTAAGTTTGCAGAAAAACTGGATGCTCCTTTGGCCATAATAGATAAACGTCGTCCAAAGGCCAATGTTTGTGAGGTTATGAATATAATTGGAGATGTCAAAGGAAAACGCTGTATTCTTGTTGATGATATTATAGATACTGCGGGTACAATTGTAAGTGCAGCCAGTGCCCTTATGGATATTGGAGCTAAAGAGGTCTATGCCTGCTGTACTCATGGTGTTCTTTCAGGTCCTGCCATTGACAGAATCAGGACTTCACCGCTTAAAGAGGTGATTGTTTTAAATACAATCAGTCTTCCTAAAGAGAAGAGAATCAGCAAAATTACTTCTTTATCAGTGGCAGATGTTTTTGCAGAAGCCATTGAAAGAATTTACGGGGATATATCAATATCTACTCTGTTTACACAGCAATAAAAACTTAAGTTAAATAATACAAACAGCGGATATCTGGAAACACTTATCCGCTTTTTCTTACTCAGGAGGTTTTTATGTTTGTTTTGGCAGGTTTGGGTAACATGGGATCTAAATATGAAATGACCCGTCACAATATAGGCTTTGATACCATAGATTTTTTAGCCGCCAAATATAGACTTACATCATTTAAACATAAACATAATTCTTTGATAGCAGAAGGTATTATACAGGGGAAAAAAGCAATGCTGGTAAAGCCCCAGACATATATGAACAACAGTGGACAAGCTTTAAAAGAAATTGTGGATTATTATAAAATCCCGTCTCAGAATTTGATTGTGATTTATGATGACATCGACCTGGATGTAGGGAGGCTCAGAATCAGGAGTAAGGGAAGTGCCGGCACGCATAACGGCATGAAGTCAATTATATCTCATCTTGGTACTGAGGATTTTCCAAGGATACGAGTTGGTATAGGGAAACCTCCGGAAGGTATGGATTTGGCTGATTATGTCTTGGGTCGTTTTAGCCAGGAAGAGAGAAAGGTTATTAATAAGGTCATAGAAAATGCTGCTTTGGCAGCTGTTACTATTTTATGCGCATCTTTGGAAGTGGCTATGGGCAGATATAACAATTAACTTTAGACCGGCTTGTATTATGCATTTGCCAATATCAGCCCCGATTTTCTATTTATTGATTTTTAAAATCCTTTACAGTATAATGGGTATAATATTTTTACAGAAATTTTGCTTTTGGTATTCTGTATATATTCTTACAATAATCCCATAGAAATACGGAGGTTTAATTATGGAAGACAGGTTTGGAAAATTAGGATTAACTTTTGATGATGTGCTTCTGGTTCCGCAGTATTCTGAAGTTCTCCCGAGGGATATTGATATTTCGACATACCTGACAAATAAGATTAGGCTGAATATGCCTCTTGTAAGTGCTGCTATGGATACAGTTACTGAGTCAAGACTTGCAATTGCAATTGCGAGAGAAGGCGGCATAGGAATCATTCATAAAAATATGACCATAGAACAGCAGGTCTCAGAAGTTGATCGTGTAAAAAGGTCAGAACACGGAGTTATAGTAGATCCTTTTTATCTTTCACCCGAACACACCATAGAGGATGCCAATGAGCTGATGGCAAGGTATAGAATATCCGGTGTCCCGATCACGAAAGACGGACTTTTGGTAGGTATTATTACTAACAGGGACTTAAGGTTCCTTACCGATTACAGTCAGAAGATAGGCGATGTAATGACTAAGGAGAACCTTGTTACAGCACCTGTTGGAACTGATTTAAATGAAGCAAAGGAAATACTTCGCAAACATAAAATAGAAAAGCTTCCGCTTGTGGATGAAAAAGGCTATTTAAAAGGGCTTATTACAATCAAAGATATAGAAAAAGCCATCCAGTATCCCAATTCTGCCAAGGATGCAAACGGCAGGCTTTTAGTCGGAGCTGCAATAGGCGTAACATCGGACATGATGGAAAGGGCAGAAGCGCTGATTAATGCGAATGTTGATGTTTTGGTACTGGATTCAGCTCATGGACATTCAAAGAATATTATAGAAGCTGTGAAAAAATTAAAGAGCGCATATCCTGATGTACAGGTTATAGCCGGAAATGTGGCAACACCGGAAGGTGTGAGAGATCTGGCAAAAGCAGGTGCGGATGCAGTAAAAGTAGGAATTGGTCCCGGATCTATATGTACGACCCGTGTGGTAACCGGTGTTGGTGTACCTCAGATAACAGCTATATATGATTGCAGTGTAGAGGCAAAGAAATATGATATCCCCATTATAGCTGATGGTGGTATTAAATTTAGTGGTGACATTCCAAAAGCAATTGCTGCTGGTGCAAGCACAGTTATGATTGGTAATCTGTTTGCAGGAACCGAAGAAAGCCCCGGCGAATCCGAAATTTTCCAGGGCAGAAGATTCAAGGTTTACAGGGGTATGGGTTCATTGGCGGCAATGAAAAAAGGCAGTAAGGACAGATACTTCCAGGAAGGCACAACAAAACTTGTACCCGAGGGCGTCGAGGGAAGAGTGCCATATAAAGGTCCCCTTTCCGAGACAGTATTCCAGCTGGTGGAAGGTTTGAAACATGCAATGGGATATTGCGGAACAAAAAATATAAATGAGCTGATGACCAAATCAAGGTTTATGAGAATTACCAATGCAGGACTTAAAGAAAGTCATCCTCATGATATTCATATAACAAAAGAAGCTCCTAACTATAGCACATTGATATAATAATGCAATATTCTGAAAAATAATAAGTTTTTATTTAAAGGGAATGGTGGTAAACCATTCCCTTTAAATATGTTTGGTTATCCGGTTCTGATTCTTTGAATAAACAAATAATGTTCGTTAAAGCATATTACTTTGGGAATAAGGTAATCTTTACGGGAATACTGCAGTATTATTTAAGCAGGATTGATTTATTTCACCAAGGAGAAAAAATGAATATTGGCATAATTCTTCCTGCAGAACCCAAGAAACAGCAGCAAATAAAGCTGCCGAAATTCTTAAGAGTATTTGAGACTCTGTTTTTAGACCCTGAACCTCTGGAAGTTCAAAAAATAGATATCTTTCAGGGTTTAAGACTGGTGGTTTTAGGAGTACCTTTAATAAACAGGGATATTTTAACCAGCGAGGCTAAGGGAAAGAAACTCAGGCACAGGATACGAAGGGTTTTTGAAGTGGAGAAGGCGTGGCCTTTATTGGAACATCCGGAAATAAGGGGACTGTTAGGACTTCCGGATTACAGGTTCGACGAGGTATCTGAGAATATTATAATCAATCGTTTCCTGGAAATTTTGTCCCTGATAAGGGGTGTGGGAGATTTAAGCAAAAAAGAGATAACTGTAACAGGGGAAGCATCTTATCTGGAATATGCCATAACCAACCTTATCACAAAAGTAAAGACCTTAAATATTCTTCTTGCGCAAAACAGCCCTGTACCTTATGAAGCTGAACAGGCTTTTTTGGAGACGGGAATACCTGTACATATTACAACTGATCCGGATGTATTAAACAGAAGTGCGGTATGGATACGTTTTCCAAACGATCATGCAAGTTTTGATGAACTTCCCCAGAAATATAATGGAATTATTATTGATCTGGAGGCTGCCAGGGTCATAGATACGAAATGCAAAAAAATATACAGAATAGTTATCGAATTTTCTGAGAGAATCAAAAATAAAATAGGAAGCAATATCTTAAAAGGATGGAAGGAAGGTTATCTGGAAGGGGCTGTAATTACTGTCTGTTCTAATCTTTGGGATGTAAGCATACAAGAATCATCCAGTCGGCTTGGAATGTTATTATCTTTTAAAGCTTGACACTCAAAATGGCGTACACTATAATGTATTCTAATTGTTAAATGAGGTATCAGAATCTGGGCTTTTTATATACTAAAAAGGGGAGAGTAGAAATGAGCAAAAAAGAAGTTTTACTTACTTATGAAGGTCTTAAGAAACTTGAAAAGGAACTTGAATATCTTAAAGGCGAGAAACGTAAAGAAATTGCAGAGCGTATAAAACAGGCATTAGCTTTTGGTGATATATCTGAAAACTCAGAATATGATGAAGCAAAAAATGAACAGGCCCAGAATGAAATAAGGATTGTGCAACTGGAAAACATGCTGAAGAATGCCAGAATCATAGATGAAGATGAAGTTGACACAAAAGTTGTAAACTTAGGAACAAAGGTAAAAGTAGTTGAGCTTGACTCTGAGGAAGAATTCGTGTTTCAGATTGTTGGATCTACTGAAGCCGATCCGACACAATCGCGGATTTCAAATGAATCTCCTGTCGGAAAAGCACTTTTGGGCCACAAGGTAGGAGATACTGTAGATGTTGAGGTGCCTGGCGGAAAAATAAGGTATAAGATCGTTGATATAAATAAGTGATAACTTGTTAATATATTTAAAGTAATGTATAATTAATATTCATAATAAAACAGTTTGCATATATATGTAGACTGTTTTATTATTTATACAGAGATACTAATATATGGTTTAATATTCAATAGGTTGTTTCTTTACAGGAGGTATTTATGTCTGATTCTAACGGAAATAATAACATTGTTGAAGAACTTGACTTGAATGAAATATTAAAAGTAAGGCGTGAAAAGCTCAAGGAGCTTCAGGAATCCGGTGCAGATCCCTTTCAGGTCGTTAAATATGACGTAACACATCACACTTCTGACATTCTGGAAAATTTCGAAGACTATGAGGGAAAAGACGTCTCTTTAGCCGGTCGTATTATGAGTAAGAGAAGCATGGGAAAATCTTCTTTCTCCGACCTGTTGGACAGGGATGGAAGAATTCAGCTTTATGTCAGGATTAACGATATAGGCGAAAAAGAATATGAAGCTTTTAAAAAGCTGGATATAGGCGATCTGATTGGAGTTAAGGGAACTGTATTCAAAACCAGGACCGGTGAAATTTCGGTACGAGTCAGCCAATACATTCTGCTTTCCAAATCCTTGAGACCGCTTCCTGAAAAATGGCATGGTCTGAAGGATACAGATATACGGTACAGGCAAAGATACCTGGATTTGATTGTGAATCCCGAGGTTAAAAAAACCTTTATTTTAAGAAGCCGTATAATATCAGCTATAAGAAAGTTTATGGACAACAGAGGGTTTTTGGAAGTTGAAACCCCAATTTTGAATACAATACCCGGTGGAGCGGCTGCCAGACCTTTTGTTACGTATCACAATACCCTTGATATGAATATGTATCTGAGAATAGCTCCCGAACTTTATCTGAAAAGACTGATTGTAGGCGGGCTTGAAAGAGTCTATGAGATAGGCAGAATGTTCCGTAATGAAGGTATGTCTGTCAAGCACAATCCCGAGTTTACCATGATGGAATTGTATCAGGCCTATACAGATTATCATGGAATGATGGAACTTGCAGAACAGTTGATTTCCCAGGTTGCCCAGGAGGTTCTGGGAACTATGAAGGTAACCTATCAGGGCACTGAAATAGATTTAACACCTCCCTGGACAAGGCTCACAATGACTGAGGCCGTATTAAAATATGCAGGTGTTGATTTCAGTAAAATAACCAGTGATGAAGAAGCAAGAAAAGTTGCACAGGAAAAAGGGCTCAAGCTTGAAGGAAATCCTGTAAAAGGCGAAATTTTGAACCTGTTTTTCGAGGAATTTGCTGAAGATAACTTAATCCAGCCTACTTTTATTATGGATTACCCGGTTGAAATCTCCCCGCTCACCAAGCGTAAGGCTGATCAGCCTGAGCTGACCGAAAGATTCGAACTTTTCATAACAGGCAGGGAGTTTGGTAATGCTTATTCTGAACTGAATGACCCTATAGATCAGAAAGAGCGCTTTTTGGATCAGGTCAGAAAAAGAGAAGCAGGCGATGAAGAGGCCAATATGATGGACGAGGACTTTGTAATTGCCCTTGAACATGGACTTCCTCCGACCGGCGGAATGGGAATAGGCATTGACCGTCTTGTTATGCTGCTTACAGATTCTCCTTCCATCAGGGATGTATTGCTTTTCCCAACCATGAAACCCAAAGATAATTAGAAAGACAGGGTGGTTGAATGGACAGAAAAGAAGCACTAAAAGTATTGGGGTTAAAAGAGGACGCTACCATAGATGAAATAGATAAGAGGATGAACATTCTTTACAGAAAGTTCAGAAATATCGAAAAAGACGAAAACGGACATACTCTTGAGGACATTGACAAAGCATACAGAATTGCAAGAGGTATAGCATATCATGATCCGGAAACAGAGCTGAGGAAAAAAAAGATGCGGGAAAACCCCAGCTTCATCTTCAGACTTTTGAAAGTGGATGAGGAAAAAGCCCGGAATTTTATCTATTATCACAAATGGCATGCCCTGATAGGACTTATAGTGCTTGTAGTTTTGATATCTTTCATAGTTTCCATTGCCACAAAGGTTGAACCTGACCTTAAGATACTTGTCGCGGGGGACATTTTTATTGCGGATCCTACACCTGTTGAAAATCTTATATCAGATGAATTGGAGAATGTGACAGAGCCCCTTGTTCAGAATGTTTTCCTGGGTGCCACAGATCCCCAGATGCAGATGGGAATGCAGATGAAGTATGTCGCAGAACTTGCTCAGGGAGAAAATGATATATTTATTGTTGATGAGGATAGATATTTTGAAATCGCTGTGCAGGGCGGTTTTAAACCCATAACTCAGGTAATAGGAAATGAAGTTCAGTTAGATCTGGATGAACACAGTGATTTATTAGTAAAGATTGAATTGAATGATGGAGTGGACTATGAGCCGGAGCTTTACGGCATTGATGTAACCGGTAGCAGTTTTCTTAAAGAGGCCGGCATTGTTGGCGACAGATTCATTATTGCATTTCCGCATTCTGGAACAAATATAGAAAATGCAGTTGAATTTTTCAAGTTAGTCATTAAATAGTTCAGGAGGGGGTTCCATGTTTGACATAAAAATTTTGGGCAATGATGATAAGAAATGTACTATTGAGATTTCAGGTGAAATAGATATTTATTCAGGTCCGGATTTCAGAAAAAAGCTTTATGCTGTAATATCTGAAGAAGAAAAAGACCTGGTTTTGGACCTTTGCAACCTTAATTACATAGACAGCATGGGACTGGGTATTTTGGTAGGTGCACTAAAAAGGGTGAAAGAACAGCAACATGATATTATCATTATGAATCCTCAGAATACTGTGAGAAAGCTTTTTAGGATTACAGGACTTGATAAGGTATTTATAATTAAGGAGAATGAAACATGAATGATCCCAATACCATATCATTGAATTTGCCTGCCAAAGCTGAATATGTGAGTGTTGCCAGATTGACTGCTTCAGGTATCTCAAGCTCTATGGGGTTTGATTTTGATGCCATTGAGGATATAAAGGTTTCGATTTCCGAAGTCCTGGGAAAAATCATTGAAAAAACCGGGGAAAACCGGAAAATTAGCATCATATTTGAACCCCGGGCAGAAGGGTTGAAAATTAAGTTTCTAACCAATGATGATACTGTCTCGAATGTATTTGACGGTGAGGATGATAGCTTCTCACTGGCCATTGTTGAAGCTTTAATGGACCAAGTTGATTTACAAAAAAACGGTGAGATTCTTGTGACCGTTGTGAAAAAGCTCGGAAAGGCAGTTTGAGATGGGAAACACACAGGAGTCAAAATACAAGGACAAAACTGAAAAAGAGTTATTCTACGAATACTGTAAAACAAGAGATATAAACCTGAGAAATGAGATTGTAAAAAGATATATGTATTTACCGGAAATTATCGCGAAAAGATTTGTAAACCGGGGAGTAGACTATGAAGATATTTATCAGGTTGCATGCGTTGCGCTTATTAATGCGGTAGAGCGGTTTAATATATTTGAAAAGGTCAAGTTTGTCAGTTTTGCAACTCCTACAATTGTAGGGGAAATTAAACGGTATTTCAGAGATAAAGCCTCAGTCATAAGAATTCCCAGAAGAATATATGAAGTGTATCAGAAGGTTAATCAGGCAAAGGAATACCTTACACATAAAAATAAGCGTGCACCAAGAATAGATGAGATAGCTGAATATCTTAAAATGAAGGAAGAAACGGTTCTTGAGATAATAGAATCCTGGAATGTCTACAATATTCAATCCTTTGACCAGTCGGTATACGATGAGGATAATCTTGAACTTCACGAGACAATAGGTGAGGATGACGAGACTTTTGAAAAAATCAACAACAGAGATTTCCTGGAAAAAGCCATGAAAAATTTCAATGATATTGAAAGGGAGTTTATAAAACTCCGGTTTTATCATAATATGACACAGAAAGAGATTGCAAATCGTTTCAATGTTTCGCAGATGTACATATCAAGACTGGAGAAAAAAACACTTGAAAGATTTAGG
>JAAYMA010000122.1 GCA_012521615.1 Clostridiaceae bacterium | reverse complement strand
TATAATCTTTATAGAGCATGGTTGAATCTCCTTTCAAAATGGGACTCGCAATTTCATTTTACTTGAGATTTCAACTCCATGCTCTGTTTTTTTATAAAAAAATGTTGGAGTACCGGAATTTTTCTTCGGCACCCCAACATTTATTATAGAACCAATATTTAAATCTATTACCTATTAGTGCTTAGTAAATGTCCCTAAGAACAAGGCCGTCGTTTCTGTCCAAAGCCCATTGTATAGACCATTCATTTTCAAACAGAAGCACATAATTGTCGAATTTATCAACAACAAGTTTGGTTGTTGAAGTCAAATTCAGTTCCTCTGGTCTACAATTGATTTCTGTTATCCAGCGGGCAAATCTGTAATTTAATACGTTCAGTTTCAGATCGACATTGTACTCATTTTTCAGTCTGTATTCAAGCACATCAAATTGCAAGACTCCAACAGCACCGATAATAAATTCTTCTATACCGATATCAGACTCCTGGAAAATTTGTATAGCCCCTTCTTCAGAAAGTTGTTTCATACCTTTCAAAAATTGTTTCCGCTTCATTGTATCTTTTGCGGCAACTCTGGCAAAGTGCTCGGAAGGGAAAGAGGGGATACCCTTAAAGGTCAAATTACCTTTTGTACTTAAAGTATCACCTATCCTGAAAATGCCGGGATCAAAAAGTCCCACTATGTCTCCCGGATATGCTGTATCTATTATTTCGCGTTCCTGAGCTAAAAATTGTTGGGGTTGAGTCAGTTTTACCGGTTTTCCTGTCCGGCTGTGTATGACTTCCATACCCCGTTTAAAAACTCCGGAGCATATCCTGATGAAAGCAATCCTGTCACGGTGGTTAGGATTTAAGTTAGCCTGTATCTTAAAAACAAAGCCGCTGAAATCATCGTTATCAGGTTCTACTATTCCTTCTTCGAATTCCTGACTACCGGGACATGGAGAAAGTTTCAGGAATTCTCTGAGAAAAGGTTCTACACCAAAATTAGTCATGGCGCTTCCAAAGAAAATAGGGGTGAGCTGTCCTTTCAAAACCTCTTTGTGATCGAATTCATCTCCTGCAATATCAAGCAGTTCTATATCTTCAACTAATTTAGAGTAGTAAGGCTCTTCAAGCAAATCTTTAAATACAGGGTCTTCAACACTTGCTTTGGTAGATTGTATGATTGATTGACCATGGCTTTTATTTCCTGTAAACAGCTCAATTTGTTTTAATTTGCGGTTATATACACCTTTGAAATCTCCGTCGGTTCCTATAGGCCAATTCATGGGAAATGATTTAATGCCTAAAACATCTTCAAGTTCCTGCATAAGTTCAAAAGGATCTTTACTGGCACGATCCATTTTATTAATAAAGGTAAAAATAGGTATACCTCTCATTTTACAGACCTGGAAGAGTTTTATGGTCTGCTCCTCGACTCCTTTGGCGCCGTCTATAAGCATGACAGCACTATCGGCAGCCATTAAAGTCCTGTAGGTATCTTCGCTGAAGTCCTGGTGACCCGGAGTATCAAGGATGTTTATGCAGTGGCCGGCATAATTGAACTGCATGACACTGGATGTTACAGAAATGCCGCGCTGCTTTTCTATTTCCATCCAGTCAGATACAGCATGTTTTGCAGCTTTTCTTGCTTTTACAGAGCCTGCCATGTGAATTGCCCCACCGTAGAGCAGGAGCTTTTCAGTCAGCGTAGTTTTACCGGCGTCCGGGTGAGATATAATTGCAAATGTTCTTCTGCGTTCTATTTCTGCTTTTAGTGTTTCTTTTTCTGTTGCCAAGGAATTCCCTCTCATTCTATATTTATAAATGCGTACTAAAATCACTGAAGGACCTGTATAGGATGAAACAAGTCATCTGATGAAATAATCTATTATATATTAATATCTCAATATAGATTAAGTCAAGGAATATCTCCTTAAAATCGAACCTAAATAAAAACTGG
>JAAYMA010000121.1 GCA_012521615.1 Clostridiaceae bacterium | reverse complement strand
GAGCATTCTCAAGTATGACTTCAATATCTCTCGGTACATTAGCTCGTGCGTCAAACTCAACCTGATACTCTACACCTTTAGAGAATTTCATACCATGCTGAGCCAGCATTATGCTCCATGGATTGTTTCCTAAAACAGTTGTGCTGATTCTTGCTTCGCCATTCTCAAATGAGAAATCAGCAACTCCACCTTCTACTGCATATGTTGCCCATGGTTCTCCGGAAGTATCACTGAAGTCTCCATTCTTGAGCGGGAAAAGATCAACACTTGGATCAACATGGAAAGTAGTAGTGATTAACTCCACATTATCAATATAAACATCTGCACTGTCACCGCCGAGCATAAAAACAAGTCTGGAATTATAATCTGTTTCAGCTTCCATCTTAAATTCCAATTCGTATGTTTTCATTCCGGATGTAAGGGATATTTCTGATGCAGGTACATATACATTTCCTTCAATGTCTGTAAAAGCAACCTTTATGGTTCTGTCACCAGCAGCCCTTGCATCAAAGGAAAGTTTATATCCATAATCATTTAAGAGCTGAATGCCTTGCTGATATACAACAATTGTATCAGCCGATGCACCGCCATCTTTAATCTTTACAGTAAGCTCCCTGGTGTCTTCAGGAACGTAAATATCAGCATTGGCCCCGGTTACCTCCACGTTCCAGCACGCCATTCTGTCAATGCTGTACTTGTCAAAGGCTCCGTTATAAACATGATTACCGCTTGACAAGGGTTCTTTTGGAGCATTGTAATCCACGGTTGGTCCGTCTATCTCTTCAAGCCGTACATTGCCAATCCACACAGGTCCTGTATCTGTTGCACAGTTAAACTCTATACGGGTAAGAACATCGGTTTCATGGATCATCTGGAACTCAAACTCAAAATGTTGGAATTCATCTGTAAGATCCACTGTGTAGGAACCTGAATATGCAGTCCAGCCTCTTGTAGGTCCTCCGCCAAGTTTGGTGTTAAGAGTTCTGATCTTGTCAGCTTTCGCATCAAAAGAGAACCTGTACCATCTGCCAATTCCCAGGGTTGTAAGCTGTTCAAGTTGAATGGAATACGGCTGACTTCCTTTGTTTTTAACGTCTATTTTTGCATAATTGTTTCCATCGATTTCCTCGACGGTTACATCAGCCTCACCGCCGAATTGAGCGTTATGAACATAGTTCCAGTAATCACCGAACTCGTCATCTATACCCTCTTGATTATCTTTAATACCTTTTTCAAAGTTTACGTCATATACCAGATTACCTGTCGCATCAGGCGTTCTTGCATTATCCGGCAGAGGCTCTACAGGAACAACCGCTCCTTCAGGCGTCTTATACGGCCTTCCGGTAAGTTCATATACCCTTACATAGTCAACTTCCATAGTTACAGGATTATCAGGATCCTCAAAGAGTTCATCCGGTGGAAGTTGCATACCGTCAAAGGTTCCACCTATTGCAAGGTTCAGTTGCATATAGAATTCCTGATCAAAGGGTGCCGGAAAAGCATAGGTTTCTTCATATTCTGAACCCATGGTATACCAGCTGGTCTGAGTCTGGTAGTGAACACCGTCAACATACCATCTGATTTCACCGGGTTCCCACTCTATGGCATAGGTATGGAATTCGTTGATTGTCTGACCTTCAGGGAAAACATAATCTTTTCCTGTATGTACATTATGAGGCCATGGTCCGCCATAATGCAGGGTACCGCATACAACATCGGGAACTCTGCCCCTGGCTTCCATGATATCTATTTCACCTGAAGCTGCCCATCCGCCGTATACGCTGTCCTGAGGCATCATCCAAAATGCAGGCCACAGACCTGTACCCAGAGGCAGCTTGATTCTTGCTTCAATTCTTCCGTATTTTTTGGCAAATTTAGAAACAAGTTTTGCTGAAGTATACTCTTCATACGTAGCGTTCGGATGTTTTTCCTTCCTTGCAGTTATTACGAGTTTGCCGTCCTCAACTGTTACATTATCGGGACTGTAGTACTGGGATTCCTGGTTACCAAATCCACCGCCCATATCTACCAGTTCCCATTTTGAAGTGTCAACAGTATCACCGTCAAATTCGTCTGCCCAGACAAGTGTCCATTCCTGTTTGGGAGTGCCTGGAGTGGTGCCGCCTTTACTGCTTTCAGATACAGTGGATTTGTCCACCTTCTTTCCGCCAATATTGGCTTCAATACCATCAGCAATGTTTATAACATAAGGTTTTTGACTAATTGTTACATTCCCGGCATTTATATTGGCGGTAACAATTTTACCCTGCCCTTCCACATTTACAGCCGCATTTATATCAAGAGTTCTGACCAAAGCACCTTGGGCTATCTGTATCCCTGCTCCGAAGGCTTCCTCTGATATTGTAAGATTGTTGACAGTTCCGCCTGAAATTATGATGCTTGCATTGGAAGCGGTCACAAGTATATCTTCAAAGTCGCCTTCAATAACTAAATTCTGTCCTTCAGGTATTTCAAGAACCTCAACAGTATCAAAACCGGTTTTTATGTTATCAGCCTTGAGTATAGCTCCGGAATTAAGTCTGACATGGGAAACTTTGGTGCTGCCGCTTGCAACTATCCTGATCTTTCCGTCCGGCTTTCTGACAGCTAATCTTCCCAGATTGGAATCCTTAATGATTACACTGTTTTCCCCGCCGCCATTGACAAAAGTATTGTCCTTGACTGTAACATTATTGAGGGTTACACTGCCTTCCCCGATACCTTCGGCAAGGTAGAGATTGCCCTCTATCACCATATTTTCAAGAATTACTTCATCTGAACTTACAATTATGTTCTTTTCAGTTTCAATTCCTGAGTAAGTCCCTGGTTTGTTGTAAAGCTCTGCTACAATTCTGTCAAGAATTGCTATCAGCTGTGCCCTTGTTAAATTATCTTTAGGTTTGAAATAGTTCTGGTAGCCAAAAATGTATCCTTTTTGTGTCAACACAGCTACGGCTTCTTTTGCATAGGAGGATATTTCTGAATTGTCTTCAAAATGCCCATAAACTAATCCATCTGCGACATCAAACTGAAACACTGTAAATAAAATCCGGGCTGCATCCTGTCTGATGATTCTGTCCTCCGGTCCGAAAAGGTTGTTGCCATATCCGGCTATGTAACCGGCCTTTTTTGCAATGGCCACATCATCTGCATACCATTTGTCCGGTTTAACATCATCAAAGTTCGTACTGCTTTTTTCGGTGAAACCAAAGATTCTGTTTATAATAGCGCAAAATTCTGCTCTCGTGATGTCTGAATCCGGGTTAAACCTGCCATTGTAGCCATAAATAATACCTTTCTCGCTCCACTTATTAATTGCTTCTTCCGCCCAATGCCCCGCGATATCTATATATCCTTCAACAGCAGGCATTGAAGCAAAAACACTTGGAACGAAAGTTACCATAAGGAATACAACTACAAGAAAAACGGCAAGTTTCCTTCTAATTTTGGACAACAAAAACCCCTCCTTTTATGGATATTTAACTCACCTGCATTGTATTGGAGGGGAAGATTTAGCTCAATGTATAAATTTGATTAAATGAGTTGATATTTTTACCTTTTGTTAAATTGAACAATATTTCCATCTATTCTTAAATTTAAGTAAAAAAATAGCCCGGAAACTTCCGGACCATAAAAATTACTTTTATTAAACAATTTATACTATTTCATAGGTTATTTGCTTTTCTAAGGTTCTTATAATATCAATCGATGGTGGCTTAGATCCCTCTACCATTGTCTTTGCAGCAGCTGCAGCCATTGACAATGTTACAGCTTTCTCAAAATCCAGTTCCTTTTCTATAGAATAAGCCAATGCTGCAACCATAGCATCCCCGGCACCAACAGTACTTTTTATGTCAACTTGAGGTCCATGGGCATAAACTGTTTGGCTCCGGTTAACAAAAATTGCACCTTTGTTTCCTAATGATACAACTGCTATTTCTATATTAAAGTCTTCTATAAGCTTTTTTGCGAAAGATTCTATTTCTTTAACACCTGACACTTTATACCCCAGTAAACCCTCAAGTTCATGTATGTTGGGCTTTATCAGATAAGGACTTTGCTTTATACCTTCTTTAAGAAGATTCCCCTCTGCATCCAAAATCGTCCTTACACCATTTTTGTTAAGCTTTTTAATCCATATTCCATAAATATCTTCTTCTGCATTTTTAGGGACGCTACCGGTAAGAACTACAATATCACCCTGTTGAACATTCTTAAAAAGAACTCTTTCAAAATTTTCAATATCAGTATCTTCGACTTCAGGGCCCGGTTCATTTATTTCAGTGATAACTTTTCTGGAGCTGTCGAATATTTTGAGGTTTGTCCTGGTTTCTCCGCTTAAAAAAACAAATTCATTCTCTATATTATGCCTGTTTAAATAATTGATAATAAAACTGCTGTTTTCCCTGCCAAGAAAGCCTGTTGCTTTTGAAATGCCTCCAAGACTTTTGATGACCTTTGAAACATTTATGCCTTTACCTCCTGCATCAAGCCGAACAGATTTCACACGGTTCAATCTCCCAGGCTCAAAGTTTTTGACCTCAACAGTTTTATCTATTGCCGGATTTAAAGTTACAGTAATAATCATTTCTTACTCCATTTTTCCAAGGTTGATTTAACTTTTATTTCATAATAAAATAAAAATAAATCACATTCAATATTCACTGTCATCAAGGTTGCTACTCACTATTTACCAAACGTTTTTTGTTCCCAACAAATTTATATTAAAAAAATATATTTCTGGAGGATAATATGCAGTATCGACATTTTGGCAAACTTAACATCTCACCTTCTTTATTGGGTTTCGGTTGTATGCGGTTTCCGCTCAAAGGCGAGAAAGATTCTGATATTGACAGGGATGAGGCAATAAAAATGATTCGCTATGGTATTGACAATGGCATAAACTATGTTGATACTGCCTACAGTTACCATGGCGGGCAATCTGAATTCCTTGTTGGCGAAGCCCTTTCAGATGGATACCGTGATAAAGTAATGCTGGCAACAAAAAATCCTACCTGGCACGTAAAAACCGCTGATGACTGGGACAATTTCCTTGAAGAACAGCTAAAGAGGCTTAAAACCGACAGAATTGATTTTTATCTTCAGCACTGTTTAGATTTTGACAGCTGGAACAAATTCAAAGAACTGAACTTATGGGAAAAAGCCATGAAAGCAAAAGCTGAAGGTAAAATTAAGTACTTTGGCTTTAGCTTCCATGACGATTATGAAGTATTTGCAGATATTTTAGATACATATGACTGGGACTTCTGCCAAATTCAGCTGAATTATCTGGACACCGATTTCCAGGCAGGACTTAAAGGTTTGGAAAAAGCTCAGTCCAAAAATATTGGTGTTATTATAATGGAGCCACTCAGAGGCGGAAAACTTGTTCATAATGTCCCGGAAAACATTTTAGCCAAATTCCGGGACTACCCAGTTCAAAGGAAGCCTGTAGAATGGGCACTCAGATGGCTTTGCCATCACCCTGGAATTTCTGTTGTGCTGTCAGGTATGAGTACCATAGAACAGGTGAAGGAAAATATTGAAATATGCAGCCGCGAAGATATGATTCCGGGTTGTATGTCAGAGAAAGAGCTTTCATTTATAAATAATCTGGCAAATGAATGGAAGGAAATGAAACAAATTAATTGCACAGGCTGCAACTATTGCATGCCCTGTCCCAATAACGTAAACATCCCTGAATGCTTCAGGGCATACAACTATGCTCATTCAGTCAGGGGAGATGCTCACGATGTTTCCCGTCAAAAATACAAGTGGTTAACTGATAATTTTGCTGATGCTTCCAACTGTATAGAATGCGGTGCCTGTGAAAGTGCTTGTCCGCAGCATCTGCCTATCATAGAAACCCTTAAGGTTTTACATGAAGAACTTATCAAATAACTTTAGCTAACCTTTCTGAAAAACTCTTTACTACTGAACAGAACCTAACAGATATCGGGTATCAGGTATAATGTATATACTTGTATCCGATATTATTTCATTTTGATGAAAGTATTTAACTAAAAACTCTCTCTAAATTCCAATCAGTTGAGTGCGAAACTGATTAATTGTATACTACTAATGTAATATTATCTTCTACATACAAGCTTAAACGAGGTATACAGCATGAACGCAGACGTGAAATTTAAAAAAATGACTGAGACACCTGTGCCTAAACTGGTAATTACCCTTGCCATTCCAACAATAATCAGTATGCTGATATCTGCAATTTATAATATGGCAGATACTTTTTTTGTAGGAAAGATAGGCACAAGTGCCACCGGAGCAGTAGGCATATCATTCAGTCTTATGGCAATTCTCCAGGCCGTTGGCTTTACAATAGGCATGGGTTCGGGGAATTATATATCGCGACTGTTAGGAGAAAAAAACACTGAATATGCGTCAAAAGTTGCGGCCACCAGTTTTTTTACGTCCTTTATTGTCGGAATTATAATAACAATAACTTCATTAATCTTTTTAGACCCGCTTGTTAATTTACTTGGAGCCACTCCCACTATTTTCCCTTACGCAAAAGCCTATATTGGCATAATCCTTTTAGGTGCACCCTTTATAATCTCATCTTTTGTCCTGAACAATATTATCAGATTTCAGGGTAGTGCCTTCTATGCAATGTTCGGTATAGGTTTTGGAGGGTTGCTCAATATTATTCTGGATCCGATTTTTATTTTTGTATTGGAAATGGGAACTGGCGGAGCGGCATTGGCGACTGTGATTAGCCAGATTTGCAGCTTCATAATTCTCCTGTATGTTTGCGGCAAAGGCGGGAATATAAAAATAAAATTCAGAAACTTTCACCCAAGATGGGCTATATATAAAGAAGTGCTCAGGACCGGACTTCCCTCATTTTACAGACAGGGACTTTTAAGTCTTGCAATGATGACACTTAATCAGATGTCTCGTCCATACGGTGATTCGGTTATTGCAGCTATGTCAATAGTCGGACGTGCCATGGGCTTTGCCTTTTCAGCCTTGATAGGACTGGGACAAGGCTTCCAGCCGGTTTGCGGTTTTAATTATGGTGCGAAAAGATATGACCGGGTGATTGAAGCTTTCTGGTTCTGTGTAAAAGTAGCATTTACAGGACTTTTAATAGCAAGTATAGCCGGAATAATATTTGCTCCCCAAATTATTTCAATCTTCAGAAAAGACGATCCCGAAGTTATAGCAGTTGGTGCAAGAGTGCTCAGACTTCACTGCATTCCTTTTCCGCTTTCAGCCTGGGTGGTTATAAACAATATGCTCATGCAGAATATAGGAAAGTCTAAAGAAGCCTCAATACTGTCATTTGCCCGCCAGGGACTTTTCTATCTGCCGCTTATATTAACTCTGCCCAGATTAATCGGTATCTGGGGTATACAACTGAGCCAGCCCATTGCAGATGTCTTGACCTTTTGTCTGGCCTTGCCTATGGGGTTCAGAGTAATAAAGGAAGTTAAATTCTTAAGCAACCAGAAATCTGACATCAGATCAGGTTGAAAAAGTATTAATAGAAACTCCTTAATTTGCCCACACTACTTTTATGTGAGATAAATAATATGAAGGAGGCATTATGAGTAACAAAAAAGAACCAAAAATCAAAAAAGCTGACCCTAAAATCACCGGGGAGGTTTCAGAAGATCCGGCATTTTATAACGATCAGATAGGTGCAAATAATGAACCGGCCAAAACACTTGAAAAAGGAAAAGGTTAAGAGAAATTTAAGAGAAATTACAGAAATTCAGGAACAATATCCACTCCAGAAGCCTGAGAGTGGATAT
>JAAYMA010000120.1 GCA_012521615.1 Clostridiaceae bacterium | reverse complement strand
GAGAGATCTGTCTGGGGAACAGCGGGGGCAGATCGTATAGCTCAATACCTGAGAAACTGGGCAGTAAGCTATAACGCATGGGTCACAATGCTTGACAGCGACATTTATCCTGAGCAGTGGACGGGTACACCTGATCCTACCATGCTTATCCGTGATTCCGGAAATAAGGACGAATACTGGATGTGTCCAGAATACTATATTACTGCTCAATTCACCAAATTTTTACAACCTGGTGCAGTACGAATTGACAGTAACTATGGTAAAAGCTCCACTGTTACAAACGTAGCCTTCAAGAATCCTGACGGTACAGTAGTAGTGGTAGTAATAAACCAGAACAAGCAGGATCAGGCATTCAGAATACTCTGCAAGGGTGAACAGATTTCGGCAGTAATTCCTGGTGGAACAGTAGCAACCTATATCTTTGAACCAGGAACCGGTGAAACTCCTATTAAGCCTTTAAGAATACCTGCATATGACATACAGCCCGGATTTGAAATTGTTGGCTCAAGTGGAGTTGTTATAGAAGATAACGGTGATATTTCAGATGTAGACACCGGAGATTACTTCGATTTCTATCTGGATGTTCCTGAAACAGGATATTACTCCTTCAATATGTGGTTTGAAAACTGGGACGACGAAAAAGAGAAGTCCGAGGAATCAAAAATCTTAATACTCCAAGACGGCAATGTAATCGGAGAATTGAAACTTGAAACCTCGAATTCTCCTAATTCGGATTGGGGTTTATGGAAAAAAGGAATAACAAATGTACTCCTTGAAGAAGGGACCCATTTGATAAGATTCCAGGCAGATAAGGCCGGTAAAGCGACTATAGGCGGAACAACTATCAGAAAAATTGATGTTTACCATGATATACCTGGCAAAATTGAAGCAGAAGCATTCATTGATACATTTGGACCGGTAGCATTTGATGATGGTGTGGCTGTAAATTACTGGAATGCTGCAAACCGTGACGAGCTTCATTATAAGGTCAATATTGCCCAGCCGGGAACTTATAAAGTTAAATACAGATATTACACTTCCAACGACAGCGGAGTGGAATTCTGGCTTGGGGAACAAAACCTGACTACTGTATATCTTGACAGTACTGGCGGGTGGGGCAATGAAAATGCAATGACCGCAGAATTTAAGATCACAATACCGCAAGCCGGAGAACATATCCTGCGACTTGTAAGCTGCGGCGACAACAATGAAGGCGGTGACCATAACCTCGACTGGTTTGCAATTGGTCCTTACATCGAAGCTGAGGCCATAGATGGCACCATAGAAGAAGGCCGGGAAGATGGCAGTCAGATTAAGATTACATTGAACAATGTTCCTGAAGGAGCATCCAATGTAGTCACACCTGATGCCATAACCCTTGAAAATGCACCTGCCGGAATAGAAATCGGAGAAGTAGAAGTTGACGGAAATGAAGCAGTTATAACTTTGTCGGGCAATGCAAAAGAAGATTATGACATTGACCGTGAAGTTATAATCACCTATGGATTACAGGTAACAATGGGAGATGCAATAAGTACCTCAGGTGATGCTATAGTCACTACACCTGAAGTCTTCATACTTAAATCGAAGGTCATCTTCAAGGCAACAGACGATCCTGAGACAATCACGGCTTCATGGAAATATGGCGGAGCTCAGAGCACCATGAATGAAGAAGTGATAACG